>NZ_JBQQCM010000009.1:0-180071 GCF_052246755.1 Halobacillus sp. B29
AGTAGGGGGTGAACGGTTTACCAGGACGGGATCTAAGTCCCACGGGCAGGGGCGTTCTACCCTGGCTACTGTAATAATAAGACCATATTAAAAATGGTCAACCAGAAATATCTAGAATTCTGGTTAACCTTATAATACGAAGGGCAGGTTAGTTGAAGACTCAGTTTCGAGATAATAGAGGATTTTGAAACGAATTTATTATTAAATCGTATGAATAATTAGATTATGCAAGTTGCTAAAGGAGGGATTATGCGTGAAAATATCCACGAAAACATTCAATTTTATAAATACCTTATCAAATGCTATTTTTATTCTAAGTATATTAGTGTTGATTTATTACAGTACGATATTGGGTGACTCGATAAAATGGGAAATGAGTATACCTATAGGATTATTAATGGTTTGCTATTTGCTTTTACTGAAATCTCCAAAAGTTAATAATTTTAACTAACAGGGCGTCCTGAAGGAATATTGAATTCGCGTTTTCCGTGAACGGGGGCGATTACTCAATAAGAGTGGTGGACCTTTTAAAACTAAATGGCAGGATAGCGAAACGTTCGCTTCCACAATACTAGAAGATTAATTGGATATAGAATTAAATAAAAATAATTAAGGCTTTCTTATAAGAAGGTGGTTTTGTTACTTTTAATGGAGATTTTATTCAGTTAGGAGGGCATATGCAAAAGAAAGCAAAGTACATAAGTAAAAGTTTGGCATTAATCGCAGTTCTATTCTGTTTGGTGGGATTATTTACTGATAGTCCCTTTTCGTGGATAAACGTATGGTTGTTTTTAGCTCCAGCTATGATAATTCAAGAGTTTATAGAGATGCCTGCAAAAGGAAAAAGTAGGATATACTCAATGGTTTCCATAGTTGCGTTTTCTCTCCTATTTGGGATGGCGGTTTTAGATTTAGTCATCGGCTGAGGGCGGTTGTGTTAGTTGAAGGTATTAAATCCAAAGTATCTCGGTTTCGAGTCTTCCGGATATGGGGGCAATTGTTCAATAAGAATATTCTTCTGTTTAAGTTGGGGGTAGTACGAGGAGAAGACCGTAAAGAAGAGGTGATTTTCTATATTTATAAGTATTTTCTTCTTATTAATGGGTGTTTGGGGAATTTCTTCACCATATTATTGGTGGTTAATCGGAGAAAGTTGGAAATCAAAGAGCGCAGATGGACCTTCTACATTTTTTATTTGGTCTACAAAAATCGCCGGGATAGTCTTTGTGTTAATAGGAATTAGCGGAATTATAGCTACCCTAATTTAACCTAACTGATGAATTAAGTAATAGAATTTTTATGATTTATCTCAACTTCGAGTCTTTCTGTAAATGGGGCTATTGCTGCACATTGGCTATCGCTTATTGAATTAATGGAGCAGAATAGTTGAACAGGAAAAGAGGAAGAATGAGGATTAAAAAGTCCTGTTGTGGATTTATTAAGGATGTGCAAATTTGTGTCTAAATTGACTACCCATAAGGAGACAAAAAGGGATAAAATTCGTTCTTTCTTTCAAAATATTTTTGAAGGGTGTATTGGTATTGGTTGCGTCATACCAATATTTTTCTCATTATTATTTGGGGGAGTTATTTTCTTTCTATTTTAATTATTGTTTAAGAAACTGGCGCGGTAGCTTAAGATATACTGCAAGATATCTCGAAATCAAGTCTTCCAGAATAGGGGGCGATTACTCAATAAGAGTTGTGGAACTTTTAAAACTAAATGGCATGATAGCGAAACGTTCGCTTCCGCAATACTAGAAGATTTATTGGCTATAGAATTAAATAAAAATAATTAAGTCTTTCTTATAAGAAGGTGTTTTCTGTTACTTTAAATGGAGATTTTATTCCGTTAGGAGGGCATATGCAAAAGAAAGCAAAGTACATAAGTAAAAGTTTGTTATTAATCGCGGTTCTATTGTGTCTAATGGGATTATTTACTGATAGGCCTTTTTCGTGGTGGATGAGTGTATGGCTGTTTTTAGCTCCAGCAATGATAATTCAAGAGTTCATAGAGATGCCTACTAAAGGAAAAAGTAGGATATACTCAATGGTTTGCATAGCTGCGCTTTCTCTCGTATTTGGGATGGCGGTTTTAGATTTAATCATCGGCTGAGGGCGGTTTTGTTAGTTGAAAATATTAAATCCAAAGTATCTCGAATTCGAGTCATCAAGAAAAGGGGGCGATTACTTAAAAAAGTGCTCGCCTTTAATACATAAAATTCACTTTATTTAACAATCTGTAAAAAGCATTATTTTTAATATAGAAGAGGTGATAAGGTGAACTGGTTGATATGGGTTCCAATAATAATAGTATGGATGTTTTCTTACATCGCTCTATTTAGAGATGATGAATAAAAAGAAGAAGTAAAGGGTGCGTGGAATTATAAACATAATGTAGTATTAGTTAGTAATCTGCTTCTATATCTCGAATTCAAGTCTTCCTGTAAAGGGGGCAATTCTTTAACAGAAGAATTGCCTTTTTATTGTTTTGGCCAGGTTAGTTGAAGACTCAGTTTCGAGATGATATTTAAAAAGTGGATGATTTTTGGAACTTTAAAAAGGGCTGTTCGTATTTTATACAAGGGTGTTGAAACCTATTTATGAAAGTGGTAGTGTGTTTTGTTATTTATAAATAGAGGCGGTGGTCATTTGAACTGGGTGATATGGGTTCCAATAATAATAATAGGGGTATTTTCTTACATCGAGCTTATAAAAGATGATGAAGAAAAGAAGAAATAAATGGAGTGTATTATTATAAACAGAATGATGCATTAGTAGTTAGTGTTCTTCTTTTATATCTCGAATTCAAGTCTTACGTTAACTGGGGCTATAGCTGCACAGTGGGAAAAGCTATCGCTTATAATCTAACGGAGCAATCAAGTTTAAAGCAGATTTTAAAGAGAAGGTGGGATAGAAATGAAAAGGAATTTGGTTATTACACAAGTAATTATTGTTACTATAATGATGGCAATAATCGTAATTGTTAATGTCCAAAATGAATATCCCTACGTGGCTGTAAATACTTTAGCTGTCATAGGTTTGGTGGTGGCTTTAATTCAAGCTTATATTCAAAGGCAATTAAAGAAAAGTGATGATTGATTAGTATGCAACTTTTACTCTCAGAAAACAATCTACATAACTCAAGACACTAAAAAGAAATTTATTCAGCCTGGAAAATAGAGTCATTTGGTTTATTAAGGTAGGTTTTCTTAATAGTTATAGTGATGGAAATGTCTCGAATTAAATTCTTCCGTTAAAGGGGGCGATTGCTTAATAAAGTCTTTTCATTAGGGTGGTATTGTGAAATTTGCCCAACACTTTATAAGATAGTCGAATTAATTAGTAGAGGAGAATAAAGGTGACTAAAACCATAGGCCTAGCTACATTATTGACCGGACAAGGTAAGCAAAAGGTGCTTGAATTTTGGAATGTTTTTGAGGAAGAATACAATTCTGTAGGCGTCCAATCTTTTGACTATCCCAACCTTGGCTTTCAAGGGGGGAGTTGTGAAGACATAAACTCTTTAATAGAGGATTTGAGAGTATTATGTAAAAAGGTTCGTTCATTTGAATTTGAAACTCAAGGAATTGGTTATTTTGAAAATACATCTAATGTAGTTTATTTAAGTGTTGATAAAAAGCACAGTCTAAAAGAATTACATAACGCTCTTAATAATCTTATGAAGAGACATTGTGACAAAGTTTTTAAGCTATATGAACCCGATAATTGGGTGCCACATATCACTCTAGCTATGCAAGATTTATCAGACGAAGACTTGAATAGATTTAAAAGTGAATATAAAAGTCTTCAAAATTTCACTCAAGAAATCAATAATATTGCGCTGGTGGAATTTAAAACTAATGGTGATGTAGAACTATTAGAAAAAATTGATATTCAGTAATAGACGAGCATTTGCTCCATTTCTTAGAATGAGTGGATTATCTCGAAACTGAGTCTTAAGCAATAGGGGGCGATTGTTCGATATGAGCAATCGTTTTTTTCCTAACGGGCAGAGCAGAATTATGGAGAAAGGTGGGTTTTAAATGACATATGGATGGCAATATGTTCCTGGCTGGTTCGTGTTGTTTGCAATTGTTATTTTTGTTTTATTTATCGTTTTTAGTCATTGGTTAACCAAGGGAAAGGCGGAGGCAACTGGAGGAGATGGAGTGATAGGAACTAAAGCAATTTATTTTGAAAATCCCATAAAGATAATGACAAGAAAAGCAGAAGTAATTGATTTGAAAACTAACTATGTAGGTTTTGTAAAAAGGGAATTTGATAATGTCTTTCAAATGTTAGCATCGTTATTTATTCCAAATTATTTTGTAGATGTTTCCAGTGAAGACGCTTATAGTGATGTACATATAAGAATACATAAGTTAAGAGAGAGAAAAGATTTGGTTCAAAGCAGATGGGAAGTAAAATTAAACACCTATGATAGTGAAGAAAAGTTTTTGATAAAAGGTGACAAGAAATTGATATCTAATGAAATTTTATCTTTTTCTTATAAAGAAGATAAATTTAGTGTTACTAAAAATGCAGATGAAAACGTGGTTTATTTTTATAAAGGTGGGAAGCAAATTGCATATATATCCACTAATGGAAAATTACCGCCTCGAAGGATAATCATCGATGCACAAGAAGGAAGTGATTTACCAATTTTATTATTAGCAAGTATATTTGAACTAATTAAATTCTATAAATAAATTTCTGTAAATAAGAAGACAACAGGATGTAAAATCAGAGTTGGTTGCTTCAGATTAGTAAAAATCACATTATAATAGGTGAGTTTTAAATCTTAATGAAATGAGGGTGGGAGATGAATATTTTCGTACCATTTATATTAACTACTTCCGTATTATTCTTGGCTTGGAAAGTAGGAAACGTCGAACAAAAAAAGGAATAATATAAAGTTTACTGACCTAGTCCCGAGCGTAAGGGAAAAGTAGGCACTTCAGCTATAAAATATTATCTTGACTTCAAGTCTTCATGTATTGGGGGCTATTGTTCAATAAGGATGATGGCGCCTCCCAGGTTCTTTAGAATAGAAAATCTTAAGGGAATTCGTTGCTGGAGGTGAAGTATGATACATAGAAAATTATTTTGGCTGGGATTCTTAATGTTTGCAGCTGGAGGTCTAGCTTTAGCTATTATGGATAATGAACTAAATGGAAGTAATCTTTTTTCTTATATTATTGCTACTATTGGGTTGCTTCTTACGGGAATATCTAAAATTGTAGAAAATAAACACTCGCCTAATAAATAGTAGGTAAATCTAGAAAATATCTTGAATTCAAGTCTTCCTGTAAAGGGGGCTTTTCTGTAATAAGATAAAATATTGTACCGGAGGGAAAATCAGTTGGATTGGTTAATATCTTGGTTTGCATTTGCAGTGGCAGTCGGGGCATATTTAGAAGCTGCTGTTAGAAATAAGAAGTTAGAGAAAAGAGTTCGAATTTTAGAAAAATATTATGAAGAAGAGAATGAGTAAAAGTTACCTTTTCAAAATAATCTTGATATCGAGTCTTAAATTGCTAGGGGTGACGGAATAAGATGTTCATTTTCCTATTTATAGCTGTTCATATATTGATCGGCTTAGTGTTGATTTATTTCAAAGGGAAATTACCAAAACCAATAACCACGTTTTCTTTTGTCTTTCTCAGTATGAGTTTCTTATATTTCGGATCAATTCTGTTAGGATAAGCATATTTATCTCAGTACTGGTTTTCATGTGTAGGGGGCTTATCTGAATTACCGAGTCCTTAAGTCCACATCTCGAGCTGTCTTTTTTTCGGTGAATTAATAATTAAAATTTTACTTACCAAAGAGGGAGACTAAGAATGAAGAAGCTAATTTTTATTATGCTAGTTACAATTGCTTTAGGAGCGTGTTCTCCACTAGGGACTCCTAATAAGGAGGAGTCTCAAAACTCAAGTAAAGATAGTACGAATCAAGTAGCAGACAAAATAGATGTAGTTCAACTTGATAAAGTGCAATTCATTTATAACAATAAAGCTTATGAGGCGAAATATAAACTGAAGTGTAAGACTTCTGCTGAATGTTCAGAGGGTAATGACTATTTCCCATTAGATAAAATAAAAAAAGAAATAAAACCAAAGAAAATTGATGCTAACATAGGCGATCAAATAGAAATTAGAATTCCAAATACTTTCCCTTCGCCTGATCAAATTTTGTATCATCAGCAACAAGGCGCTACTGGAATTCAAGAAACAGTAGATAAGAATGTTATTGAAGTCACTGGTGATAAGAGAGAGGAAATCACTTATATAGTGAATTTTAATTGGAAAAGCAACGACAACGACAATACAAAAAACATCTATTCAGTAGCTTACTATTTTGAGGTTCCCAATCCAACATAAAAGAGATAATAACGAGGCCAGTAAGTGTAAAGGGTAGCCGGTTATTATGAAATTGGAGGCTGGCCAAGTCAGTATATGTTTAGAATACCTTGAATTCGAATCTTATAGAAAAGACCAGCTATAAAATGTCAAGTAACTAAATAGATGCTTCTTGTGAACTCATTGAAATGAAATTTGGCATACCAAATAAACCTCACTTATAAAATTATAAAAACGACAAAAGTCGTTAATCTTCATTGGTTTGAGGGCGAGGGACATAGGGCGTCTGATCTCTTAAAATGGCAAAAATAATGTGTGTCAATTTACGTGCTACGGCACCTACCGCAGTACCGTGAGCCTTCCCGCGTTTGCGTAACTTCTGATAATAAAGGGATAGGGCAGGATCCTTAAAACTAGCCACGAATGCTGCTTGCCATATTGCACGTCTAAGGTAAGGAGATCCTCTTTTAGAAAGCTTCGTTTTAGATCTATTAAAGTCACCGGATTGGTGTACGGAAGCATCAAGGCCGGCAAAAGCAACTAATTGTTTTGGATGTTCGAAGCGATCAATGGAACCAACTTCACCTAAAATGACTGCCGCTGTGACATCATTCACGCCTGTTATGGTTGTTAAATAATGATTTTGACGATCTGAGAGTTCCTTTAATTCCTTCTCTATTTGACCCAATTGTTTTTCAAAAAGAGCTATTTGTTCCAGGAGAAGATGGATTTGCATTTTAAAGGCCTCTGTACCTATGGAAATACCAAAGGTATTTTGGGCACTTTCTTTCAATTGTTCAGCTTTCCAACGAGCTCTTGTAATCCCGTACCGTCCCTTACTGACACGGTAAAGGACATCGGCTAGCTTGATCTGTATCAATCTCAAGAAGGTCTTCAGGTAGGGTATAGTTTAAAAGAATTTCTGTGGAAGATAACCCAAATACATCAGAAAATACTTGTTCATATTCAGGGAAAACCTGATCTAGTAAAGCAATGATCTTACGTTTAACGTCTGAGCTTTGGTCTACCAAAGCATAACGAAGCCTCTCAAGGTGTCTGAGTTGAAGGAGTTCTTCTTGAACAAAAGGGGTCGCTTCTGGAGAGTCGATGCGAATCACTTGAGCAATTAAGTACGCATCTTTAATATCTGTTTTGGTTTTGCGAATATAAAAATTTCGTAGGGCGTCTGATTGCATAGGATTGAAAGACGTCACTTTGTATCCAAGTTGATAAAGGAAAGAAAAGAGAGATAACCAATAGTGACCTGTGGCTTCCATTCCACAAGCACAATTCTCAGGTGTCACCTGGTGTTGGTTTAAGAAATTCAGAAGCTTTTCACTACCCTTTTTGGAATTAGCAAACCGAATGGTTTTCCCAATAGGGTTCCCACTTTCATTGATTAATCCGGCTTCATGATGACGTTTTCCAATATCAATACCAAGATAAATCATCAACGATCCCACCCACATAATATTAATCAGATGAAAGGAGACCTCTTACCTTTATAGATACTCAACCTCGTTAGATATACGGCAACGATGTACCATCCAGCTCATACGAATAGTTCTATAAAGAAAGAGGTGTCAGTCTTTAGCACGAAGACAATGCTTCAAGGGGGCAGAGCGACAACCTCAATCTGATTTAACCCCATTATACCTTTGGATAAAGGTATGATGGATTTAAAAACCAGAAAAAATCTGGTTAATAATAATATACGAGGGGGCGATTGTTCAATAGAGCCTTAGCCTTTATTACATAAGCACAAGGAATATCAGGGCATTAGTCTATTTAACTAACAAAGCAGGTTATTTTAAGATGGTACGATGTATTTAAACTCCTGTCACTAAACACCAAATTGTTTTAAATGGTGGTCAAGATGCTTGTAGATTCCTTTTCCCCATTGCTCGGAAGTAAGTTTTCCGAAAAAAGGATGTGGATGATCTGCACAAGCCTCTTGTCCATTCTTTTGAAATATTATTATTTTTTGTTTCAGTTTTTCTCTTTCTATATCAAAATCTCTTTTACTTGTAATTAAAATGGTTGGAATAGTCGACATGTTGTGGTCTAAAGGTTTGTCATTATAGAAGATGGGTTTTGCAAATCTACCTACTAATAACCCTAACCAACCTCTTGGGGGTAAAGAGTATCCCATTGCGATATCTTGGAAAGCTGAGCAATGAGCTAACATTTGAGAGACATCCATTTTTCCCCACTTTGGTTGTGAATCTACATTTAAGTTTTCGATACGATTTAATATCTCATCCGTGTACGTGATCTCAAAAATATTATTCATTAGAATACTCCTTTAGTTTTTTATTTTAACCAAGAAACGCTCTTGATTATTTAATATATACTTCAATGCCAACGTAATTTAATCCTTTTATATAACGGGTGCTTTAGTTTGAAATCTGCTTCAAGATACCTCGGAAATAAGTCTTCCGTTTAAGGGGATGATAGCTGCATAGTGACTATCTCTTATTGTGCTAACAGAGTAGTTAAGATAATGATTATGGTCTGATTACCTTTCAACAACCAGCTTTATTGAATTAAAGAAGGAAATTTATTGGTGATGTAGAAATTAATATTTATGTAATTTAATGTATGTATTGGTAGAATATTGATTGAAATGTTGGCAAATGTATGTGGGTGAAATTCATCTATTTTTTGAGGGAAAAGGTGATATATATGAAAACAACCCAGTCTAAAGACGGCACAACCTTGGCGTACGATGTTTACGGTAGTGGCCCAGCGCTCATTTACATTACGGGAGCAAGCTGCCATCGCTCATTTAAGCCCATAGTGCGAGATGCCAAAATATTTGCCACAGAATTCACTGTTTACAATTATGACCGCCGTGGACGCGGCGATAGTGGTAACACACTGCCTTATACTATAGAACGTGAAATTGAAGATATCGAAGCAATGATTGATACGGCAGGCGGCAAGGCGTATTTGTATGGCCATTCTTCTGGTGCTGTAATCGCACTTGAGGCAGCACTTCGACTTGGCAACAAAGTGCAAAAAGTAACGATGTATGATGCGCCATATGTACGTGACGAGAAAGAAAAAGCCGAATACAAACAATTAAGCCAAAAAATACACAAACTTCTCGATAACGAGAAAAATGCAGAAGCAATGATTACCTTTTTAAAGGGGATTGGGATGCCCAAAGTATTTGTTTTAATGCTGCCGTTATTTCCTGGATGGAGAACTACGAAAGCTTTAGCTCCAACCCTTGCTTATGATATTACTCTAACTCAGGATATGCCACCCGTTGAACGAGCTACTCGAATTTCCATACCTACGCAAATAATCGTTGGCGAAAAAAGCCCGGCCTCAATATATGATGTTGGTCGTAGATTAACAAAGGCAATTCCAAATGCAAGGTTTGTACAACTCGCCAAGCAAGACCACATGGTTAATGGAAAAAAACTGCTGCCAATACTTTCGACCTTTTTCAAGTAATAAAAGTGGATGATTTGTGGTCTAGACTTTATAAGATCATGGATTGGAGTTTATATTAAGGTGTAAAAGGCTATCGGGACGTTATTTTAAGTTGTGCTCCAAGTTATATCGAAATCAAGTCTTCCAGTAAAGGGGGGCGATTGTTCACTTAGAGCAATCGCTTTTTTGCTAACGTGCCGAAGTGTATAGCATCAGATTTCAAGATAATTACTGTATTTAAACTAAAACTGTCTTATTTCGTAATTAGGTTAGGAGAATTAGGTGTTAATGAATAAGGAGGAAGAAAAAATGTCCTCAGTGGATAAATGCCCGAAATGTGACAATAAAGAATTAAAAAAAGGAATTGTAAATTCATCATTTGGTGTAGTACATATGTTTCCAATAGAGAATCAAAGGAGTCAATCTTCTCCAATTAGTTCGATGTATTGTGCTAAATGTGGTTATATTCTAGAGTGGTATGTAGATAATCCAGAACGACTTCAATAGAATATCAATTCTTAATAGCATATAAAATAAGTATATTTGTAAGAAAGAATATCTTGAAATCAATTCTTCACGCATCGGGGGCGTTTTCCCTAATAAGGAATCGCGCTGATATCACATATAAGGGGCAGAATAATGAACTATGTTAATAGAGACGGGATTTATTATAGGGGAGGTTGATTTTATTGAAAAAAGTAGCATACGACGACTATTACCAAGAGCTTAATTATTTTGGAAATCCATATCCAGGTCTCATTGATTTTTTCACAAATTATAAACCTAAAGGTATTGTTCTTGATTTAGGCTGTGGGCAAGGAAGAGATTCATTGTTTATTGGAG
Organism: Halobacillus sp. B29; assembly: GCF_052246755.1. Lineage (NCBI taxonomy): Bacteria > Bacillati > Bacillota > Bacilli > Caryophanales > Bacillaceae > Halobacillus > Halobacillus sp. B29. The sequence goes on from NZ_JBQQCM010000009.1 coordinate 10,652, forward strand.
AATTAGGATACAAAGTTATGGGAATTGACCATTCAACAGTCGGGATAAATCAGCTTAATGAGGAAGCTAAAAAAAGAAATATAAACGTTGAAGGTATAGTAGATAACGTATATGATTTCCCGATATCCAAGGACATTGACATTGTATTATTAGATTCAATGTTACATTTTTATAAAAATGATTTACATAAAGAGACCGAATTTGTAAATAAAGTACTAATTCAACTCAAAGAAGGCGGAGTTTTTGTAAACTGTATTTTAAAAGGAGATGAACGTGAAAAGACTTTGAAAAAAATTATTAATGAGTCTCCATATGAATGGGAAACATTAACTGATACTTATACTGAGTACAGGGAAGTTAATGCTGAATTTCACCTACTTGCTATTAAAAAAAGGAAACAAATTGAAACGTCTAATTAAACAAACGGGAGCGATTGTTCAATAAGAGCAATCGCTTTATTGTTGAGTAATCTGTAGAAAATGTATAGTAATGTTTCTGAGTTTTTTTAGGATCTTCATTCTATTTAGGTCTTTCCAGCCTTTATTTTCCTAGTTTATGGGATTTTAATCCAAGTATGGTTTGTTTTGTAGTTCTAAGGGAACGTACTCTATTAATATACTTAGGGTGGTTATACTTTGGATAAAAGAAGTGTTGTTTTACCTATAGGAATTATTGCTACGATAATAATCTTATTTATTGGTATTACGGATTACATGGATGATGGAGGTTCTTTGCTTATTAAGTGCTTGATTGCAGTGGTTGGAATATGGATTGCAGTAAAGAATACTTTTAAGCGTAGAGGTAATAAAGAGAGTGATTAGACTCAGAACTTTGGTCGCTATTCTTTAATATTGAAATTGCTATCTTTTTACTGGTTCGGGGTAGTTTAAATGAAGACCTGTAAAGATGAAGTGAGGAAGGGTTATTTATTGATTATACTAAAAGTATTAGGACCACCTATTTTTCTTACCGGGGTAATTTTATTATTGGGTCCAATATTTGATTATAGTTTAGCAGAACGGGTAAGTGCGGTCGTTATAGCTACCTTATTTTGCTATTTGCAAATTTACTTTATGGGGAAGAAAAATAAAGAATAATTTTTACATAAAATGAACCTCTTTGTTTAATTTAACTCGATTTCAAGTCTTAATGTAAAGGGGCGATTATTCGATAAGAATAGTTGCCTTTTCTTTATTAAAGAATTGGGCAGGTTTGTGGAAACTCAATTTCAAGATACTGGTGAGTAAAAGGTTATCTCTCTATTTTGTGGTAAATATTTGATAAAATTACAAGAAAGCGCTTTATTTGAGGGAGTGTTGTCAAATGAAAGTTGGTCATCATGGTGAAGTAACCTCTGTATTAGGAAACGTAAGACGCGGAAATTTTTCCATGTCCGTTTATATATTTTATATAGATGGGATGCTGGTTGATACGGGAGCTTCGCGGATGCTTGAAGATTTTAAATCTTTCTATCAGGAAACCCCTATTGATTTTGTGAGCATTACCCATCCTCACGAGGATCACACAGGCACAGCGAAGTGGCTGCAAACAGAATTGAACATTCCTGTATATATAAAAAAAGAAGCAATTACTGGGTGTAAGGTTGAAGCAGATCTTCCTTTGTACAGAAAGCGCATATGGGGAGGGCGAGAGCCATTCTCACCTTGGCCGTTTGGTGAAACCATAGAATCTATGAATCATTCATATGAACTGATACATACACCGGGGCATGAAAAGAACCATATGGCATTATTTGATAAGGGACATGGGAGACTGTTTTCGGGAGATCTGTTCATACATCCAAAACCCAAGGTCATTATGGAAGATGAATCCGTCCCTGTTATGATTCGATCCATCAGAAACATTCTCCAATTCGATTTTCAAGAGATGTACTGCCAGCATGCAGGATACATACAGGATGGGAAATCAGCTATGAGAAAGAAACTTAGCTATCTGGAAGGGTTGAGCGAACAAGTGCAGATGCTGTATAAGAAAGGATTTACTATTGAAGAGATAAACGGAACATTATTTCCTGACGTACCGGTGATTGTGCCTCATTCGGGTTATGAATATGATTCAAAACACATGATTCGATCAATAATAGAAGAAATGTAGTTATAGCAGAGCATTTATATGGGGGGTTTAAAAATTCCTCTATAAAAGACGCTTATATATTCATATGTAAGCGTCTTTTGTATGTGGGGGTTTTCAGTTTATCTTAGTCCGCAAGATTATCCTCGAATCCACTCTCCCGGAGAGGCTGTCGTTACCAAGCAGTATGAGCTTGGTGGAAAGTCTATCTCTGTTAATAAGTGGGGATTATTTCAAAGATCCATCCTCTATATTATCTTAAACAGAAGTGTGGAATTTAACATCTATTTTATTCGCCAAAGGCTCTCCAACCCTAATAAAGGATTCGCGCTTTAACTTTTCATTAAGACTAACCTTTCTTTTTTCGAACAATAGCACAACGGTCGAACCAAAGTTAAAGAAGCCAACTTCTTCCCCTTTTTTTAGATGCGAAGTAGAATGAGATAATTGAATAGTGTTAACCCACATTGCTCCTACCTTTACGAGAGCAATATACATCCCATCATCTTGTTTTAATTCCGTAACAATTCGGTGATTAGTTGAAATTGGAGAGAGCTCTAAAGCCATTTTTTCTACAGTTATATTTGTTTTAACCATAGTTCTTACATTATGTAAATCAAAAAAAGCTACGAAGTAAATATATTTCTAATTAAAGTATCGAGGATGCCAGTTCAATAACCCCAATATAAAAAGAAGAACTTCCATGATATTGGAAGTTTTTTGCTGGGAATATCAATACAAAAAGCTAACACAGCCTTCTGGGAAAACATCTCTACAATCCGGCCAGAGAATTTCGCGACTTCCCCCCACGTCTTTTACTTTACTGGGCAGAACTACTCGTGTTTTTACGTGAAAACCTGTTTTTAACGTTTGGAAATAGGGGAAATCACGATCAATAACAGCAACTTTTTTATCAATTTTAGGATATCTGAGATATATTAGAATATCCTTCCTTTTTCATATGCTATCATGATTCTATAAGTGGTACGTTTAAAGGAGGCCCCTGCGCATGTTTACATTAAAACAAGCGATAGCTATGCGTTTAGAGAATATACTAGAAGAGAAAAAGCATCTAAGGGAAATGATCGAGAAGCTTACGGACGAACAGCAGGATTTAATACGACGCCTGGAACGTCTGGATGAGAGAAATGAGGATCCGGATACGTCCGCTATTTTAAAGACACTTGCCGAGACGGATGAAGATTTAAGGGGATACGGTGCGAATATTCCTGCTGATCTTTTAATAGAGAAAACAACAAATCATTATAAGGAAGATCAACCAAAAGAAACGTCCAAGCATGATTATATTCTGTCCACGAACTCTGAAGCCTTATCAAAAGATTCGAATAAGAGTATGAGTTATAAGGAATTGACCCGTATTCTAATTAATTATGCAAAGGAACATCATAATCAAGTGGATCATGAAGCATTTGAGCAATACTTGATCGATCACTACAAATTCACCCCGGCAAACTTCTCTCAAATTATATGGAGAGCGAGAAAGGTAGATCCTCGCTTAAGGAGTTTAATCAGCGGAAATCGCAAAATTACGATACTGGACGATAGAACATCCGAGTGAAATGGGATGGAAAAAGGCTCACGAAACTTGTACATAGGCTTTACAGAACCCCTTTTAACCGTATATGGCTTAAAGGGGTTTTTACTTTAGCGTTAGGATATGTATAAATATGGTATGTGTTTGGATGTGTCACGCTGTGCATGAGGGTGTGGATTACGGGTATCGTACTATGACATGTGTACGAGCTGATTATGACCGGAAGCGAAGGAATTGATGGGTGTGGTTTAAATTGGCTTGAAAGATTAACTTAACTCCGGAATGACTATTGTAATGTAAACAAGCAATCAGAGTTCATTATATAAACGAAGGAAAGGAGCGCTGTTTATGAGTTCCGTTATCGAAACCGATGTACTCATTATTGGAGCAGGCCCTTCAGGACTTATGGCAGCCAATGAATTACAGAAAAGAGAAGTGGATTTCATCTGTTTAGAAAAGAAAGCAGAACCCTCCGATTTGTCGAAAGCGCTGGGCATCCAGGCAAGAACGCTTGAAATGTTTGAGTTGTTAGGTATTCACAAATCTTTCTTAAAAAAGGGATATCCCGGACCTGGGGCGAAACTTCACTTAGGGGGAGAAAAACCATCTCTGGTCGAACTTTACCACATTAAAAGCAGATATCCTTATTTGTTCATTATCCCTCAAAGTGAGACAGAAGCTATTTTAGAAGATCATTTAGAATCTTCAGGAGGTACGGTCGAGCGTGAACATGAAGTGGTAGAAGTTCTCCAGTCTGATCAAGGCGTTTATGTCACTGCGAAACATGAGGGTGAACTTAAAAACTATTTTGCCAAGTACTTAATTTCCTGTGATGGGGTTCATAGTAAAGTCCGTAAAGACCTGGGTGTCGATTTTATCGGTAAAGATGAAGGGTTCACCTTTTTCCTTGGGGATGTAGATATTCCTGACTTTAACGAGATTTACATTGATATGACCCTTAACGACCACGGCGCCATCGCTTTCTTTCCTTATGCAGACGGTAGTTACCGCGTGGTAGGGATGGACCGGGCCAAGCAGGGTCTCCCCCAAAAGGATAGTCTCTCCCTGGAAGAATTGCAGGAGAGCATGAACAGGATTCTTCCTGTTTCTTATGAGGTGAAGAATCCGAAGTGGCTGACCTATTTTGGTACCGCTCACAGACAGGTTCCTAGTTATCGAACAGGGCGGGTATTCTTTGTAGGGGATGCGGCTCACATCCATAATCCTTTAGGCGGCCAGGGAATGAATCTCGGACTTCAGGACGCATCCAACCTGGGATGGAAGCTGGATGCCGTGTTAAAAGGATATGCGAAGGATTCCTTTCTTAACAGCTACCATGAAGAGCGGTCTCCCATTGGGGCAGATATCTTGAAGGAAACCTCCACGATGCTGAAGATTATCAATCTAGATGGAATTGAAGGCAAAATACGGAATTGGACAGGAAAAGCAGCTCTGACACAGAGCTGGATTGAAGGAATCGTAGCTAATCGCTTGTCCCATGTTTATAACGAGTACACGAAGACGGCTGGCAACAAAGCGCTGCGGGATTTTTCCCTTTCAAGAGGAGCTCTTCAAGCGGGAAAACGAATTCCGGATCACTTGTTATTCTTCGATGGAACGAATGATGAAAGACTGTATCCGCTTATTCAAAAACATGGGTACCTCTGCTTTATTTACATTGACGCTCAGAACCAGGAGTTAATCGACTATGCCTACGCTTTTTATGAGAAAGTAAAAGAAAAATACGCGAATTTATTCAAGATCTTCCTCGTTGCGAAGGGCGGTACCGTCAGAACCGATGGGGACGAACTTCCGATTATCTACGACGTTCATCGGGACTTGAAAAAGGGACTCGGGATGGAAAAAGGCAACACGTTAATTATTCGTCCTGACGGTCATGTTGCCTTTCATGAAACGTCGACCGATGCGGAAGCCATGATGGACAAACTTGCTCGATTTTTTAGTTAGACTGCTAAATAAGCCGGTACAACTGTTAAAAAGTGTGCCGGCACTTACATAAGGCTCAGTTTCAAAAAAATAGAAGAGCATTCTATATGTCCGGATAGATCTACTGTCTCTTAATCTTATCCTTACTTTTATAATTGGCTGGATTGATGCTGTCCCATAGGTACCTGGAGATAGGAATACTTAACATTCTTTAAATGATTCTGAGCCTTAAGAGTACGGTGTATAATAGAAACCAATGAAAGTACCAAGGTTTGAAGCTTCCATAAAATAATGAGGTGGTTATATGCTGAGGGTTATGAGAGTTATTCTGGCTATTATAGTCGTTTGCCTTTCCAGTTATGCATTACTAATCGATGAATCTGCTTATCTACTTCCATATTTAATGATGTTGTTAGCCTCCCTTTCGTTAGTCATGGGGCTCGAAGAATTTAAGAAAACACGCAATTCCTTAATGGGCTATATATGTATTGGCACATCATTATTGTGTCTTTCTACTATTGTAGGTTCTTTTTAGCGAGGTAGGACATTATATTAGAAAAAATAATAATGTGTTCATTTTCTATAATGGGAAATGGGTTTTTGGAAGGTCTGGCTTTGAAACCTTCTCCCTGTTTGCCGATAAAATAATCCTCTAGTTAGAAACTAGAGGATAAAAAAATGATTAGCTGGACTTCTTCCAATAAGCGGCATCCTTATTAGAGCGAGTTGGAGGGAAAGTGTCTCCGTTACTCAGTTCAATATGTTTTTCATCTTCCGTTACGTTATTCTCATTTCCTTCATTTACTAAACCATCAAATTCATACGTACCCTTTTCAGGTGCTTTTTCTCCAGTCTTGAAACGATCTGCCATAATTGAAAACTCCTTTTTAATTTATTATTCTTACATAGCAAATGTACCCCTTACCAGGAACTTAAAACCCATTTTATCCATTTTTTTCTAGATGGATGTGCTTCGAAAATTTATGAGTAAAAAGCTATGTGCAACCCCCTTATTCGAGAAGCTGAGAGCACTGCGGACTGCGCGCAAACCCTCATAAGATAGTGCTGCGACTTTAAACTTTCAGTAGTCCATTTCTAAAGCGAGGAATTTCTGTCCCCCTATGTAAAGAAGAAAAGGTTATGGTTTGTTTTTATCATTCATCGGCAGAAGACTCCCTCTTCAAGCGCCGTGTCGAAGACCGGTGGAAAGGGGGAGATGAATGCCGTCGCCGTAAGGCGAATGCCTTTGAATATTCTCCCTTCCGTGATATCCTAAAGTAAGAACGTACGTTCCTGATTAGGAGGTGGAAAGGTTGAAGCATAAAGCGTATAATTTTCGTATCTATCCAAATAAAACCCAAGAATCGCTCATCGCTAAGACAATCGGTTGCGCTCGTTTTGTCTTCAATCATTTCCTCTCCGAATGGAGCAGTACCTACAAGGAAACCGGAAAAGGTTTGAGTTACGCTACTTGTTCCAAACAACTACCCAAGCTTAAAAGAGAATTCCTTTGGTTAAAGGAAGTGGATAGCACGGCCATCCAAACGTCGGTCAAACATCTTTCTGACGCTTATGAACGGTTTTTCAAAAAGCAAAACCAAGCTCCACGGTTCAAATCAAAGAAGAACAGAGTCCAGTCCTACACCACAAAATGCACAAACGGAAATATTGCCATCCAGGATCGCAAAATCAAGCTGCCTAAGCTGGGGCTTGTGAGATTTGCCAAGAGCCGTGAAGTGAAAGGTCGCATCTTGAGTGCGACGGTTCGCCGCAATCCGACCGGAAAATATTCTGTATCCATTCTTGTTAAAACAGATATTCAGGAACTTCCTAAATCCAACACTTATGTTGGCATTGATCTCGGATTGAAAGACTTCGCTGCTCTCTCGAATGGCACCACCTATCAAAACCCACGATACCTACGTAAGACCGAAAAGAAACTAGCAAAAGCTCAACGTATCCTTTCCCGAAGGGAAAAGGGATCTTCGAATTGGCATAAGCAACGTATTAAAGTAGCTAGACTTCACGAGAAGATAGCGAACTCCCGCAAAGATTATCTGCATAAGATTTCTACCGAAAACGATCCAAATCGATTAGTGATGTGAGCTGGTCGATGTTCACGTCTATGCTCGAATACAAAGCAAAGTGGTACGGGAAGCAGTTGGTAACCGTGTCGAAAGTTTTTGCGAGTTCACAGCTGTGTTCCAAGTGCGGATACCAGAACCGTGAGGTGAAGAATCTCGCTGTTCGAACGTGGGATTGCCCAAATTGCGGCTGCCACCACGACCGCGACCTAAATGCGAGCTTCAATATATTGAAGGAGATTCAAAGAATCCTTACAACCGTCGGTGCGACGGGGTTAGCCTAATCATTTGAACGAACCGTTAGGTTCGTGCTCTTAGGAATCCCCCAACTTCAAGGAGTGTCAGCGAGTAAGTGGGGGTAGTTCAATAGAAATCACTATTCCTGTTTTCTTGATAACGCAATGTTTTTTTAGGCTGTGGAAGACGGGGGCTGTGGTAGATATAACGTATCTAGATTCCATTATTAAAAAACAATTTAAGACTAAAAAAGTCAAACCTGAAAATCTGTCACCATATATGAAATTTGGTGCATTATGTAAATGAGAATACTGCATTACAATAATAATGTAAACGCTTTACCACTAAAGAAGAGGGGGATGAGGCATAAGAGACCATTGGTTTTCATTTTGGAGTGAAGGCAAATGAACTCGTTTTTTAGCGAATGAATGTAAGGGTTTTCAATTATTTGTCTATCTGTTCAGATTGCGTGCTTACTATGCAAGAGGTGTTCAAATATGGTAACCATTTACCAGATTGCAAAGGAAACAGGATATTCGGCAGCTACAGTATCAAAGGTACTAAACAATTATAAGAGTGTAAGTTTGAAAACGAAGAAAACCATATTAGAGGCTGTAGAGGAATTAGGATATCTACCAAACTTACATGCCCGATCATTAACAACGAAGAAATCCTGGATTATTGGTGTAGTATTCGATGAATCACAAGGGGTAGGAATGAATCATCCATTCTTTAAAGCCGTCATCGAAAGCTTTCGGCAGTATGTAGATGCCGAAGGGTACGATCTGCTTTTTGCTTCAAGGAGTATAAGAAATAAGCAAACAACTTATCTCGATTACTTCAAGTACCGCGGGGTCGATGGGGTTATCATTGTTTGCTCGGCATATGAAGATGAGCAAGTAAGAGAGTTAATGAACAGTTCACTACCATCCGTTGTCATTGACCTGCCAGGTGCGACTTCCAGTGTCGTCTATTCAGATAACATTCGAGGAAGTATAGAAGCCGTACAGTATTTGCACTCATTAGGTCATCGTAAAATTGCTCATATTTCAGGCCAACTATCCACTTTCGCTGGGAAACAAAGGCTTAAAGGATATATGGAGGCTATGAAATCCCTCCACTTATCGGTCCCAGAAGAGTACATTATGGTTGGAAGTTTCTTATCAAGAGACAGTGGACAAGAAGCTATGGGGAACCTATTAAACATAACGGACCCACCCACAGCTATCTATGCAGCAGGAGATAATTTGGCAATTGGGGCTATTCAGGCAATTCGGGAGGCGGGGTTTGAGGTGCCTGGGGATTATTCGGTGATTGGTTTTGATGATATCGATATCTCTCAAGTGCTTTACCCATCCTTAACGACCCTTAGACAGCAAACTGAATTAATCGGTGTAAAGTCTGGGGAGCTCTTACTCTATCAAATCCATGCAAAGCAAAAAGATGTGAAGAGTATTGTTGTTCCAGTTGAACTTATGATTAGAGGTTCATGCAGAAGTATTTAATCACACAAACTAACGTAATATCATCGAACTCATATATTTTTTATTCAAAATCGAAACCGGTTTAGTGAATTTGGTAGAAAAAGACTGAAGTGTCTTTCTAACTATAACATCGTCAAACTAATAGGAGGTAGGGGAAATGAAAAAGTTTTTAAGTATGATGCTTATCCTTGTTTTACTAGTAGGATTTGTTGCTGGATGTTCTTCCAATACGGCATCCTCAAATGAAGGAAAAGACTCAGGTAAAAAAGGAGATGACGTCCTGAAGGTCTGGTCCTTTACAGATGAACTGAAGGAGCCTATTAAGACCTTTGAAGAAAGACATGGTATGAAGGTAGAGTTAACTATTATACCAATCGCTGATTATCCAACAAAGTTGAAGCCAGTTTTGGAAAGTGGTGTTGGAGCACCTGACGTATTTACTGGTGAAATTGCTTTCTTAAAAGAGTGGACGGAACGCGATTATTGGGAAAATCTATCAGCTGAACCCTATAGCGTAGATAAGTGGAGCGAAGATTACGTACCATACGTCTTTGATTTAGGCAAAGACTCAGAAGGAAATGTTAAAGCCCTATCATGGCAAACAACGCCTGGCGGAATTTTCTACCGTCGTAGTATTGCGAACGAAGTATTAGGTACAGATGATCCGAAAGAAATCGGAGAGATGATGTCTTCATGGGACGGTATGTTTAAAGTAGGAGACAAGTTAAAAGAAGAGGGCTATCGCCTGTTCCCGGATGAAGGCGCTATTCGCTGGTTCTCTAAAAGTGAAGACCCACAGCCATGGGTTAATGAAAATAATGAGTTAATTATGACGGAAGCAAAGCTGAACTATTTTGATCATGCGAAGAAACTTCGTGAAAAAGATTACACAGCGTTTGCTCCAGAATGGTCTCCATCCTGGGTTGCTTCTATGAATGGTCCCATTGCCTATAACGGTGGCTGGGATGAGGTGAAAGAAGATTCAAAGGATAAGACGGAAGTATTCTCTTATGCCCTGCCAACGTGGGGATTGCACAGTGTACTTAAGTTAAATGCGGAAGATACAGCTGGAGATTGGGCGGTTACATCGGGTCCATCACCATATTTCTGGGGTGGAACTTGGTTAGGAATTTATAGTGGTTCTAAAAACAAGGAAATGGCTTGGGAATTTGTGAAAATGATGACGCATGACGAAGAGTTTTTGACAGATTGGGCGAAAGATACCGGCGATGTACTATCTTATCTTCCAGTTACAAACAAAATTAAAGATGATTTTAGCGAACCATTCTTAGATGGACAAAACAATTACGAGTTCTTCCTGGAGGAAGCTAATAAAATTGAATCTGGCATCGTAACCGAGTACGACCAGCAAATAGATACATTACTAGGTTCAAAGGTTCTTGAATATGTAGATGGAAAACTCACCAAAGAAGAAGCGATTGAAGAGTTTTACAAAGCAGTTGAAAATGCTTATCCAATGATTAAAACGCCAAAATAAACACAAAAGGAGGAGAGGATAGAAATATTCTACCCTCTCCCTTTTATCCATTACGTGAGTGTTTCATGGATGACATAACATGAAAGAACATTGGTATCCCCAATTGTATGGAGACACCCTTGTAAGTATAAAGGAAGAAGGTGTACACGTTGAAGAAATTAGATCATAAAGGATACTATTTTATCGCTCCATTCTTTATCATTTTCCTCATATTTAACATATACCCTGTTTTATTAACTTTTTACTATACGTTTACCCATTATGAAGGCTATGGTTCCCCTAAATTTATCGGCTTAGCGAACTACGCTCGTATCTTTACGGACACACAATTTTTAGAAGCTTTTATGAACACATGGAAGATCTGGGGGTTCAACTTTGCTCTACAATTAGGAATTGCCTTATTTCTGGCAGCTTTATTCTCTGATCTTCGCTTTAGAATTAAAGGTCTTGGATTTTTCCGAGCCATCTTCTATTTGCCGAACTTAATTACCATAAGTTCCGTTGCTATTCTATTTAATATCATGCTTGATTGGCATTATGGATCGGTTAACCAATTTCTAATGAATATTGGGTTGATTTCAGAGCCAATTAACTGGTTGAATCAGCCATTTACAGCTCAGGTATCTGTTTCCCTTATCTTAACGTGGATGTGGTTTGGTTACACCTTTATCGTATTAATGGCAGGGGTTTCGGGGATTTCAAAAGAGTATTACGAAGCTGCTTTAATCGATGGTGCTAACAGAATGCAAACTTTCCTTTATATCACGTTACCATTATTAAAACCTATTATGTTGTATGTTATGATCACTTCTCTTATCGGTGGATTGCAATTGTTTGATTTACCGATGCTGTTAACAGACGGACTCGGTAACCCTGAAGGGGCCTTAAATACAATGGTTCTTTATCTATACAATCAAGCGTTCCGTTATAACAACTATGGATATGCAGCAACCATTGCGTATATGTTGTTCTTGATCACAGTGGTGTTCTCAGCGATAACCTTTAAATCGATGTACCGTGAAGTAAAAGGTGCTAAGGCTACCAGTAAATCCAAAAAACGCAAAGCAAAAAAGGCGAAGAAGAGAGGGAATGTGCATGTATATGAGAAGGTATCTAAACAAAACACTTATATATAGTCTCTTGATTCTATTAGCGGTTATTAGCTTTATTCCATTTTACATGATGATCGTTAATGCCACTCGAGAAACTAAGGATATCATTATGGGATTTTCTTTCCTTCCAGGAAATGCATTAATCGAAAACTACAAAACTATGATGGATTACGTCAACATTTGGGCTGGTTTTAAAAATAGTTTAATCGTTTCTGTGACCGTAACAGTATTAAGTGGCTATTTTTCTGCATTAACGGCATTTGGATTTGCTGTTTATAATTTCAAAGGAAAAAATAAATTGTTTATCTTTATGCTGCTTATGATGATGGTCCCAGGACAACTAGGGCTAATTGGATTTTACGAGTTGAATAAGGCACTAGGTTTTCTAGACACCTTCATTCCACTTATTGTCCCGGCTATTGCTAGTCCGTTTGTGGTGTTTTTCTTAAGACAATATCTTGCTTCGACTCTGCATCCTTCCCTATTGGAGGCAGCTCGTATGGATGGAGCAAGTGAACTTAAAATTTTCCATACGATTGCCCTACCGATTATGATGCCAGCGGTAGCTACGATGTCCATTTTTACTTTTATCGGCTCATGGAACAACTATATCTTGCCTTTGGTTGTTATTTTCTCACCAGAAAAATACACCCTGCCTGTATTAATGGGATTCTTGAAAGGTTCTCAAGTAGCCCAGAATCTAGGCTCTATGTATCTAGGGATCGCTATTTCTGTTGTCCCAATCATGATTGCATTTCTATTCTTCTCTAAATATATCATTAGTAGTATATCCGCAGGGTCAGTTAAAGGATAAGATATGTTACAATGTTATCGAAACCGCTTTCGTATAAATTTTGATAAAAAGAAAGAGGGGGTGAAGGATGATTACCTTCACCTTATTTCTACATAAGAAAAAGGCTTTTGCTACATTTACAAAAGATAGTGAGCTGGTAGCATATGTGAACTATTCGGAATACGCGAAATCAAGCTATCTTTTGAAGGGCGGGTTCATTGTGTTGGAGAAGTGGCAGAGGGCATGAGGCTCGCAGGTTTTTAGTATTGACCATATTATTATAAAGCCATTCAAGAATAGAGAGGGGTTCAACTATGGTAAATTATGCATTTAATGAGGAAAAGTATTTTGTTATTGAAGAGTTTGATCGGGCTAAGACGTTTTCGAGTTTTTTGCCGGGTATAGCTGGATTGTATGGGGTTCCGATGTGGGCGTTTTATGTGAACAGAGGACAAGGGATGGCGAGCTTCGGGATACAAGATAAAGATAATGCGATCACTGAGTTTTTTCCCGCCAACCAGGCTTATGAGCGTGTTTCAACCAATGGCTTCCGCACGTTCATCAAGGTTCAGCGTAACCAGGAAAGCTTCCTATTCGAACCGTTTAGTACAGATTCGAAACAAACCGTAACCAGGAACATGTATATAAAAGAAAATGAACTCGTTATAACGGAACGAAACGAAGACTATGGAATTCAAACGAACGTGACCTATTTTACATTACCACAGGAAAACTTCGCGGCATTAATGCGTAAAGTGGAGGTAGAAAATATTTCGGATGAGGAAATAAGTCTTGAGATTGTAGATGGCTTACCTGCCATCATTCCTTTTGGAATAGAAGATGCAGCTTATAAAGCAGTAGGGAACACACTGAAAAGCTGGATGGATGTGTTTAATGTAGAGAATCACATTCCCTATTATCGCGTTCGCTCTTCTACACAAGATACAGCTGAAGTGGAGGAAGTTACAAAGGGTCATTTTTATGCAAGCTTTGTAGAAGATGGCTCGCTGTTAAAGCCTATAGTAGATGCATCCATTCTTTTTGGTGAAAATACATCGTTACGCTTTCCGGAGAGGTTTGAAAGCAATTCGGTACAGGACCTTTTACAAACAAAACAAATCACGGCAAACAAGGTGCCGTGTGGTTTTTCAGCTTTTTCAAGTGTTCTATCCCCGAATGAATCCACGAATTTACGTACGATGATTGGTCACGTGAATGACCTTACTATTTTGGAAGAGAAGCAATCTGAAATTAGTTCAGCTGCTTATTTTGATAGGAAGTATAAGGAAGCACAACGGCTTGTAAATGATCTAACAAGCGATGTTCATTCTAATACCGGAAGTGACAGGTTTGATGCATACACGAAGCAGAGCTATTTAGATAACGTACTACGTGGAGGGTATCCAGTTTTACTGGAGAATAATAAAGAACCGTTTCTCTATTATGTCTATTCTCGTAAACATGGGGATCTGGAACGAGATTATAATTTCTTTTCTGTGGCACCGGAGTTTTTCTCACAAGGGAATGGAAACTTTCGGGATGTGAATCAAAACCGCCGGAACGACGTCTTCTTCAAGCCGGAAGTGGGAGATTACAATATAAAGCTATTTATGAGTTTGATCCAGGCAGATGGTTATAACCCACTCGTGGTAAAGGGAGCACGCTTTGAGGTGACCGAACAGGGAGACTGGTCATGGTTACAAAGGCTGTTTACCCGTCAGGAAGATTATGAATATATGAGAAACCTGTTGGAGATGTCGTTTACACCAGGAGCGATTATGCAATCGGTTGTGGACCGAAAGATAAGTTTGGAAGTCTCGCCGGAAGCGTTTTTAAGAACAGTACTTTCTCATAGTACACAGGAAATCGACGCAGAGTTCGGGGAAGGGTACTGGGTAGATCATTGGACGTATAACTTAGATTTGATCATTAATTACCTAAAAGTATATCCAGATCAAAAACAACATTTATTGTTTCATGATCGTTCATATCGTTATTTTCAAAGTCCAGCTTTCATCAATCCGCGTTCAAAAAAATATGTATTAGCAGGCGATAAGGTTCGTCAGTATGGGGCTCTCACTGAAAGCCATGAAACAACGGATGGAAACTGGTTGAAGACAAAGGACGGACAAATATATCAAAGTACCTTGTTCTCGAAACTGTTTTCGTTGGCCCTAATGAAATTCGCGACACTAGACCCTTATGGTATGGGAGTTGAAATGGAGGCGAATAAACCTGGATGGAATGATTCCATGAATGGACTTCCAGGCATTTTTGGTTCAGGGATGAGTGAAACAGTAGAGTTGAAGCGGTTACTTCAATTCTTGGTAGATTGTGAGTATAAAAAGAATACGGTTTTACCCGTTGAAGTCTTTACTATGGTACAAGAGATTAAAGAAGCGTTACAGCAGGATCTTTCCTCCTTTGAATACTGGGATACGGTATCATCAGCTAGAGAATCTTATCGAGAAGCGATTAGGTATAATCTGGACGGAAAAGAAGAATCAATATCAGCTTCTGAGGTTCAGGAACTCCTTCATTTATTTATGGAGAAAGTAGATACTGGAATAGAAAAGGCGAAAGAGCTTGGCGACGGTCTGGTTCCTACTTACTTTTATTATGAAGCGGATCAATTTGAGGTTCAAAGGGACGCGGAAGGTCAAGTTAAGAAGAATCAAAAAGGCTATTCGCTTGTGGATGTTCAACGTTTCCAGGTTCATGTACTTCCTCACTTCTTGGAAGGACCAGCACGAGCATTAAAAGGAATGAATGCTCAAGAAGCAAGGGAACTGCACCAGCAAGTACGTCAATCTGATATATATGACAAACAGCTCGGCATGTATAAGACATCTACGTCATTAGAGGACATGAGCTATGAACTTGGCCGTGCACGAGCCTTTACCCCAGGATGGTTAGAGCGGGAGTCAGTATTCATGCACATGGAATTTAAATATTTATTAAGTCTCTTAAGTGCTGGTATATATGAAGACTTCTTTGAGGATTTGAAGAACGCATTACCACCATTTATGGATCCATCCGTATATGGAAGAAGTACCTTAGAGAATTCTTCCTTTATCGCAAGCAGCGTGAATCCTGATGAAAGTATGCACGGCAGAGGGTTTGTAGCACGATTAAGTGGCACAACGGCTGAGTTTTTGTCCATGTGGCAAACCATGATGGCTGGTAAAGGTATGTTTTCTATTGAAGGTGGTGAATTAACCCTAACGCTTCAACCGCTCCTTCCAGAATGGCTGTTTGATGAACAGAACCAATTAAGTTTTACATTCCTGGGTGAGATTGAGGTTACTTATCATAATGAAAATCGGAAAGCTACGTTTGGTGATAAAGGAGCCAAAGTGACACGTTATCTTCTTCACAATGAAGAAGGAACCACCACAGTGGATGGAGAGAAGATTCAAGGGTTGCTTGCTGAGAAAGTTCGAAATAGAGACTTTGGGAAAATAGAAGCTATATTAACGTAAGTGGAAATGATGTACGATTTCATTTTATTTCTTGCGTAAACAGAACAGCTCATTTATCTGAAATACAGGAGGTCCAACATGGATGCAAAATTGATCCAAACGATAAAAGGTACAAATGACCGTTTAGCAGAAAAGGGAATGCTCCCATTTAAAGAAAAAGGTACAACGGAAGGACCATCTTTAAAGATCACACCGGGGGAACGCTACCAGACAGTAATGGGGTTTGGTGGTGCTTTTACCGAAGCGGCAGCTTATACCTTGTCCCAAATCTCCAAAGAGAAACGCATGGAAATCATCGAGAGTTACTTTCATCCTGTGCATGGGTTAGCTTATTCCCTTGGAAGAACACACATTCATAGCTGCGACTTTTCCCTGGGAAATTACACGTATGTAGAAGAAGATGATGAGGAATTACGCACTTTTTCCATTGAAAGAGAACACCAATATGTTATTCCATTTATTAAGGATGCCGTAAAAACAAGGAAAGAGGAGTTGACCATTCTTTCCTCTCCTTGGAGTCCTCCTGCGTGGATGAAGACAAATAATGAAATGAATAATGGTGGAAAGCTTTTACCAGAGTATCAAAGCGCTTGGGCCCTTTATTATAGCAAGTATATAAAGGCAATGGAGGAAGCAGGGATTCCCATTTGGGGAGTTACGGTTCAAAATGAACCAGATGCCACTCAAATATGGGATTCTTGCCGTTACACAGCAGAAGAAGAGCGTGATTTTGTACGGGATTACTTAGGGCCCACTCTGGAAAAAGAGGGGCTGGATCATAAAAAAATCGTAATTTGGGACCACAATCGCGATATTGCCTATGAGCGAGCGAGGACGGTTTTGTCTGACCCTGAAGCAGCTAAATATATCTGGGGTACAGGAATCCATTGGTATGTTAGTGAGGAATTTGAAAACCTAACTAAAATTCATAATGATTTTCCAGATAAACACATTATGTTTACTGAAGGATGTATAGAAGGCGGCGTTCAGTTAGGAGCTTGGCACACAGGCGAGCGATACGGACGTAACATTATAGGGGATTTAAATAATTGGCTGGAAGGGTGGATCGACTGGAATCTGGTCCTGGATGAGCAAGGTGGTCCTAATCATGTTGGGAATTATTGCGACGCTCCCATTATTGTAGATACAAAGAAGGGACAAGTGCACTATAATAGCTCGTATTACTATATTGGCCACTTTAGTAAGTATATTAAGCCAAATGCCGTAAGAATTAAGCATGAAATCGAGCATCCTGCGTTACAGGTGGTTGCTTTTCAAAATGAAGATGATTCCATAGTTGTGGTGGTCATGAACGAAATGGATGAATCTGCAGAAACAAACCTGGTGTTAGAAGATCAAGCCTGTCATGTAGAGTTTCCGTCCCATTCCATTTCCACGTTAGTGATATAAACTGAAATAAGGTTGCAGTATATTTAGTTGACCTCACTCGTGTTGGGGTAGGGTTAGACATTGCTATGGGTGAAGGCTTAGGTGGTTCTCTCGCTGTGATCCTTCTAGTTAGTGAAACTCAATGTTTAAAAAATGCATTAGCCCAAACGTCCACCGTAATCTAAAAAGCCTCTCAAGAGTTAATTAACTTTTGAGAGGCTTTTTTTAATTTGGAGCATCATCACAATCTCCAATGAATGTTGACCGACTCACACGCTGGACAAAACTCGTGAAGAAAGTGTTGCCCATATTATCTGTGGCACTAACTGTCCAAACTCCTATATCTGGAGCCGTTATGGAAAGCTCGATAGTGACATCAAATAAGCCGTTGAGAACATTTCCTTCTGCCGTTGCGGTACCGTGGACGCGTGCAAATGTATTGCTTTCGCACTCAATATCTAGTCTTCTTCCTTGCACGAACCGGATAACTTCTTGATCGGTTCTGAAAACAACCGAGAAATCATCAACGTCAGGGTTACACCCAGGAACAATTCTAAAGCATTGAATCGCAGATAGATTAATAATTCCATCTAAAAAAGTAACCATTCCATTCTGGGTAAGCTCCACTGTAGCCCTAGTACGAGACCCGCGCGGCCTGATCCTGAATTTACATGGACATTCTTCTGGGAGGCAGATAATTTGTGTTCCGAAATTAGCTTCAACCATCTGTCCCTGAACGGTGGTTGTCGCCTCAACATCGATATCTGTTAGTGAGGTGCCTTCTGGTACCATAATGGTGGTTGTGAAATCCCCATTGATATCTGAGATGGCAGGATTGGGCTCATACGTGACAACATCTTCTGGAAAATCACTGAAAAAAATCTCTGCTCCTTCAATTCCCATCCCGTTACAGCTGATATTTCCTGTAATGACAGCCATGCAGTCTATGAGCTGAGGTACGTTTATGGTTAAGATACAAGCATCTAAAGGACAATTGACTGTAACGTCAACTGAATCACTGACCATTTGTCCTTCAACAGTAGTTGAGGCTATGAGGGTGACCGTTTGAGGAGCGGTACCATTCGTAATGCGGACTCCGGTGAAATAGTCCCCGAGAGAATCTGTTTCTATTTGAGGAGGTTCAAAGGTTACGATTCCTGGAGCGTTACTATCGAAGGTCACCAACGCTCCTTCAATTAATCGTCCATTACAGCGGACCCTTCCATCCATGAAATCATCACAGGTAATCGTTGCAGGAGCAAATAAATCAATTCCACACGGGTCTTCTGGACATTCGACAACGGTCTCCGTAGAAGCTGACGCTACCACACTTCTTACGATCGCTTCTGCCATTATGGTCACGTCGGTAGCTTCGGTATCTTCGGGTATCTCTACATTTACATCAAAATAACCATTTTCATCAGTTGTTACAGGGTTCATATCATACAAAACTAAATCAGGGGACGCACTGAGGGTGACCTCTGCGCCTTCAATTGGAATAGTGGCACAAACCACCCTGCCGCTTATCACATTAGTACAGAATATATCGGCTGGAACAAAGAGGTCTACTTCACAAGGGAAACATTGGAATGTAATATCTGCCTGATTCCGAGTGATTCGGAAAGAATTTTGTGAAACCACCCAGTCATACACTTTTGTGGCAGACACACAAGCGACTTCCTGTTGCTGGGATGGAGTGGGCTGAGGAGCAGGTAGGTTAAGTATCTCAGAGTTAACCTTGGGTTGAGCTTGTTTTCCTTCAGTAGTGTCCTCTGAAAAAATCGTCGAACATTGATCCGGTATTTTAAAAGTGCAGGGCGGTTGTTCAATCTCTTTGCGTGGCACGCAAAAGCTGATGGGAAGTTCAAACACTGTATCTACAACTGTTTGAACACTCAGACAAACGTCAAAAAAGATATCAAGGGATTGAAATTCTCCATTCTGACAGTTCACACATGCCTGACAGTCAAACTCTGTTACTTTACATTCAATATCTGTACCATCAGGTGCACATAATAGTAAAGTCTCCACAAAACAAAAGGGAATCGGATCTGTGATACAAGTAGTTTCATCGTTACTGATTTCAACTACTACAAAGCCTTGATTGATAAGGGAAACGCGTTGTAAAACGACTGATTCTCCTGAGAGTGTTACTGTTACGTCTTCCCTGCTGCCTGATTCCCGGCAGGTAATAGACTCAACAGTTTCTCCTAGTTCATCCGTCAGATAGCACACGAGCACGCTATCGTTTGAAAACAGACTGCATATATCGGGGTTCATCCTTATCCACTCCATTCACAAAGCATAGTAAATTAAAATAGTATATGTGAAGATCACTCTTGCGGTATGGTCATGTGTCTACAGGCTCTGGTAACAGATGGAGTATAATGAAGAAGGGAAAAGGTGCGAGGTACTTTTTTGAGTAAACATTTGTGGAGATATTAAAATACAGGTACACGATTATATACAGGGGACGATCTATTCATTACATAGTAAGGAAAAGAAGAGTGGTGATTTTAGAATGTCGTCTTTTTTTACCCCCAGATGAGAAGTGTCATTAACACAGATATAATCGGGCATAAAATACTTAATCCTATTCCCGCTTTTATATAATCCATTAATTTGTAATTTCCAGGTTCATAAACCATCATATTTGTCTGATAGCCAATTGGCGTTAAAAAACTGCACGATGCTGCGATTGCCACATTAATGATGAAAATCTTCGGATCAACACCTACGCTTTCAGCGAGTGAAACACCTACTGGAAACATCATGACTGCGGCTGCAATGTTATGAGTGAATTCTGTAAGGAGATTCGTAATAAGATAGCATAAGATTAATGTTAAAAATAATCCACCCAATGAATACCATTCAATTAAAAGTTGGGAAATGAAAACATCCAGACTTATATTCTTGATCACCTTGCCTAAAGCCATAGCAGATCCTATGAGTAAAATAACCTTCCAATCTACATAGCTTTTTGCTTCTGTGAGCGTAAATGATTTAGTTACGAAAAGAAGTGAGGTAAATAAAAAGGCAGCGGTGAATATTGAGGTGGTCTGAGTAGAGGTTAAGACAATAAAACCAGCAAACATTACTGGAAACAGCCAGCGGATCCGTTTTTTCTTTCTGTAGTCTAAACTAACTTCATCGAGTAATTTGGCTTTTTGCGTATTTGAATGGAAAGGTAAAAAGTGAATTCCAATAAAACCGATGTAAAGAATTCCTGCAATGGTTAAGGGAACACCTATCCAGGCAAATTCGAATATACCAAAACCATCATATCCTTTCTCAATTAGCATACTATGGAGGATAAGGTTTGTAGATGTACCTAATAACGTGGTGGTGCCTCCCAAAATCGATGCATAAGAAATGGGAATTAACACTTTCGAGGGAACAATGTTTATTTTTGTCCTCATCTTTTGAACAGTAGGTATGAACATAGCCACTACAGGTGTGTTGTTCACAAATCCAGATACTATTGCGACTTGAGTCATCAACTTTAACGCTGCGTTTTCTTGAGATTGTTCGTTATTTAACCATAGACTACACCATCTTACGAACCAATTATTCGATGCCATACAATTTCCAACTATAAATAAAAATATTATGGTGAGGACGGTTTTATTCAAGTAGGAACTAATAAACTCCGCAAATGAAACCAAACCTGTGAAGAAAAAAAAGACTGCAGTGATGCTTAAAACTAAAGATGGATGAAACCTTCCACTAAGCAGTCCAAGTAACATACATGTGAAAGCGAATATGAAAATAAAGGTTTCCATTCATTTTCCTCAAATTCTCAGTTTAATCTATGTTAGATAGCATATGCTTCCTATTCGGAGAGGTTATCAAAACGAACATACGCACATTTATTGGGTATTCCTAACAAAGTTCCTTCTTTTGTTCACTTATAATATAGAAGCCAAGAGAAAGGTTGATTAAAGTGATTCATTTTAATAAGGAAGATTTAGATCAGGAGAAACTCATTTGCTTTATCCACGTGCCCAAGACAGGAGGAAGAACGTTGTGGAACCTTCTGGATAAACAGGAGGTGGATATTATTGTTCGTCATGGTACCTTCTTTAAAAAATTTAATAAGCCAACTACCTATTTTACGATGCTGCGGGACCCGGTCGATCGTGTCATTTCAACATACTCTTATATGAGGAGCTATGAAAGGGAACCACTACTTGAACAAATGCAGAATGTCACGTTAACAGAATTTGTTGATTACATGGGGAGAGAAGATCTGGGGAATCGTCCATTCCACAAGAAAGATTTACGCAATATTCGTTTTAGAACAGTCAATATGGCCACACGTTATTTATCAGGTGGGGATCCGAACGATTACAAAAAAGCCTTAAAAAACATGAACAATGAAATGTCTTTTGTCGGGATAACCGACTATTATAACGAATCTTTATATATGCTTGAAAAGCAATTTGAATGGTTTCATGTCAAAGATGTGAAAAAAGTAAATGTAACATCGAAGCGTTTAGATGTGAATGAAATACCAGACGACCTTATTAAGGAAATAAAAAGACTCAATGAATTAGATATTAAACTTTACAACAAGGCAAAAAGAGACTTTATAAGGAAATGGGGGAGATTTTCCGCTGAAGAATTACAACATCTTAAAAAATGGAAAGCCGCTAAGGGTTTATAGAAAGTAAGGGAGTAACTCCTCCGGCTGTACTTAGACATACCTTGCTCACCTCACCTACCCTTATCGAAACTGAGTATTCATAGGGCAGCTTATATAAGTTTTATATGAGTTGTAATTAAGCCAGGATAAAAAACTATCGGTCATATCGTGAATCGATAGTTTTTTTAGTAATAAAAAAAAACTTTAGTTAGATTCATACTTTTAGTAAATCACCCATTCTTTACATACTGCAGACAAGTAGGCGCGAGTCTTTAACCAATATCTTCTTTTTTAATATCATAAAAAGTAACAGTATAGGAAAGAAGGAAATGGTGTGTACTTTAAAGACAAAAAAATTTTGGTTATTGGAGGCACTGGCACAATAGGTAAATGTATTGTGAAGCATTTATTGAAAGATCATCCTAAATATATCCGGGTATTCAGCCGGGATGAATATAAGCAGCAACAACTTCAAGCCGAACTAGATAATAATAAAAAAGTACAATGTATCATTGGAGACGTTCGTGAATATGATAGTTTATTTACTGCTATGCATGGAGTTGATTATGTGCTTCATTTAGCAGCAATGAAGCGTGTTGACTCTTGTGAAACCAACCCATTTGAAGCTGTAAAGACAAATGTCCAGGGGACTAATAATGTAATAAATGCTGCAATTGCTCAAGGTGTGAAAAAAGTAATTTTTACTAGTTCGGATAAAGCTGTCTCTCCCACCAATACGTATGGTGCTACGAAGCTCATAGGCGAAAGGTTAATATCAGCTGCCCAAATTAACCATGCTGACACGCCAACCAGGTTTGCAAGTGTTCGGTTCGGCAACGTAATGGGCTCAAGAGGATCAGTCATCCCGGTTTTTAAGGAAGGGATACTCTCAGACCAGAAAATTACCATTACAGACAAAAGCATGACACGCTTTATGATGACTTTGGAACAGGCAACTGAGTTAACTATAAAAGCTTTAAAAGAAGCCCAGGGCGGAGAAGTGTTTGTTCTAAAAATGCCTGTCATTATTTTAGGAGAGTTAGTAAATATGGTCTTAGAAGAAACGTGTAAAAATCATAATATTAATCCTGAACAAATTGAAGTTAATGTTATGGGAGCAAGACCGGGAGAAAAAATGTATGAAGAACTGATGACATATGATGAATCAAAGTCAGCGTTAGAACTGCCAGATATGTATATTATTCCTGGAAAAATATTCGAGAAAGAAAAGTATAGTAACGCTAAAAAGGCGAGCGTCGGATCTTATGGTTCGATGAACAGAGACGTAATAAAGACTATTGAATTAAGAAAATTGCTTAAAAAAGCAGGCTTATTGTAAAACCCGAGCATTGTATAGGAGGTAGTAATGGATAATTTTATAAGAAATTATTGGTCTTTATATCTGAATTTCATTAATGCTTTTGAGAGGTTGTCTTATAAAGGCTTTTCTATTCCATATTTATACCAGTTACAAGCCTTCGTTTTATACAATAAAAAAATCCTGAATAGATTGTTTGAGAAAAAATTTATAACTAAATCTGAAAAACATGTAGGTCTTCAAAAGAAGTTACCAGAGGTTCTCTTTAAGATCATCGGCTCATATATCAAATCCCCATCCATAAATTCCCCGCTGCATAAAAGTGCTGTTCATATTACGAAACCACTTCGTTATCCTCCTAATGCCTTTGTTAAGTATTTGAATTCAAAAAAGACCATTAAACTAAATTTTGTAGACGACAAAGAAAAAACTGATAAAAATAAGAATAGAGAAAGTCTTTCAACCCAAAACCATTCTATTAAAAAGTTTAAATCGAAAAAAATAAGGTCGGTTTCGCTATCAAGTAATATTGTATTGAATAGGAAACATGTACAAAAGAGGACTGGAGAGAGTAATGAAGTTCTATAGGATAATTAAGCTAATCTAATAAATATTTTCGAGCACACTGGACTCATACAAGCGAATCTATAGCATAGATTAAAACCTGATAAGACTCTGTTTAATGCAGATTCGTTTGATCAAGTAAGTTTATGATAGAAGTTTAATTTTTTAATTTAGTATTAACCTGAAAGGTGCAGATTAATGAAGAAGAAAAAGAGTAAGACGCTAAGAGAAATCCATGATTATTGGGCTGAGGGAACATCAGGTGGAAACACCCCCCAGAGTTACGTCCCTCATGTGCAGAGGAGTAAAGTATTAGCGGACTATGTAAACAAGTATATTAAGAAAAAGGGCAAGGTCCTGGAGATAGGTTGTAATGTGGGGAGAAACTTAAATTATCTTTATGAACAGGGCTTTCACAATTTGACGGGAATAGAGATTAGTGAACAAGCAATCCAAGAAATGAAGAAGACTTATCCATCGTTAATCGATAACTCCAATATAATTACCTCCCCTGTGGAAAATATAATTAAAACGCTCCCTTCTGATGATTATGATCTAGTTTTTACAATGGCTGTATTGGAACATATTCACCCGGATAGTGAATGGATATTTAGTGATATTGCGAGAATCACTGGAGGATATTTAATTACCGTTGAAGCGGAAAAAGCTGAAAATTGGCGCTTGTTTCCAAGAAACTATAAAACAATTTTTGAAAAAATCGGGCTTAAACAAATAAAAGAAAACCATTGTAGAGATATGGGGTTAAGTAACTATACAATTAGGATATTTAAAAAACAAACGAAGTAAAATTATGAAGTATGCTGATGCTAATTAAGCTATGGAATATCATATTCCATAGTATTTTTTTATTCCTCCAAGGCTCTTTTAAAGTTCTGTTTTGATATCAAAGTTAAGCTCCCTTTTCTGGAAGACTTGATTTCGAGATATTTGTTGAGTGGAAGGTCCTTCGGGGGACGATTTCGCTTTCCGCGGGCATGTGCTGAGCTTCCTCGGGCTTAACAGCCCTGCGGGATCTCACCGTTCATGTTCATCCCGCAGGAGTCTACATCGTCCCCCTCCGGACCTTGCGATATATAGAGCTCGAAATCATGTTTAAAAACTCTGGCTTATGGTGGAGAGACATTTTTAACAACGAGCTTATCCAGTTGGATGAACCCCGTTGTATAGGCATTTGAGGCAAATCAAGCTCCCCTTTTCGCCTATAGAAGGGTCCGTTAACTCTTCAATCATAGGGTGGCGAAGGAAACAAGGAGACTCCCGCGGGAGAAGGAGCTAGGCGAGACCCCACAGGGAGTGAAACGAACGAGGAGGCTTGCCAGTTCCCCCGCAGGAAAGCGAGTTGTTTCCGTAGCCACCCTTATCTATTTTTGGCAACGGACCCAAGATATCTCGAAACTGAGTCTTAAAGTAAACGGTCCTTTAGCTTAATAATGAAAAAATCTCTTTTCGTTATTAAGCGGCAAGTCATTTTAATGTGTTACGTCACGCTCCCCAGTCTTATAACAATTATTTTCACCGCGCTTTTCATTTATGAATATTGTATTAATCAGACTTATGTGTTTGAGGTATTCATAGGCTTAGTCAATTTTAGTAAAGGATGAATTTATTACAGGAAAAAACTATTAATTATTGGACTCCATTGATATGCCCCTAGCCGTGTTGAATCAACATCTGCAATATTTACAAGTGCGGAAAAGGAAACTTCACTTTAGGTGTTTCCATCATACGCTGGGCCCCTTGATATAAATAATGAAGAGGCAACTCGCTATGACTCTCGAAGAATGGACTCCGATAACGGAATCATGAACTGAAAAACATAGGCTTGTTAGATTTAAAAACTTGAAAAAAGAAAGGTAAATTTAATGAATATTTATGAACAAAATTACTGGTCGGTTTACATGAACTTCCTTGAAGATTTTCAGGATTTAGAATATAAAGGTTATTCAATACCTTACCTATGTCATTATGCAAGCTTGGTTAGAAGTAATAAAAGGTTAGTAGCGAAACTTCATAATAAAAAATTTTTCCAAAGCTTAAAGGTAAAAGTTTATGATTCAAAGGAAGTTCAGGAAAAGTTTAATGACTTTATAAATACTCATAAAAAAGAAAGAAAGGTTAAAACAACAGGCAAAGTCGTTATACATGATGTTTATAATCTTTTGCGTTTCCCTATACAAACGAAGAGGAATATTTTTACAAAAGATAATAGCTTGTTTTTGATAGAGTCCACGAAGAGTAAGCCAAAAAACAAACAGGAAAACAAACAGGAAAACAAACAGAAAATTAAACAAAGAAATAAAAAAAGTAAACCGAGATATAAAAAAAGTAAAAAAATAAGCAGGCCACAGAAACAAAGAAAGAAACAAAAAATCACAGTGTCTAATGGTATTAAGGTGAAAGTTAAAGCAAGAAGTCGCTCGACTTTAGATAATAGTAATACCAATCACGCGAGCCATCGTAAGACTTTCAACTCTTATCTTCCGTCCTTTGATCAATCTACTATTAAACGTCTGCAGTTTAAAGCGACCCTGATCATAAAAACTTTTCCAAGGAACCACTTATATCATGACAAACTATTTAAAAAACGATTTTTCGCGCAAATAAGCAAAATAATAAGTCGAATTGAAGAGTGCAACGGTCTTTTTGAACAAGAGGATGTATCTGCTGTCATTGTTCCATCTACGCACTACCCTGAAAGTAGAACCTTAGTCATGGTGGCAGCGGAAAAAGGGATCCCTACTATATGTATGCAGCACGGGATCATCTCGAGTGAGTTTGGATATTTACCTAAGATCGCTGATGTTGATGGTGTATATGGTCAGTTTGAAGTGGATTGGTTTAAGTCAAAGGGGATTGATGAAAATGGACTGAGTATCATAGGCCATCCCCGGTTTGATTTCTTAAGTAGACCACCATTTATGAAAAAGACAGATGTGATCAACACTTTAGGGTTGCAGCCGAATAAAAAGAATATTTTGGTAGTCGTACGGGGAGATAAACAACTTGGTATGTGGAGAACATTTCTTGATCATATACCTTTTAAAAAGGAAGCAAATATTATTATCCGCGACTTTACCACTAAACCACATTCATTAACTCAATCCCATCCATTCACATTTTCTTCAAGACACATCCGTCTTTATGATCTTATAAAGGCATCTGATGTAGTTGTATCTTATTGTTCTACGGTAGCTCTTGAGGCTATGATCGCTGGAAAGCCTGTCTTCATTATGAATGAACAAATCCCTGGCTATGTTGGCTATTATGATGGGTTAAAGGATTTGTTCCATTCGACTCCAGCCACCTTATCTAAGACTGTTAATGAGTACATCAAATCTAAGAAAAATCATAAAAAATACTCGGAAATAAAAAGGGAATTTCTGGATTACGCTTATCCTGGTGGAAAACTTTCTAACGTACGACTCATGAAGTTAATCCGAAGGTTAACCTCATAATATTCTCAGCGGCAAATATATATGGTGAATATAAAGGGAGAGTGGACTTATGAATATCCTGGTCACAGGAGGCGCTGGTTTCATCGGTCGCTGGGTAGTGAAACTCTTATTAGAGGAACAGCACAATGTGTGGGTGCTAGATGACTTGTCGAACGGAAGTATTCAAAACATTGAAGACCTGCTGGTGTATAAAAATTTCAAGGCATTTATTCATGGGGATATCAAGGATCAAAAAACGATAGAGAGTCTTTTTTATCCTGGGATTGATTTGTGTTATCACCTCGCAGCCAGCATTAATGTTCAGGATAGTATTGATGACCCAGAAACCACTTTTAATAATGATACAATCGGTACTTTTTATTTGCTGGAACAATGCCGTAAGCGCAACACCAAAATGGTTTTCATGAGCACGTGCATGGTGTATGACCGTGCGGATGAAAAAGGGATTACCGAAAAAGACCCGATTAAGCCGGCTTCTCCTTATGCAGGGGCAAAAATTGCCGCTGAAAATATGGTTTTATCCTATTATTACGCCTATGGACTTCCTGTAACGGTGGTTCGTCCATTCAACACTTATGGACCTTACCAAAAGACTGGGGGAGAAGGTGGGGTCGTTGCAATCTTTATCAAAAATAAGTTAAACGGCCGTCCTCTGCAAATATATGGAGATGGAACACAGACGCGAGATCTCTTGTATGTAGAGGATTGCGCACGTTTTGTGGTGCAGGCTGGCTACAGGGATGAAGTAAATGGAGAAATTGTGAATGCCGGGTTAGGCCGTGATATTTCCATAAACGAGCTGGCTGAAATGATTGCAAGCGACCCCAGTCATGTTAGGCATGTGGAGCACATACACCCACAAAGTGAAATTCCTAAATTGCTTTGTGACTACAGTAAGGCAAAACGTTTGCTTGGGTGGGCACCTGCGATTTCCTTATCAGAAGGGATTCAAAAAACGGAAGAGTGGATCGCCAATACGAGATTAATTTAAAAGGGGCTTAAGAACGTGGGAGAAAAGCTAGCCATTTTTGGGGGAACCCCCGTACGTGATTCCATGCTTCCTTATGGAAAACAGGAGATCGATGACCAGGATATTCAAAAAGTCGTCGAAACTTTGAAAAGTGATTATATCACCACGGGGCCGGCTATCAGGGAATTCGAAAAAGGGGTGGCTGATTATGTAGGAGCGGCGCATGCTGTCGCCTTTTCCAATGGTACTGCCGCTTTACACGCTGCATGTTTCGCGGCAGGAATCGGTAAAGGAGATGAAGTGATTACCACTCCATTGACTTTTGTCGCCAGTGCAAATTGTGTGTGGTACACAGGTGGAAGACCAGTGTTCGCTGATGTTGACCCACACACATACAACATCGACCCTGTTTCGATTGAGTCGCTGGTGACTCGAAGAACGAAAGCGATCATTCCTGTGGATTACTCTGGGCAGCCGGCAGATTATGAAAAGATTCAAGCGATTGCAGACAAATACGGTTTGGTCATTATTGAAGATGCCGCGCATGCTATTGGAGCTGAATATAGAGGGAAAAAAGTAGGTTCCTATAGCGATATGACAATGTTCAGCTTTCACCCTGTTAAGCACATTACAACAGGGGAAGGGGGCGTCATTGCAACAAACAACCGTGATTATTACGAGAAGTTAATGATGTTCCGAACTCACGGTATTACCCGAGATCTTGAGAAGCTTTTAGAGAAGCGTCATCCCTGGGAATATGAAATGCAATTTTTAGGTTATAACTACCGAATGACCGATATTCAGGCAGCTTTAGGGAGCAGTCAATTGAAGAAGCTGGACCGTTTTGTAGCAAAACGTCGGAAGTATGTGAAGGATTATAATGAGGCGCTTGCAACTTTGAATTACATTGGAATTCAGAAGCAACTTGCCGATACGGTATCTTCTTACCATCTATACGTGATTCGCTTGGAGGGACCATTAAAAGGTTTGAGAAAAGAAGTTTTTGAGGCTCTTCGCGCAGAGAATATTGGTGTGAACGTCCATTACATCCCCGTGCATACCCAACCTTATTATAAAGAGCGAGGGTACACAAAGGGATTATGCCCGGTTGCCGAACACGTATATGAACAGATCCTAAGTCTACCTTTATATTCAGGAATGAGTCCCCGTGATGTTCAGGATGTTGTCAAAGCTGTAAAAAAAGTGACAGCCTACTATGTGAATAATGCTGGTGGTGTTTGATGAAAGTTGCTTTCAGAGTAGACGCATCATCAGAGGTGGGCACAGGACACGTTATGAGATGTCTCACCCTTGCGAATGAACTTCGAACGTTAGGGGCAGCGTCCTTTTTTATATGCCGTAAAAAGCCCGGAGACATGATCGAACACATTAAAAAGCAAGGATATCACGTCTATGAAATTTCAGGTGGATCGGATACTTGGAAATATGAGGTAGACCAGGTCATACAGATATTGGAAAAACAATCGGAGATAGAATGGCTTGTGGTGGATCATTATGGTCTGGATGCGCAGTGGGAGAAAATCGTCCGTCCCTGTGTTCATAAGGTCATGGTGATTGATGATTTGGCTGATCGCCACCATGATTGTGACTTGCTCCTTGACCAAAACTTATATCAAAACATGAACCTTAGGTACGCTGGGCTTGTTCCTGAGAGTGCGAAGCTATTCTTGGGCCCCTCCCACACACTTTTAAGAGAAGAATTTTTATTAACATCTAAGAAGGAAGAGTGGGACGGAAGAATTAAACGGATCCTTGTCTCATTTGGAGGAACTGACCCGACGAATGAAACGATGAAAGTACTGAGAGCTATAGAGATGCTAGTTCAAAAACCGAACGTGGACGTTGTGATCGGGGAATCCAGTCCAAATATAAAGGAAATTTGCGACTATTGTCAGGAGAAGACATGGACTAAGATTCATATTCAGACAAAAGAGATGGCAAAGCTAATGGAAGCTGCAGATCTTGCCATAGGGGCTGGAGGGAGTACGGTGTGGGAACGATTTTATATGAGTCTTCCTTCACTTGTTATAGAAACGGCAGCGAACCAAAAAGAAATCATAACTTTTTTACAGGAAAGAGGAGGGATCGTGTTTTTAGGACATAGCGTCACGGTCAGTGTTGATGATATTTTCCTTCAACTGAAAAAAGTCTTAGATGACAAGCCATATATCATGGGGGTTTGGCAATCTATGAATGAGATTTGGAAAGATCATCAACCTTACGGGGTTTCCAAATACATGATGGGTGGAGAAACATCATGAAAGATTTTCAGTTACGGGATATGGAAAAGGCTGATTTACCGCTGGTATGGCAGTGGAGAAATGCTGAACATATTAGAAAGCACATGTATAACAATCAAATAATTCCCTGGGAAGACCATCTGGTCTGGTTTGAAAAGGAACAGTCCAATCCATCCTCCGCTTCCAAAATTTTTATACACCAGGACCGCCCTCTTGGTGTCGTCCGGTTTACAGATATCGATCAGGAGAATGAGACGTGTAAGTGGGGTTTTTATATCGGAGATAAAGATGCGCCTAAGGGCTCCGGGACCATCATGGGTATATTAGCACTCGACTTTATTTTCGGAACTTTTCCAATCAGGAAAGTGTGTGCGGAAGTGCTTGATACCAATCAGGTTAGTCTCCGTTATCATGAAAAGCTAGGGTTTAAACAAGAGGGACGTCTTTTCCAACAGCTAAAAAGGGAGAAGCTTCTCATCGACGTTTTCCCAATGGGGTTGTTTAAAGATCAATGGATCAAGCAACGTAAAATTCTGGATGGGAGGCTGTGATATGGAAATAAGAGTTGGAAACAGGAAAATTGGACATGGATCTCCCCCTTTTATCATTGCTGAAATGTCGGGGAATCATAACCAGTCTCTTGAGCGGGCCCTTGCAATTGTTGAAAAAGCTGCCCGTGCGGGCGTCCATGCATTGAAAATCCAAACATACACAGCAGAAACGATGACTTTAGATCATAAGGGGCAGGATTTTCAGATTTCCGATTCCGGAAGTCTATGGAAAGGCAAGAATCTTTATCACTTATATAAAGAAGCCTACACACCTTGGGAGTGGCATGAGGAAATCTTCACTAGATGCCGTAAACTTGGTTTAATTGGTTTCAGTACACCATTCGACGAATCGTCCGTGGACTTTCTGGAAGGTCTAAATGTACCTATGTATAAAATCGCATCCTTTGAGAATACGGATTTACCATTAATCCGTAAGGTAGCAAAAACGGGGAAACCTGTCATTATATCGACAGGAATGGCAACAACCGGTGAAATATCTGAAATGGTAGAAACATTTAAGCGAGCGGGAGGACATGAGCTTGTGCTACTTAAGTGCACGAGTAGTTATCCCGCAACCCCTGAGTATTCTAATATTTCCACCATTCCTCACATGCGGGACTTATTTCAATGCCAGGTCGGATTATCTGACCATACGCTCGGGACGGGGGTAGCCGTTGCGAGTGTGGCTCTAGGAGCTACGGTCGTCGAAAAACATTTTACCTTGGCGAGGAAAGATGGGGGAGTGGATGCCCAATTTTCATTAGAACCATCTGAGATGAAAGCGCTGGTAGAAGAGACCACACGCGCCTGGCAATCGATTGGACATATACAATATGGCCCCACGGCTAGCGAAAAAGAATCAGGCAAGTTTCGGAGGTCGTTATACATTACCGAAGATCTGAAAGTAGGCGATTCCCTTACCAAAGATAACTTGCGTCCCATTCGTCCAGGTTTTGGTTTACCTCCAAAGTACTACGAATTGCTGCTCGGTAAGAAAGTAAATGCTGATGTGAAAAGAGGTACGCCGATGTCCTGGGATTTTATTGGATAGGAAAGAGGTGAATCTATGAAAGTGCTGGCAATTGTGCAAGCAAGAATGGGATCAACTCGACTCCCCGGGAAAGTTCTGAAACAAGTAAACGGTAAAGCGTTACTAGAATATCAGATTGAAAGAATGAAGCGGGCAAAGAACATTAACCAATTGGTTATTAGTACATCAACCAGGGGGGTTGACGATCCCATTATTGAACTCTGTAAAAAATCGAAGGTGGATACGTTTCGCGGTTCAGAAAATGATGTACTCGGGAGGTTTTATGAAACGAGTTCTTTTTATAAGGGAGAGGTTATTGTGCGTTTAACAGCGGACTGCCCTCTCATTGATCCTGAGGTCATCGACAGTGGAATTTCCTTTTATCTAAAGAATTACCCTAAGTTCCTATATGTTTCCAACACGAGAAAAAGATCCTACCCCAGAGGGATGGACACAGAAGTTTTTTCCTATCAATTACTGAAAGACGCTTTTATGAATGCCAATATGCCACATGACTTGGAACACGTCACCCCCTTTATGATCAAAAGAATCGATAGTTCTGCTGTGGGACAAATCGTGTACCATCGTGATGAAAGTAAGCACCGATGGACAGTAGATACAATGGAGGATTTCACATTGATCGAAAAAATCCTGAGTACACTTTATCCTTCAAAGCCTAAGTTTTCTATGGAAGATGTATTGGACTTATTAGAAAGAAACCAAGCATGGACACAAATTAATGAGAAAGTGAAGCAAAAAGAAGATGGTACTAATTAATATATTATTTGATCAAGAGGCCGAAGCTAAGGAGCTTATCGGCTTTTTTGTACTCATGATGGTGCTTAAGAGAGTTGTAAATTGAAATAAAGTAGGGATAGTTGTTGAAAAGTGTAATCCTATGGCCATTCGGGAAAAGAATGAAAATATAAGATGTTATAGATGCTAGAAAAAGTAAGCAGTTACGGCTAATTAGTTAGAAGGAGGTAAGTGAAAATGGCTGATCAAAACTCAGAAAACCAGGAAGCCCTTAAGAAAATTAAAGACTTGATTAAAGATGAGAAAGTGGCAATGCTGACAACGATATCCCCTGAAGGCAAACTTATGTCCCGGCCCATGCACACTCAGGAAGTAAAATTGGACAAGGAAGAATTTTGGTTTATTACAGAAAAAGATACAGAAAAATATAGGGATATTGGACGCAATTCGGCCGTAAACCTGGCCTATTCCGGAAGTTCCTATGTATCGATTAGCGGGACGGCTGAATTCGTTCAGGATGAAGATAAGAAGAAAGAATACTGGAACAAGATTGTCGAAAAAGTGCTAAACGCTTCAGCCGATGATCCGAATGTTATTCTGGTGAAAGTGAAGCCAGAAATCGCTGAATACTGGGAATCCGGCTTGAATGTGAAGACTGTTAAGGAATTTGTGAAAAAGATGGCCAGCAGCAATTCGATAGAAGAAGAAAATGAATTGAAAGACACGGTTCATTTCGATGAAAAGTCGAGATAGAAAGTTTAGAGTTTAACCCTACCTGCTCACCTCAGAGTTATGGTAGGGTTATTCATTTTATTTCGTTATCATCTTTGCCCTCAACTTAAAAGAAAGCAGGGGCAGCCTTCAATAAGAAGTTTGATTTTGAATAGAAGGAAGTAAGTCACTCGTCATAAATGGAATTTTAGTATTGAATATTATAGTAAATTTTTTAAAAAAATAGACCCATATTGGATGCTTCTTCTATCAACCTCCACACGCATAACATCTAACATCTATAGTAGAAGATTTAATCTCTGTACCTTCCGGAAAACAAAGGGCTAAGGTTTCTACGTGGCAGACGGTAACCTCAAACTCGCACACCTGTTCACCATTACATAAATATTGGATCTGCACGGGTAATTGGAAACGTATTGGGACGATCTGGACGAAAGGAAGATCGGGGTATGGCCGAATAGGTTCTAATACAGTAAAGCTGCTGGCATCTGGATCAGCTTCACAAAGTATGGTAAGTTCTCCACCGTCATTCTCACATTCTAAGATTGTCAAATTGCAATCAGGTGGAATGGGAAAGTCACGGTCTACCTCTTTACAAAAGGCAATCCAATCATATACTCGCTCAACCCTAATACATTCTTTCGTATTATTTTCCTGCCGGGCTGCTGGAGGAGCAGGAAGCTGTTGTGATGGAGATAAAGGTCTCTCTATTTCCAAGGTCACATCGGACACTACCTGGACATTTTGGCTGAATACTAAGTTAAGGGATAAAACAAGAGGTGGAGCTGGTTCTACCTCAATATTAAAAGTACAATTGGTAATTCTCCCGGCAGAGTCTTCGGCGCTACAAGTAACTTCCGTCCTGCCTACTGTAAAGAAGGAACCCGATTCCGGTGTACAGGAGATATCGACCACTGTGCAGTTATCGGAAGCGATAGGGGCTGGGAAGTTTACTACTGCCCCAGTTTCCCCTGTCTCAATAAAGACGACCCTATCTTCCGGACACATGATAGTTGGCGCTTCGGTATCCGTGACGGTAATAGAAAGAGTAACGATAGCCGTATTTCCATCAATATTGGTCACTGTAATAGGAATATCTGTCGTACCAACCGGGAAGACTCCTTCCTCATCCACAGAAATATCATCCTGGGGCGGGGAGAAGATATAGGTTTCTGCTGGAGTCGTTAATTCATTAATAGGAAAAAAAGGGCTTGTGGCAGTAATCGTATACTCCACAAAAGCAGAACATTCCCCTGTATCGTTATCAACAATGATAGTATCTGGGCTGGTTATAGCTGGCTGGCTCAGGCAACTTGGCCCTGGTTCCGTTAAAAAAGGGATAAAATCGACATTGCCGACTACGGCGTTGGGATCTCCTGCCATGGTGCTCGGTGGACCACTCGGACTGCCCCACCAGTTGTTTTCAGCATCCAGAGGGACAGGTGGCTGAGGGACACCTGCCGGGTTAAAGATAAGTCCGCCATCGATATTGTTAAATATATTGTTATTATTTACGTGGACATTTGTAGAGATATTGATGCCCCCTCCAATTCGGATACCATAAGTCGTCTTTCCATCACCAAGTACTCCATTATCGTGGATACAATTATTAGTAATTTGGATATTATCTAAATTACGATCTATATATACAGCCCCATTATTACTGAAACTTCGATACACATCATTTCCATCAACGATGGCATCTCTTGAAATGACTGTTATTCCATCTGCCACTGCATCACGGACTACGTTATTAAGCACTCGACCAACGAAGCGATTTAAATCAAATGGTGCAGAAGCGGACCCCAGTTTAATTCCATCATTTACTAGTACATTTTGCACTAAGTTCCATTGGACTGTAATGTTGGTTGAATTATATATATAAATAGCCGCATCCGGAGAGCTGATGTTGTTTACTTCGTTATACTGAACGAAGCTATCAAATGATTCACAACACACATTAATCCCGTCACCAAACGTGTCAAATACATAATTATATTCAATGACACCATTACGGATATTTCTTAGTTGAATCCCTTCATCTCCAGTTGCCTGGTGTATAATATTATAACTGAGTACAGGATTAAACTTAATTGGAGCTGCAGCTAGTGAAGCAATTAAATCCCCAGTACCATTGCGTACCTCAAACCCATTGATTGTTATGTCATTCGCTTCAATCCGGAATATAGTGGATAGAACGCCTCTGCCATCTACTATAGCCTCATCTGCACTGCCTGGTGTTCTAGTCGATAAAAATGCAGGTCTAGGATCCACGTCAGCCTGCGGCCCTAAAAAAGTGACCCCATCTTTGGTAATGTCAATCCTTGCTGCTGGCTCGTATAAACCCGGTTCAACAATAATCGTACCGGGGGAATCAACAGCCACATAACCAGCTTCAATTGTAGCAAAAGCATTCGTTCCGATGACCTGACCGGGTCCTACTACTGTACCTGGAGGAAGTCCAGTCCAATCATCATTTACATAAACGGGTGAAGGCATATAAGTCCCTCCTTCATCTTTAGTTATCTTATTGTATGGTTTTGTGAAGGAAAGGGTAAGGGCAGGTGATTAGGCTGCCTTCAGGCACTTTAGAGAAGATAAGTTTTCTGATTAGGGCTTTTTTGCACTTTAAGATCCTATGTATAAACACCATCGGTACTGGTGGATCCGTTTAATATAAGAATAGAAAGAATTCTGGAATAAGATTGTGCTGAATGCTTCCGTCGATGATCCAAATGTTGTCCTGGTAAAAGTGAAGCTCGCAAGCGCTAAATACTGAAAATCCGACTTTAATATTAAGACCTTTAAGGAATTTGTGAAAAAGGTTGATGGCTGTAATTCAATAGAAGAAGAAAATAATAAAAAAATACTGTTCACTTTGATGAAAAGTACAGATAACTTTAAGAAGAGTGCACTAGAAAAGATATTCATTTAAAATTATTAAACCCTACCAGAGTTCCTTAGAACTAAGGTGGGGTTAATTTTTGGTTTTATTTCACTATTGTTTTGGTGTTGGATTAGTATAGCCACATCTCAAATGTAAGCGTTCAGATGAGTAATCTGGGAAGAAGCCGCTGCATAGGTGGATATAATTCCTACTCTTTAATAAGGAGTAAAGACTTCTTTTTTACTTCATTTTGGAAGCTCGATGACAAACTCCTCTTTTACAGGGTTCGATTTGGCATCATCATATTTATAAGCGTTTAAATAAGGTGAATATGTGTTTACATAAATTTTATTTTCGTTTGATTTAACATTCAACAGTCGCATGTAGCCATTCCCGCCTTCTGGCCCATTTTGATAATTGGCCATCATCTGATATACCTTTCGGTCAGGTTTACCATCTTCATTATCGTCAATTTCATCAATGCGAGTTTTACTGCCATAGTAGTGTCCGCTCAAGGTGGCTACAACGTTTTTATTAGGTTCTACGACGTTCTTAAATATCTCCTCACCGATCGGGCTGTGTTTTCCTGAAGCTAATAAATAATCGTGAAAGCTGAGAAAAGCAATGTGATTCGGATATTTGGCCAACACATGATTTACCCAGTCGATTTCGTCCTCAGAAATTCCCCAGCCCATGTACACCATAATATAATCATCCCCGTTCTCGCTGATTAAATCATAATGGCCTTGGTTATCTTTATATGACCCGCCGTAGGATGGCTGCTTCTCAAAACGTTGATCTCCAAAGTACTTTGAAAACTGTATATATTTACTGGGGCTATTTAAGTCGAGATCATGGTTTCCGGCTAAAATTCCATAAAGAATTTTAGCTTTTTCTAAAACTTTCATGTACATATCAGCGTACTGCCACTGTTCTTCATTATTCCATTCATTTACGATATCGCCGGTATGAAAGACGTAAGGAATGTTAATATAGTCTCTGTTTGCAGCAATCCAATCAACCATATTTTTGTATATATGAGGGTAGTTTTTTGAATAATACTGGGTATCTGACATCCACACGAACGTGTAATTATAAGGAGAATCTCTTTCGCTTTTACTGTTAACCGTTATGGAAGACTTGGGCGTTTCACCAGAAGCGATTGTTACCTGGAAAAGGATAATCATAAAAAAGCTTGCAAATAGGGTGGCGACCAGCATTTTTTTAAGGATCTGCTCCATAGCTGTCCCCCTTTAAATTGTGAATTTTATTAAATCATGTTGGTTACTGGTCCATTGAATTTAGTGTAGCTTCACAAGGAAATTATTATACAGCAGGGAGGAGCGGCGGAGGTTGGTAAAATTTAAAAGTGGTAAACAAAAAAGCCAAACCCATCGTTCAAGCGGGATTGACATCTCTTTTTCTCTAATCAGTATGCCTTTTTGTGTGTAGGTTTAAAGGCTTACGGTGACTAGCGATGTGAAAAGAAATAGCAGCATTAATGAAGCTGTTCTATATGTGAAAAAGAGGGGGTTAAGCGATTCAATACAACAAACAGCAGGTATGGTAAGAAACGGTGACGTAATCACATATTCGCTCGTGAATTAGGGAATAGATAAAAGTGGAAAAGTTACAAATGGTTATGAAGGAACTTTTACTGGTTTGTGTATCCTTAATATTAAGTTGCAGAGAGCCATTATAAATAGTACCGAATATAGTCATTTGGAGTTTATGATGCGTGGCACCGCTAAAGTGGAATCCTCTTTTGCAATTATAACGCCTGAATTGGTTTATCAAGCCTCATACTCGGTTCTGCTTGATTAAATAAAATAAAAATAACCCAAATAAGAGGTTTAATCACCAACCATTTGAGTTATTGTTATGTATTGTGAAATTGTTTAATCTAAAGCACGGTATAAGAAAGCACTGAATTCAGCTCTTGTTGCTTCTTCATTAGGTCGGAATGTGTTGTCAGAGTATCCTGTAGCTATAGAATTGTCAGCTAATGTGTACACATCTTCATGTGCCCAATGAGAAGATGTGATATCTTTAAAGCTGTAAGAACTGCTTGTACTACTTAATTCGAAAGCTCTAGTAATCATGGCTGCTATTTCAGCTCTGGTAATATCTTCATCTGGTTTAAATGTGTTGTTTCCGTAACCATTGATTACACCAGCTTCGACTGCAGCGTTTATGTATTCATAGGCCCAGTGAGAGGAAGAAACATCTTCAAATTGGCCGGACGAAGAAGGTTGAAGATCTAGTGACTCGCTCACCATTTTAGCAACTTGCGCTCTGGTGACATTGGCGGTAGGGCCAAAATTGCCATTAGATAACCCATTGATAATTCCTTCATCATTTAAGTGCTTAATTTCATCATAAGCCCAGTAATCAGGTGAAACATCGCTGAAGAAATTATCATCTAAAAATCTTTTAGCACCCGTATATTTATCCCCCCAATAACCAGAAAAGACCGGATCAATAGCTACTCCTCTGCTTTTGGAAGCAGAAATCATTTCCCCATTACCTATATAAAACCCAACATGGGAAATACCTGTTTTATGTGTGCCAGAGAAGAAAACCAAGTCCCCTATTTGGAGATTCGACGCTGTTACATATGTACCTTGTTTATATTGATCATATGAACCTCTTGCAAGATCAATCCCAAATTGATCCATTATATAGTATGTAAATCCCGAACAATCAAATCCATCTGGTGTTTCGCCGCTCCATTGGTATGGAGTTCCAAGATGCTTTTTTGCGCGCTCGATCACTTCATAGCCTGAAGCTGCTGCTGCGTACGTATGCGGTATAAAGAAAAACATTCCCATAAAACTAGCTATAACGACACTGACAAATTTCCTCCCCAAAAAAATACCTCCTAAATTATGTATGGATTGGTAGCTTGTTCTCATATAATATCGTAGCATATTATAATTCGACACTATTTTACAGTTGTATAACAAATATGATAAATTTCTATTAATTTTGTAATCTATGTGTACGTTATTAATAAAAAGCAGTTTGAATATATAATGTAATATCTTCTAATCTGACGAAATTACAAAAATCCTCTCAAAGGCCAGGGCGACACCACTTACAGGTGTCGCCCTGGCCTTATAGCATTTTGATCAGTTGTAGGTGTCTGGGTTAAACATAAATTGGAGCGATGTGAGAAATGCTGGTAGTTGCCTGTTCCGATTTCGATTTATAATACTAGTGGATATTCTGTGCCTTAACATGGCAACTCGCTATCATAGTAGTTGTTTTTTACATAATCACTGTATTATCAACCAGATCAAAATCACCCAGCGACATGGTAAAAGCAGCTCCAGTAGTAGTGAATCCGACCGGGGCGATTAACGAAGCTGTATCTAATGCAGTCCCCCAGGGCTGTGCGACATCCAGGAAATTTCGAACCACTTGGATTTGATCGTCGTTTGGTGAAGTGGTTCCTCCAAAGCGGTAATCCACATAAACAGCAAACCGATTCTCATTTGGATTGGTAATTGTATTTTCTTCTATCAGGATGGTATCAAGACCGGGAAAGTTAAACGGTAGAAAAATGATCGAACTACCAGAGCGGTCCTGGTGATCAATTTTATTTTCGCGAATAAAGACAGACACGTTTATAAAACCTGAAGTGTTAAAAAGGGCGAATTGGGTATGCTGTTCCATCGTGTTGCCTTCGATTCGAATCGTACCATCAAAAACATCATCGTTATTTGCCTGCTGGAACGTTAGTGTTCCTCTACTTGTCGGACTTCCTAGAAAAGTATTGTTGGTAATTATCGTTTCTCCTAAAATCCCCTCGAATTCTATAGAGTTCTCATCCCCGGTGTGTAAAAAGGTGTTCCCTGTAAGTGTCAGGTCTTCCGCTTTAATAAAAGCATTTCGTTCCCCACCTGATATCACCGAGTCCCTAATTGTAATCCCTTGATAATAATCCGCAGTTCCTCTTTGAGGAATTAGCAGCAAGGCTTCATCTCCAGCAGCTAGATCTG
Organism: Halobacillus sp. B29; assembly: GCF_052246755.1. Lineage (NCBI taxonomy): Bacteria > Bacillati > Bacillota > Bacilli > Caryophanales > Bacillaceae > Halobacillus > Halobacillus sp. B29. Next base: position 51,518 of record NZ_JBQQCM010000009.1, read on the forward strand.
TGGGTCCAAAGAAGGAAAGGTCGGATATGGTAATGTTATCCGCCTGCAGCCTTAGACTGGTTGTATTGGTCAAAGAGTCTGGGAAGATTACGTTCGTTACCTCAGCTGAAAATCCTGTAATCGTTAATGGTTTATCAATCGTAAGGAACGTGGTTTGCGGATACTCACCAGGAAAGACAATCAAGAAATCATTAGGGTTTGCATCATCTACCGCTGGTTGTATTTCATTATAAAAGATGCCTTGAGTCACATTAAAAACTCTTCCGCCTGGCACTTGACAGCTGAAATCCTGGGAAAGCTCTATAGCATCCGAAGGGCATGGCACACAAGTTTCGGACGTTAGAGTGAGGACTAAACCACAAACGCCGTTTGTACAGACTAGTGTTTCCTCACATGGAGTGGTGCATGGATAACAGATCAAGTCTCCTTGAGCAATCCCTATACATTCTCCTTCTGCGGCTGTTACTTCATAGACACATACAAGCGGTGGTATCGATACGGTTACAGATCTCTCTATTTGGTTTTGTACCCAATCATATACGCGGTCGGTATTAAAACAAAATGCTTCTTCGGCTTGGTTGGGACCTATGGAATTCCGTTCAGGAGACGGTAGAGGCTCCTCAGTCATTTGCGGCGAGCATGAAAGTGGAGGAGTCGGCTTAGGGCAAGGGAGCGGGAATTCTTGTTCTCTTGGCTGGCAAAACATTGCCTCAAGCGCCACAGTGACGTTAGCCGTCGTTTGAACCCCCACGCACAAGTTCACATTGACATCAGCGAGAGTTTCAATTGGATTATCGACAATCGTACACACAAAACAGTCCGAGCTAGTGATTTGGCATTCTAAACTTGTACCGGGTGGTGCGCATAAGTAGTACGTTTCACATATTCTAAAATCTGCTGTCCCACTTCTCCCATCGTCTAGCGTCACGTTGACTGTACCTGTAATTAAAACCCGAACTTTCTGGAGGGTAATGACTGCACCGCTAGGAAGCGTAAACTGTTGTTCTCGGCGTCCGCCGGGCTGAGGAACCTCTGAACAACTTATATTGGTAATAACACACATGAATACTGATCCCCTTTTGATAAGTGAGCAAAAATAAAAAATGGTTGACCATCATTTCCATTTTACTCCCTTACTTGTATTGAAGTTTAAAAGATATAGTATTTATATGCTTTTCTAAATTCTTATGATTGTGCGGGAGGGGAAATAGGCCAGAATCTGCTTCATGATATACTTGATGGTTTATTCATTGAGGGAATTTTTCCAATAATAATAAAACGAAGCTGGCCTCCGATGATAAGCAAAAGACCAGCTTCGTTATTTCTTAAATATATACCTTTATTTTACCCATTCATCAATCAAATCCTGATTTTCTTCTACCCATTTCTTAGCACCGTCAATAGGCTCCTCGGCGCCTTCTACATACTCGATAAGCTCGCCGATTTGTTGATCATCCATTTTCCAGTTCTTTAACCATTCGCTTACTTCAGGGTATTCTTCTTCAAACCCTTGTCTTGTGGCATGGTGAATTTTTTCTACTCCACCGTATGTGTTTTGTGGATCTTCGAGGAACTTCAAATCATATTTGGAGAACACCCAGTGGGGGCTCCAAAGTGGTGCTACGATGGGTTCTTCATCTTTTACTGCTTCTCCAATTTCAGCAATCATCGCAGATTCAGAACTTGAAAGCAGTTCAAAGTCGAGTTCATAGTCCTTAATTAAATCTTCCGTTACTTCCATAGTACCTGCTCCAGGACCAAAACCAACAATTTCACTATTGAACATTTCTTTATGTTTATTTAAGTCTTCTACACTATTCACTTCATCTAAGTAGGAAGGAACCACAAGTCCTACTTTTGCGTTGTCATACCAGGTTGCATCTGAGAAATTGACGGTATCTTGATACTTCTCCAAATAATTAGCATCCTGGACCGGCAGCCAAATTTCTAAGCTAGCATCTAAATCGCCGCTTTCTAACGCCTTCATCGTACTACCCATATTCAAGTTGTTTAATTTCAAGTTATATCCTTTATCTTCTAAAATGACCTTCCACATGTTTGTTACAGCGATGTTTTCAGCCCAATTAACTTGACCAATCGTTAATTCTTTATCCTTTGCTTCTGATTCTGTACCTGTCTGCTCACTGTTTGCTTCCTCACCATTGCTTCCGCATGCGGCCAGTACAGCAACCATTAGAATCGCTAAAATAAAACTAAGTTCTTTTTTCCACTTGTACATGTTGAAAACTCCCCTTTGTTGTTATTTATTTTAATTTTTACAGATTGTAAAAAATTAAATACGTTAAGAATTTTTTTAACATAAAGGTATAAATAAGCCCACTCTTTCTTAGGAAAGAGGGGACTAACCCTGTGACAAGGCAGGCTGTAATTGTTTTCTATAGACTGTCTTATCACTTCTTGGCACTTTAATCTTGTGGATCTTTCGGTAAGAATTCGAAAATCTTACCGCTTCTTATACTTTCAACTAAGTCCTCTAACCAATGGTAGTATGTTTTAGATTCCTCTAATTGGTCATAGAATTTTTTTGCTTCTGCGACAATTTCAGGTGTACTGGCAGAATCTTTTATAACATTAATAAAATCCTCTTGAGCTTCCGTAATGGCTTCCAAATTCATTTTCGCTTCACGTTCCCACATCTGACAATAAAACGACATAAAGGATCTGAAGAAATTTTTCTCAGCTGCATACGTATGTTTCCTGGAACCTCGGGTGAATGTTTTTTTCACCATATCTATATCTTGGAGCCTGCGGACGCTTGTACTCATACTCGGTTTACTCATTCCAAGTTCGGTACGCATTTCATCAAGTGTCATCTGATCTTTGAAGTACATCGTCGCATATAAGTTTGCAGCAGCTGGTGTCACTCCATATAAATCCATTGTCTCTGCAATGGCACCAATAACTTTATCCTTGGCTTCCTCCATTTTAATGCTTGATTTTTCAGTGTCACTCATAAGGTCGCTCCTTCAATATAAAGTAAACTGTGTTAAATTTTTATCAAATATTCTTCACAAGACTTATATTAACGTGTTCAGTTGAAATGTCAAATAAGAATCTGATTTTTGGATCTGATGAAACTCCGCCACCTTAGTAATCATAAGCATTATAGTTTACTCCATTTCTTCCTGTACTTTAGATTCTAAATAGTTTTGACAGCATTTAAAAGACGTGTTAATGTTTAATTTGTTAAATAAATTTTTAATAAACTTAATTTACTTCAGAATTGGAGTTGATAGATATGGATCTAAAATTACAACAATACATCAATGGCAAATGGGTGGACGCGCACTCAGGAAAGACACGCCACATTATCAATCCATTTAATCAGGAAATGATTGCCACGGTTCCTGAAGGTGATGAATCAGATGCAAAAGCAGCCATTGCTGCGGCAAGAGAAGCATTTGATAACGGGGAATGGGCTTTAACCCCAGCAACTGAACGAGGAACTATCGTAACGAGAATTGCTGAATTAATTGAAAGAGACAAAGAAGAACTAGCCTATTTAGAATCATTGGATACTGGAAAAACAGTAGAAGAAAGTCGTGGAGACATGGAGGATATCGCTGGAGTGTTTCGTTATTATGGAGAACTTGCAGATAAAGATGGAGGAGAACTGATTGATTCTCCTGTACCGAACTCAAGCAGCAAAGTGGTACACGAACCAGTTGGAGTTTGTGGACAGATTACACCTTGGAATTATCCGTTACTGCAAGCGTCCTGGAAACTGGCCCCAGCTCTTGCGACAGGAAATACCTTAATCATGAAGCCTAGTGAAATTACACCTCTTACTACAATTAAAGTCTTCGAATTGATGGAAGAAGCTGGCGTACCTGCTGGTGTGGCTAACCTTGTTCTTGGTGCAGGCAATACGATTGGTGCTGAGTTGTCCAGCAGTACAGATGTAGATCTTATTTCTTTCACAGGTGGCATTGCGACAGGTAAGAAAATTATGCAGGCGGCGAGCGTGAATGTGAAGAAGCTCGCGCTTGAACTCGGCGGAAAGAACCCGAATGTTATCTTCGCGGATGCTGACTTTGACTTAGCTGTCGACCAGGCGTTAAACGGAGTATTTTTCCACGCAGGACAGATTTGTTCCGCTGGTACAAGACTAATTGTAGAAGAAAGCATTCACGATGAATTCGTCAACGCCCTTGTGGAGCGAGTGAAAAAATTCAAACTGGGCAGCGGATTTGATGAAGATACTCAAATGGGGCCGCTTATTTCAGCTGAACACCTTGAGAAAGTGGAGAAGTATGTGGAAGCAGGGGTAAAAGAAGGGGCAACTTTAGCCGTTGGAGGCAAGCGCCCAGAAGATCCGGAGTTGCAAAAAGGCTTCTTCTATCTGCCTACTATTTTCACAGACTGCACCACAGACATGCACATTGTTCAAGAAGAAGGCTTCGGTCCAATTATCACAGTTGAGAAATTCAGTGCAGAAGAAGAAGCGACTAAGCTTGCTAATGATTCCATTTATGGGCTTGCGGGCGGTGTCTTTACAAATGATATTGCCAAAGCTGAACGCTGTGCAGCGAAAATGCGTATGGGAACGGTATGGATCAATGAATTCAACCTATATTTCCCGCACGCCCCATGGGGTGGATTTAAGCAATCTGGCATTGGGCGTGAACTAGGCAAATTAGGGATTGAAGAATATACAGAGACGAAACATATATTCCAAAACCTTAAACCTGAACCGATTAACTGGTTTTAAGCTATCTATCTAGCAATCTTTAAGGGAGAGGCCTAAGTCTCTCCCCAGGTTTATGGATGATAACGATCAATCAAATAAATTTCATAATGAAGAAGGTCTATTTAGCAAGGATTTTATTTTGCTTATATTTTTTTCGAAACATAACATCTAAGGAGGAACACAAAATGGCTATGATTGAATCATATGATTATGTAATTGTTGGTGGCGGTAGTGCAGGTTCGGTACTTGGCAATCGTTTGAGTGCAGACGGTAAAAAAAGCGTACTTGTTCTAGAGGCTGGACGCAGTGACTATTCATGGGACTTACTCATTCAAATGCCGGCAGCATTGCCGTTCCCTTCAGGGAAGAATCTTTATGACTGGCAGTACGAATCAGATCCTGAGCCTTATATGAATGGGCGACGAATCCCGCATGCGCGTGGAAAAGTACTTGGAGGTTCCAGTTCCATTAACGGTATGATCTATCAACGTGGAAATCCGAAAGACTATGAACGCTGGGGAGCTGACGAAGGGATGGAAAGTTGGGATTGGAAGCATTGTCTTCCTTATTTCAAGCGTCTAGAGAATGCGCTTGAATCGCCGAATGATGAACTTCGCGGTAATGATGGTCCAATCAAACTGGAACGCGGTCCAGCTAAAAATCCTTTGTTCGACGCTTTCTTTGAATCAGGTGTACAGGCTGGGTATAACAGAACCCCTGATGTAAACGGATTTCGTCAGGAAGGTTTCGGACCATTTGATAAACACGTGTACAAAGGGCAACGTCTGTCTGCATCCCGTGCTTACTTGCACCCGGTAATGGACCGTGAGAACCTAACAGTCAAGACACGTGCTTTTGTTACAAACATTGACTTCGATGGGACGAAAGCTAAAGGATTAACGTATAAACGAAACGGAAAAATGCATCAAGTACAAGCCGGAGAAATTATTCTTTCAGGTGGGGCGATCAACACGCCACAGTTGCTTCAACTCTCTGGTGTTGGTGATGCGAAGCACCTTCGCTCCCTTGGCATTGAGCCAGTTGTCGATCTACCGGGAGTAGGGGAAAACCTTCAAGATCACCTTGAAGTATATGTGCAACATGCGTGCCCGGTTCCGGTTTCCGAACAGCCTAACCTGCAGAAGAGACGCATGCCTTGGATCGGCTTACAGTGGATGCTTGGACGTACAGGACCTGCGGCAACGAACCATTTCGAAGGGGGAGGTTTTGTCCGTTCAAATGAAGACGTTGACTATCCGAACTTGATGTTCCACTTCCTTCCGGTAGCGGTACGTTACGATGGACAAAAAGCACCAACCGATCACGGATTCCAAGTCCACATCGGACCTATGTATTCAGATGCACGTGGGTCCTTGAAGATTAAGTCGAAAGATCCGAAAGAGCACCCAAGCATGGTGTACAACTATCTTTCTACTGAACAAGATAAACGTGAGTGGGTAGAAGCGATCCGCATCACTCGTGAAATTATGTCTCAACCGGCTATGAAACCTTACAATGCTGGAGAAATTTCACCTGGTCCTACGGTTCAAACCGAGGAAGAGATTTTGAATTGGGTAAGGGAAGACGCTGAGACGGCGCTTCACCCGTCTTGTACAGCTAAGATGGGACCTGAATCAGACCCGATGGCAGTGGTTGACCCTAACTCAATGAAGGTTCACGGACTCGACAATGTGCGAGTGGTGGACGCATCTGCCATGCCTTATGTAACAAACGGAAATATCCACGCTCCTGTATTGATGCTGGCAGAAAAGGCAGCGGACCTTATCCTTGGGCGTAAAACACTTGATGCCATTGATGCTGACTACTATCGTCATGGTGAGCATCCAGCTGAAGCAGGTACAGTAACTAAATAACGCTTCTTGTGAGAAGGCCTCTATCAAAAAGAGTTTGTTTATGAAGCAAACCTTTTAGATAGAAGGCCTTTTCTTTTTTCCTTATAGGCTTATTAAGCTAAAGGGCCGTTTAGTTAAAGACTCAGTTTCGAGATATTGGTTTGCCGTGAAGGTCCTACGGGGGACGATTTCGCTTTCCGTGGGCATGTGCTGAGCCTCCTCAAGCTTCGCTTTCCGGGGTCTCACCGATCATGTTCATCCCACAGGAGTCTTCATCGTCCCCCTCCGGCCCTTGCCAAAACAGAATTTCAAAACCACTTCAAACATCACCTGAGTGATGAGGGATGAGACCATGTGGTTTCGTACCTATTTTAGGATGTAACGATGCACAATAGCCTGTCATAAAAGCATTTCATACAGATTAAGGAGGAAAACCTTTCTCTTCTAGGAGGGTCCGTTTTTCTTAATCATGTTGGGGTGGCGGAGGAAACGACGAGACTCCCGCGGGAGAAGGAGCTAGGTGAGACCCCACAAGGAGTGTTAACGACTGAGGAGGCTTGCCAGTTCCCCCGCAGGAAAGTGTTCAAATGTGGAATCACCCCGAAAGACACGACCAGCATAAGCCGACCATCAAAAGGATTGTGGTTTTTCAATCCGTTGATGAGCGGCTTATGTCTCGAGTGTCTGGGTGATGGAACAAGACGTGTTGTTTCCGTAGCCGCCTTCATCAAATCGTTGACAACGGACCCGAGTTATCTCGAAACTGAGTCTTCAAGTAATGGGAGCTTTACTGTAAGATCCACACAATTAATTTTCACTCTTAAAGACAAAAAACTCCGAAAAACAGGATTATATTCAACCCTATTTCCGGAGTTTTTTATCTGTAATAGAAGAAAGTTTTTTCTACTATTAGTTTCTAATCAAGTAATCAAATGCACCAAGAGAGGCATTTGCACCATCGCCCATAGAAATAATAATCTGATTGTTTGGACAGTCGGTTACGTCACCGGCAGCAAACAGACCAGGTAGATTCGTAGAACCTTGCTTATTGGTGATGATTTCACCAATGCGGTTGGTTTCTACGTCTGCGTCTAACCATTCTGTATTTGGGACAAGACCAATTTGAACGAAGACACCCTGAAGGGCAATGTGCTGTTCTTCACCAGATTCACGATCGATATACGTAATACCATTTACGTTTTCGTCACCGGTGATTTCTGTAGTTTGAGCATTTGTCTTCACATTAACGTTTGGAAGACTATTTAGTCGTTCTTGGAGAACCTCATCCGCTTTCAGCTCGTCGGCAAATTCAAGTACAGTAACGTTTTGAACAATACCGGCAAGATCGATAGCTGCTTCAACGCCGGAGTTTCCACCGCCGATGACCGCTACGTCTTTACCTTCGAACAATGGACCGTCACAGTGAGGGCAGTAGGCTACACCTTTGTTCTTGAACTCTTCTTCACCTGGCACGCCGATCTGGCGCCAGCGTGCACCTGTAGAGATAATGGCACTCTTACTCTTCAGAACACCACCATTATCAAGTTCAATTTCGAACATGCCGTCATTCTTTTCCAACCCTTTAACACGTTGAAGGTTCATGATATCGATATCATAGTCTTTCACGTGTTCTTCAAGGCTTGCTGCGAATTTCGGTCCTTCTGTATTTTTGACACTGATAAAGTTCTCGATGGTCATGGTATCAAGAACCTGACCGCCGAAGCGCTCGGCCACAACTCCCGTGCGGATTCCTTTACGTGCAGCATAAATAGCAGCACTGGCACCTGCAGGGCCACCGCCGACAACTAACACATCGTATGGGTCACGGTTTGTAAATTCTTCTGGAGATGGACCGTCACTGATTTTTGCGACGATTTCTTCAAGAGTTATACGGCCGCCGCTGAAGAATTCTCCATCAAGATAAACAGCTGGAACTGCCATTACATTATTTTCTTCTGCTTCTTCTTTAAAAGCAGCGCCATCAATCATGGTATGAGTTATGCCAGGGTTTATTACGCTCATAATATTTAGAGCCTGTACCACATCAGGGCAGTTATGACAGCTTAAGCTTACATAGGTCTCGAATTTATATTCTCCGCTGATGTTTTTAATTTGTTCCACCATTGTATCATCAATTTTTGGAGGTCTTCCGCTTACTTGAAGTAAAGCAAGCACTAACGATGTGAATTCATGACCGAGCGGAACACCGGCAAAGGTAATTCCTGTTTCCTCTTGAGGACGGTTTACGCTGAAGCTGGGTGTGCGTTTAAGTTCTGCATTTGTAACGGTAATTTTCGGTGACATGGAGGCAAGCTCATCGGTGAGAGCCAGCATGTCGCGGGAGACATCATCGTCTCCCGCGCTGACTTTCAGTTCGATGTCACCTTCTAAAAGCTTTAGATATTCTTCTAATTGTGCTTTTATTTGTGCATCTAGAACCATTTATTTCACTCCTTAAATTTTGCCAACTAGATCAAGGCTTGGCGTAAGGGTTTCTTCGCCTTCTTCCCATTTAGCCGGGCAAACTTCGCCAGGATTGTTTCGTACATATTGAGCAGCTTTGATTTTACCTACAAGATTATCTGCATCGCGGCCGATTCCGCCTGCGTTAATTTCTACGGTTTGGATAACACCATCCGGATCAATTACGAAAGTACCGCGTTCAGCCAGGCCATCTTCTTCGTTCAATACGTCGAATTGACGGGAAAGCTGTTGAGATGGATCCCCGATCATTGGGTACTTGATTTTGTTGATTTTTTCAGAGCTATCGTGCCAGCCTTTGTGTACGAAGTGAGTATCTGTAGAAACAGAGTATACTTCAACACCAAGGTCTTTCAAAGTTTCATAGTTATTTTGAAGGTCTTCAAGTTCAGTTGGGCACACGAAAGAAAAGTCTGCTGGATAGAAGCAAACAACGCTCCACTGACCTTTGAAATCCTGTTCTGTTACGTCAATAAAGTCTTCACCGTCTTTGAATGCTTTTGCCTGAAATGGTTGTACTTCTTTTCCGATTAGAGCCATAGTAGAATTCCTCCTGTATTTGTGATAAGATTTCTGCTTTTCTTAAGCAGTTTTTTATAATAATTCTAATCCAGTAACTATTATTATATAGAATGCGTTTTTTGTCAACACATCCATAATTCCGTCGAAAAAACATTTCTCCAATGGTTGGTAGGTGGAATTAAACAACCTGTAGGGGGCTAAATAATTCCTTACACTCTACCTATAACAAAGACATGAGTGACTGTCTAGGCAAAAGGGTTAAGAGGATTTCCCCAGGAAGCACTAGATAGTGGTTTTGTTTGGCTGTAGGTTTATACAAGGGGATAGTTACACCCACACATTATCAATGACTCATGATAATTGAAATTAGTACCATTAGAGAAAAAGTGCTCATGAAAACAGTTATTTTCACAAAGAAGAAGTAAACATTAAATAATTACCCTGTTCGAAAGATTATTTAATGTAAAGGGTGAAACGATAAACTCCTTAATAAATAAAGCAATTGTCATTTTCGAGAATGATTTATTCTTTTATGAGGCGAGCGAAGTGTTACCACTGTTATTGGTGCCACGCTCGGAGTAAAGTTAGTAAAAGAAATGCATTTTCCACGATTCCCCTTATAGTGACCACCAAAACAGGGCCTCTTCTAGAGGCAGGAGGAAGTAAAAGCATGGTTCTACACCTGCTTCCATCAATTCCAAGACATTATTCCAAAAGTAGAATCCGCCAGCCGTAGACACCACCCTAAGATATAGCCCTCTGTCCAGCTCATCCCATTAGGTACCGTCCCCTAAGATTAGCTATTATTTTCAATTGTGAACAATTAAATAAATTTCATTAAATATAAGGAAATAATAGTAATTAAATGGTAATATATTCTTTATAATCTATTGGTTTATAATAATGGAATAATTTTGAAAGCGTTATATTAAAATTAGAAAAGGTTGATGAAAAGTGACAATGCCAGTGAAAGAACCCTCCATTTTCGATCATACGGGGCATAAAATTATTACCGAAGATCGCGAAATAGCGATTATCGCTAAGATGGACAATCCGTTGATCGCTATCCTGGGTAATGTGGTGAGTGAGGAAGAGTGTGAACAGCTCATCTTTCTGTCCAAAAACAAAATGAACCGATCAAAAATTGGATCACAACACGAGGTGAGCGACATTCGGACGAGCAGCAGTACCTTCCTGCCAGAAGATGAACTCACGGACCGAATAGAAAAACGTGTGGCACAAATCATGAATGTACCCGTAGAACATGGAGAAGGACTTCACATTTTAAATTATAAACAAGGACAAGAATATAAAGCCCATTACGACTACTTCCGTTCAAAGGTTAAAGCAGCGAACAACCCAAGGATTAGTACACTGGTTTTGTATTTGAATGATGTGGAAGAGGGAGGAGAAACCTACTTTCCACATATGAATTTGTCCATCTCCCCTCATAAAGGCATGGCCGTCTATTTTGAATATTTCTATTCCGATCCACTCATCAATGAACGGACTCTCCACGGCGGTTCGCCGGTCACTTCCGGTGAAAAGTGGGCTGCGACGATGTGGGTAAGAAGAAAACAATACAGGTAAGGGTAAGTCTCGCATGTGCAATTAAATCAGAAACACCTTTAAAGCGGTTATGTATTCCTTTGAAGGTGTTTTTTCTATGCCATGCCTTACCATAGTCTTTTACAGTCATGATAACGGAGGTAAATCCAATCCTTTCATCTAATCTCTATAGCACTTGTGGTTAAATAACGCTTAGAAGCGTTCAAATCTGAAAGACCGGTGTCTATATGTTATAATATCGTAAATGTCTTAACAGAATAATAACTAGAAATGTCCTCTTTATCTGAAGGGTGGACAGCTACATAAACGAGTTAAAAATTTGAAGTTCGGGAGAGATTTACATGAGTTCAAAATCCGCAATGAAGCTATTTACGTTAAACTCCAATGAACCTTTAGCGCAGGAAATATCTGAGATATTAGAGACGCCAATAGGAAAAAGCTCCGTTGTTCGTTTTAGTGATGGTGAAGTGCAAATTAATATTGAAGAAAGTGTGAGGGGGGACGATATTTATCTTATTCAATCCACCTCTCAGCCAGTTAATGAACACTTGATGGAATTATTAATTATGATTGATGCAATGAAGAGGGCTTCAGCTAGGACCATTAATGTGGTGCTTCCGTATTATGGATATGCCCGTCAGGATCGAAAGGCTCGTGCGCGGGAGCCGATTACAGCTAAATTGATTGCTGATTTACTTGAATCGGCAGGGGTCTCCAGAGTCATTACTATGGATATGCATGCGCCTCAAATTCAAGGCTTCTTCAACATCCCTGTGGATCAGCTGCTTGGCACATCTATTCTGGGTCAATACTACAGAGAAAAAGATATGAAGGACATCGTTGTGGTAGCACCAGCAACTAGTGGTCTGAGTCGTGCCAGAAGGATGGCAAACTTGTTAGATACCCCGATTGCTTTTATTGATAAGCGGAGACCTGAACCGAATGCGGATGAGGTTATGAATGTTGTTGGATCCATTGAAGGGAAAACAGCCATTATCGTGGATGATATGATTGATACAGCAGAAACGGTGGTGCAGGCGGCGACTGCTCTGGTGGAAAGCGGAGTTAACGATATTTATGCCTGCGGAACCCATGCGGTTTTATCAGAACCTGCCGTTCAAAAAATTGCTGATTCGCCAATTAAGGAACTGGTCATCACCAACACTGTTTTCTTACCGGAAGAAAAGCAGATTGACAAAATCAAATCACTGTCTGTCGCCCCGTTGTTTGCAGATGCGATCGTACGTGTTCAAACGGATCATTCAGTAAGTGAACTGTTCGATTAAAAGAGAAATAACTATCTTGGAAAATTTAAAGTAATACCCGTGAAAAGGATGATCTCTGTTAAAAAGAGGTCATCTTTTTTATCAAATCATGACGCAGTTACCAACTTGTCAAGGCAAGTTTCTAGACATCTTTCTGTTTTTTCATCTACGATAATAATATGGGTCACGCAATGCATTCAGATTGGAACTTAGAAAGGATGAAGAAATGATGAAAGTACTTGTTGTTGGAGCAAACGGTCAAATTGGTAAACACCTGGTTTCCACTATTCAGGATAGCGAAAAATTGGAAGCTAAAGCTATGATCCGTAAGCAGGAACAGGCGTCCTTTTTTGAGGATAAAGGAGCAGAAACAGTAGTCGTTGATTTAGAGGATGACATTGAAACGATTGCGAAAGCAGCTGCAGGAGTAGATGCGATTGTATTTACTGCAGGGTCTGGACCTCATACAGGTCCCGACAAAACCGTTCTTATTGACTTGGACGGGGCAGTGAAGACAATCGAAGCAGCTAAAGTAGCTGGCGTGAAACGATATGTGATGATCAGCTCGTTTGATACAAGTCGTGAAGCTATTCAGAGTGCCCCTTCATCCTTTGCACCATACGTTGCAGCGAAACATTACGCAGATGAATGGTTGAGAGGAACAGATTTGGATCATACAATCATCCATCCTGGTATGCTGACGAATGATGAAGGAACCGGCCAGGTAGAAGCTGCTTCCAAAGTAGAAAGAGGAGAAGTCCCACGAGAAGATGTAGCAAACGTGATCGCAGCCACTTTGGAAGATGATTCAACAATTGGTAAAGAATTTCAGGTCGTGAGCGGAACGAAATCGATTAAGGAAGCGATACAATCTCTTTAATTAAATAAGGCGATAGAAAAGGCAATTCACCGGAATGGTGAATTGTCTTTTTCTCTATCTGATGATGATCAGCTGGGGTATGAAGAAGAAAGTGCCATAAAGAACTTAAAAAAAATGAAGCGGGGCACCAGGTACATGGTAAAGCTCAATCAGTAGCTGGTTACCGAGAGAGGGGGGCTAGGGGTAGACTTCAAGTTTGTCCAGTTTGCGAATAATCAGGTGAATCGTAATAAAACCACCTAGGTACATCAGGAAAGTATAGAAAATACTCCATTTTTCATGATAAGTCAAAAGATGAATAGAAAGAGCGGTAAATTCAATACCAGTCATTCCAAGAACAAATAATGTGTAAATCCAAGCAGGTTGTTTCTCCTTATAGTACATAAAATACGTAAACCATACAGCTGATATTGTAAAAATACCTAAATCAAGAAACATCGTATTTAAAAGCCCCACATTTGAAGACGTGTGGATTGTCCAGAGGTTTGTCTGAATTCCAAGCTGGTTCAGTGTCAATGCGATTAAAGCAGCGAATGGGGCAACGGTAAAGAAAATCTTAGGAGCTCTCTTATAGACATATCCAGCGGTCAGCCAAGGAATGATGAAGCCTAGAACAATCATTAACAACATAGTAACCACCTCCTTTGCTATCCATCATTTCTAACAATCTATAGGAAATATACGTGGTAATAAAATGGTAATTGTCGAGCGCTGTCTATGTTGTTATATATAAAGTCTGGCCATACAAGAGATTGAAGTTTTTTTGAAATGTTGGAGTCTTCTCAGAGGTCTCAAAAACCAGATGTAGTGTAGAAGGTTGTACCGAATGGAATAATGTATGAAATGCATTTTAGAAGATTGTTTAGGTAGTAAGGTCATAAGAAATAGAAGATCTGGAGGGATTTTTTCCCTTTTATGAATTAAAAAAGGATCAGATTCGTGTTGAGAACCTCATCCTTATTCCGTATATTAATTTAAAAGCGTCAGTCCCTAAAGGGGATTGACGCTAATTTATTGGGAGTAACGACGCTTTCCGCAGCAGCCGCCAGACTTTTTGTATGCCGCTGTCCGCTTTCCGTTTTTCGTATTAATGACGACCGGGGCATCTTTGTCTTGCGATATTTTGGGAAGGGTAGTTGTGGTTTTAATTTTCCTCTTCACCAACCATCTCTCCTTTCAATAATACAATATTCATTTTTCCTTGAAAGGAGACGGCTCTCAGTCAGTTAATATAGAGACTCGAATAGGCTTCGGTCGTTTGTTCACTATTTGGTAGCACTTCACCTCAGGTGTCTCTCTCTTAAAGGAAACAATGACCATGTGTACTTCAGGGTCCGCATGTTGTAAGAGGTCATAGCTTGAAGGCAGGGCTGATGTCGTCGGATGAGAATGAAAGACTGCTAAAATTCTGTCATTCTTTCGTACAGCATGATTAATGGCCTTTTCCACATGCTGTTTACTAACATAAAAGCTTTTGTTTGATTCTGCTTCGTTGTGTAAAGGCCAGATGTGGCGAACTTGATTTCCCACTCCCGACAATAAACCGCACCCCTCATAAGGTAGATAACTGTGACAATGAGCGATCATTTCTTGGAAAATAGTGAAAGGGACCATAAAATGAATATCTTTCATCCTCTTTGAAAAAGGGAGAAAAAGGAGTTCACAGACGGCTTCCTCTGTGTTTCTACGTTTTTAGTAGTTCCTTCAAAAGACTTTTCAATTTTTTTTTCTTCTGGATTCATTTCTTTATTTTTTTTTGGTTCCTCTAAATTTTCAATAATAGGCTTTTCATTGACCTCTAACTCTTCATTTGGAACGTTTATTAACCTTGTTTCTGGACTAGAAGGTTCGATAACCTTATCTTCCTTTACAGGTAGGTGATGATTCCCGGCGATGCCTTCATTTTCAACGGGGACTGTTTCTGGTTGTGAAACAGGGGAGTCAATAGTCCCTTCTTCTTGTGAGGGTAGAGGTTCTTTATTGGAAATTGAGTTTGTATTAATAACACCTTCTGGTTCTGTTCTTGCAGGCGTGGGCTGTGCCGCCCTTTCTTCTTGCACGTGTAGAGGTTCTTTATTGGGAGTTGAGTTTGTATTAATAACACCTTCTGGTTCTGTTTTTACAGGCGTGGGCTGTGCCGTCCCTTCTTCTTGCACGTGTAGAGGTTCTTTATTGGGAGTTGAGTTTGTATTAATAACACCTTCTGGTTCTGTTTCTGGAGGAGTGGGCTGTGCCATCACATCTTCTTTTATGGAGATAGGTTTTTCATTTGGAATGGAATCGTTTTTTACGACGCTTGGTGACTCTGTTTCTAAAAGCTTAGGTCTGGACATATTTTTATTTTTTACTTGAGCATTCGTTAGTATTTCATGCTGTACCTGTGTGACATCGGTAACTGCTGGTTCTGGAGGTCGTTGGTTTATTTCCACACTTGCTTTTTGGAGGTTGGCGTCAGGCTCATCCTTTCTTTTAATCGTTGTGCCTTCTGATTTGGGGGGCTTAGGGCTAGAAGTGCGTTGTTTTGGTGAGTTTAACTTATTTGATTTAACTGTTTTACTTTTTTTGCTTGGTGAAAGCGGCCGGCGACCTTTCGATGTTCCTTGTTGTGTTGGGTTAGAAGGATAATTTCTAGGCGGTGAGGGGTAGTTGCCAAGTCCCTGGAAGCGACTTTGTTCGTTTGGATCATAAACATGACTGTTTGAACGCACCATATTTCTAAGTTGGCTGAATCCTTGTGGTGCTTTGGTGGCAGGTGGAGCTGGGGCTTCTTTTGGTTGTAATGATTTCTTCAGGCTGGCAATTTCCTCTTTTATCTCCTTAAGTCCATTATTTTTCAGTAATTGATCCTGTTTTTTAAGAATCAGAACAATTTTTTTATTAAGAGAAAGGAGTTCCTGCCCTAGTTCATTTAGATAGCCATGAAGGTAATCGAACTGTTCGGTAAAGTAATGATTCGCCTCTAATTGTTCATTCTCCATATAATCTTCATCTTGATATTCGCTGTCCAAATGTTCTTCTTCATCATAATACTCGCTCTCCATATACTCCTCTTCCTCATAGTATTCGTTCTCCATATGTTCATCTTTATTATGGAACTTATTCAAAGGTATCACTTCCTCTTTCTTTTGGTAATGACCATGCTCACAAAGAATTTCCTGATAAGCTAGGTGCTCCTTTTTCAAGGATTCAATGGTAGCTTTATATAAATCGATCTTTGCTTTAATGACTTGCAGGTCATCTGGATCGAACTTTTTTTTATCCATTTCGTCTTCACTCTTTTCCGTTCAATAACATGTTATTTGAGAAATATTAAATCGTTACAACGGTATCTATGCGGAAAACAACAAAGCTGACTATTGTATCATACAGCTACTACCAATCATATGCTTCACATGAACAGAATATAATTCTACGGATATTAGGAAGGTCCGGCAATAACTCCCAAACAAAACGAATGACTATGTAGAAATAATAGAAAATACATTTTGTAAACACCTTTTACGATCCTATTAGGATTAGGGGATTGGTGAATGAAATAATCACTTACAGGAAGGCTCTCTAAAAATTTCCTGTTGATATTAAAGTTAAGCTCCCGTTTGTTAAAGACTCAGTTTCGAGACATTGGAGGAGCGGAAGGTCCTCCGGGGGACGATTTCGCTTTCCGGCCCTGCACGATGCAGGGTCGTTCGACGTTGCCACAGGACTTGGCGATCTTAGTCGAACATCCCATGTGGTGAGCTTCCTCGGGCTTAACAGCCCTGCGGGATCTCACCGATCATGTTCATCCCGCAGGAGTCTTCAACTAAACGACCCTTTAGCTTAATAAGTCTTTATATGAAAAAACCAACACTAACCTTTTACAAAGACTACAGGAAAGGCAGGAACTTGGATGGGGAAAATGAAAAAAGAGAACACCGTTCTTTATTTGCCTATAGAAATAAAGTCGAGGGAATTAGATGCGAAATTATTGCTTGCGTATTATGCTGTAAAGGAAAATTATCGGGTGATTATAGGTGAACACAAGGCGGTGGAGACAGCTTCACACCACTTCCCAAAAGGTATTTTCTTTTCAAAAGGATATCCGGAGCGTATTAGGAAAAGAATGCTTACCAACGCCAAAAGATTAGGTCATACTCTAGTGGAGTTAGATGAGGAAGGTCTGATCATCCCTGATAAAACGGCTTATTTATCAGACAGGATGAATAAAGGGATGTTGAGATTAGTGGAACAGGAATATTGTTGGGGGGAGTACCAGCAAAACCTAATTAGTACTGCGTATCCGGGGGAGAAAAGTAAATGTTATACAGTAGGAAATCCTCGATTTGATTTATTACAGGAAAAATTCAGGGGGCTTTACGAAGAAAAAGCTAATTCCCTCAGGAGGAAACATGGAGAATTCATATTAATTAATACAAGGTTTTCACTTTATAATCATAGACGAGGAAAGAAGAAGGGGACTTCGAACCCTTCGTCTCTCTAT
The DNA here is from genome assembly GCF_052246755.1 of Halobacillus sp. B29. NCBI lineage: Bacteria > Bacillati > Bacillota > Bacilli > Caryophanales > Bacillaceae > Halobacillus > Halobacillus sp. B29. The sequence continues at coordinate 69,279 of NZ_JBQQCM010000009.1, forward strand.
ATAAAAAAACTTTATTATTCTTTCATCACATTAATCAGAAAGATAAGCGAGAAATATCCATCCGTACCTATTATTATTAGACCACATCCGACTGAGAATGTTCAGTCCTATCGAAGTGCATTATCGAATTGTGAAAATGTCAAAATTATTCAAGCTGGTAATGTTATTCACTGGATACTCGCGTCCAGGATGGTCATACACAATGGCTGCACCACAGGTATTGAAGCGGCTTTGCTCGCGAAACCAGTTATCTCCTACATGCCTTTTAAATCGGGCAAGTATGACGTGGATTTACCAAATGAAGTAAGTTTAATTGCATCAAACGAGGAGGACTTGTTCTCGTTCATTGATAGCTATTATGGTACCCAAAACAGTGATCATGCTACTGAAAGACTTAGGTCCACTTCACTACCTGATTATTATGCAGGAGTGAAAAGAGGATACGCCTATAAAGACATTATCCACTTATTGAACAAGCTTAAAGTTAAAAGTCCCCCCCTCGATCAGGAGCCCACATCATTAAAACCGGAAAAAAAGGATAAGATTAAGTATCGATTCCCTTATTTGAGGAGAGAAGAAATTGATTATTTTTTTAGTAAACTGGATGAAATTGAACAATCTTCATCATCTAATGTTACTATCAGGGAATTAACGGCCAATTTGTTTGAATTGCGCTCAGATTAAAAAATTCATCTGTCAGCAAACTGACTTTTTATCAAAGTGGGTCTTTAATTTCTTCATTAATAAGTGAAGTCTGACCCTAAGAAAAGGAAGCAGCTTGGAAGAATGTAGATTCCTCCAAGCTGCTTCTTTTTAAATTTTTTACTTCAATGATTGCTCCCCTTCATATAAATATCAGTTGCTTTAACTCGCTTAGAAATTTTTTCTAGACATTTGTCACCATTTAGTTAAACAGTAATAAACTATGGAGAAAGCACAGTTTTACTCAAGTACTTATTATGAAAATTAACCCAGAGTTCCGCTAATGCACTGTACCAAATGTCAATCGCAATCATATGCTACGAATGCAAGAACAATAATTTCCTTGGAGGTGTTTGCAACTATGCAAGCAAACAATTTAAGTGGTGGGCAAGAATTAATTTGTATTAACGTCGATAAGGTGTACGATTGGGTTATTAACGAGGCAACATTTGACCTTACTTTGACTGACATTGATCTGCCAGATGGAGTAGAATGTGATGATTTTGACCCTGCAGATGTAACTTGTACGGTTACTCCGGACAGTGTTGATATTCTGGAACGTAATAATCGTACATTCGTTATTGATGGTGTAGAAACAATTCTTCAGGTGGTTAACCTACGTAAGAACTTCACCGTAACAATCTCAATCCCGATCAATGGAACTGTAGAAGAAGTGGAATTGGAGTTCTCTCGCTGTGAACAAGTGGTATTGTGCGCACCAGAAGGTACAGATGTGGATGTAACATACTCAGATGCAGATTGCTTTGTATGTACGTTTGATTGTACCGATGATGGAACAGATACAGATGAACTAGCAACATTTGATGCTCAGATCACTGTAAGACTTTGCCAAAGTATTCAATCTTCATTCCCTGTAACGGTTGAGTTCTTAGCTGAATTCTGTGAGCCAAGAGATGTTTTACCGACTCCTTGTCCAACTCCTGTACGTCCGCCGCAATGTCCAATTGTTTTCCCTAATATTAACGGTGGTAACGGAGAGGGTTAAGTGTCCGGCCAACGGTGGAGGAAAACTCCCCACAATGAAGAGAGCGTGAAATCGGATTTTAACAATCCTGATTTCACGCTTTTTCATTATGTGATCGGAGGGGGGAACAGTGGTGATAATAGCTAATAGCCAATCATAAGATAAAGAGAGACCTTCTATCTCTTTATTTTGGTTTTTAGAAAGGGTGGAAACGATGAACGACAGCCATGATCTGACATCCAAGATTCACGCTTACCATCAGCAAACCCAGGATTACTTGAATCGAATGAAAGAGCTACTTCAAAATTCTGCACCTTCCACACCATTTATCGGCTACTTTACATACAGCCTAAGCATCACCCATGTTCCAGACGATGAGAACTTATGCTTGGGATCTTTTCATATCCAAAACTTATCTTCTAGTCCAATAAACAATCCTTACATCTGTATCAAGGTTTCTGAAGGGGCACCTTTCTCTTTTTCCGGTCGATTTGTGTACGACGAGTCAAAAATGCCCCGTCGTGCTCAGGGAGGGTGGAAGCGGTTGAACGAAAGAGATAATAAAGAAGAGTATTGGTTAAAACCGTTAGAGCAATCCACTATCCCTCCAGGTCAAACGCTTACTTTTAATAACTTTCAAGTCAAATGGACTGCGGAAGACAATTATGCAGGAAGCATTACGGGTTTTGTGTATAGTGAGGAAAATAAGGCGGGTGTGGCTGCCCTTAATTCCATCAATCTCAATGGTGCCGTGCCAAAGAAGGAGGTGGAGCAAAATGAATGAACAGGATAACCATGAATTATTAATGAAGCAATTGATGAAGGGGTTATTGGAAAATCAACTCAAAGAAGTGCGGCAAAACGATAAGGGAAACAGTAGTTTTGTATTTTTAGAGAACCATACCTTGAATTTGCTTCTACTCAGTTATTTGTCCCGAAGCGGTGGAAGTTCATATGTTCCTTCTGCAGTAGATTCACCTTCAGAAGATTTTAGTGCTGCCATTAAAGAAGTCGAACGGATGACCGATGAGAGCAGGCGGGAGTTTGAAGAAGTGCTCACAATGATAGAAGGGAAATCCTAATTTTGAATGGGAGGACTTTTTAATGAAGAAGGATCCGATTCAGTTGCAGCAAAGGATCATCTATTATAGGGCTGAACTGGATAAATATAAAAAGAAAGTCCAAGACTATCAAAATAATTATCATTACTCACAGCTGGAGAAATTAAAAATTGAAAATGCAAATCTAGTACAGGAAATAGAAGAGTGGAGGGAGCAGGAAACCAATATAAAAGGAGAATTGAGCAAACGTCTCCAGGGATTTGAAGAACGCACGGCTCGTTTAGAAAAGCAGGAAGAAAGGCTCCAAAAAGAAATTCAAGATTGGCAGGAGAAAAATTCAGAATTAAAAGAGCAAAAGCAAGATCTCTATCACACAGTTAAGGAATTAGAAGGAAGTCTTGGAGAAGTTCGTGTAAGGTTATCGCAATCACAGAAAGATAATAACCTTCTTCATGTCAGTTATGTACAGGTGAAGAAAGAATTTCAGAGGGCAAAAGAAGCGAAGTCGGTCTCTGATCAAGAAATCGTATGGTTAAGAAAAACGTTATCCGAAGTTAAGCGGGAGATGGAAGATACACGGGCGGCCAACGAAGAGTTGAAAAAACGTATTCAGGGATTTGAAGAACATACGGCCCGTTTAGAAAAGCAGGAGGAAAGGCTTCAAAAAGAAATAAAAGATTGGCAGGAGCAGAATTCGGAATTAAAAGATCAAAAACGAGATTTGATTCACACAGTTAAGGAATTGGAAGGAAACCTTGGAGAAGTTCGTGGGAGGTTTTCCCAGTCACAGAAAGATAAGAACTTCCTTCATGTCAGTTATGTACAGGTAAAGAAAGATTTTCAGAAGGCAAAAGAGGCGAAGTCTTCTTCTGATCAAGAAAATGTGCATTTAAGAAAAACGTTATCCGAATTTAAACAAGAGATGGAAGATAAACTTAAAGAAGCCGATCAAACGATTTCCCAATCTAAAGAGGTCCAGGAATCTCTAAAGTCTAAGGTGAGTAATTTAGAGGCCGCCCTTATCCTTCAGGAGCAGGAAAATGAAAATAAATCTATTGAGATACAGAGTTTGCAAACGGAAATAGAAAAAGTTACGACTCAAAAAAATCAATGGAAAAAAAAATACGAGCAAGAAACGGAAAATTTACAAAGTAAAATCAATGTGTATGAGGATGAAAATAGAAGACAGCAGGCGGAGATGAAAAAAGCTATAAATGAAAAGAAACAACTGGTCAAAGACTTTGAAAACCATAAATCCTCCTGGTCCAAGCAAAAGGAGGAAGATCAAGCAAAAGTGGAGCAATTGTATGCTGAAATAGAACGTCTACAAAATGCGAACGCGAATATACAGGAACAATATGAGGATCAAAAAGCAGCTTTAGAAAAAGAAAAAGAAGAGGAGGCGGTTCTTTTAACGGATATGGAGAAGCAAATGAATTTTCTATTGGGTGGAACTATGAGAGAAGATAATCCATTTAATGGAAAGGTTGCTTTTGTTAAAGCATTAGAACGAAAGTTAGAGGAGCTGACGAGTGATATTCATGAGTTAGAAGAAAGTATTGATGAAGGAGATTAAATACGGAGTACTAGTTTGGATCGATCGCAGTATTCAGTACGGCTGTACCAGTTAAGAAATAGATGTCGAAGCATAAAAAGAGGCCAAGATGCAATGTCATCCTATTCATATAATGATGCTGTCGCAAAAAGGCAATCCACCGGTATGGCGGGTTGTCTTTTTAGTATTCTTATAGAATTGCAGTGATCATATCTTTCCATTCAAGGAGAGGAGATTATAACTAATTCCTTATCTTTAATTTAGCGTGATAATAAAGGTGATTACATAATTCTGGAGAATACTTAAAACATGAAGGGGTAAAAAATATTCAAGTTAGTGAGGTGAATGGAAATTAGTAAAGGCAGTCAATATTTAATTGAAACGTATGTTAATCATTTTTCACGTGATCTTAATAACAGGCTTCTAATGAGTTCCCCGTCACTGCTTTCGTTTTTGGATAAAGATAAGAATATTATTTGGCATTCTCCACTAGAAAACAGAACTCCTACAGAGTATCGAAATGATTTTCTCGACTTGTATGATGAATGGAAGAGCGCTCAATCTCAAATAAAGGACTACTGGCCTGCCCAGGGTCCAAGGTGGGATGGCATAGCCATGGTGCAGGGTAAGGGTGGGACGAAAGGGTTATTGTTAGTAGAAGCAAAAGCTCACGTAAACGAAATGACATCTAAGATAAAAGCAACGGATCCCCACAGTATAGAACTGATAAAACGAACAATTAAAGAGACAAAAACATTTTTAGGATCAGAAGCCACTATGCATACATGGTTGCATCATTACTATCAACTCTCCAATCGTTTAGCTTACTTGTATATATTGAATGAAAAAATGAAGATACCAACCTGGCTTGCGCTTGTGAATTTTGTCGATGATGAAAGTCATAAGCCAACTCCCATTAGCCAATGGATGAATCATTACCAGGAAGTTTTTGAAGAAATGGATATAAATTTTAACTCTTCAAATTTGCTCAATCGTTTAGTGACCTTGTATCCGGATAGCTTAAAAGGAGACAATGGAGGGGTGGAATGACCGCGAAGATATGTGAAGAAAAACATATAAAAGGAACAGATACGACGGTTGTTGAATTTTGGCGCTGGGCTTATTCAGATCTATTAAGTAACACAACTAGAGGGGTTTTCGCTGAATTTTTAGTTGGGTATGCTTTAGGGCTAACTCATGAACCCCGAGTTGAGTGGGATAAAGCGGACTTTTTCTATAAAGGAAGATTAATAGAAGTGAAATCGTCAGCTTATTTACAGGCGTGGGAACAACAGAAGCCTTCTAAAATTATATTTAATATATCTGAGGCAAAAGCGTGGAACTCTACTACAGGAAAAATGAGCTCTGAAGCACAGCGCAATTCGGAGTGCTATGTATTTTGCGTGTACACGGATCAGGATAAATCTGATTATGACATTCTTGATGTAAACCGCTGGGATTACTTTGTGTTGTCTACATCATTTTTGGATGAATTCTTTCCTCAGCAAAAAACGATTTCACTTTCGACGATCCATAAATTTTGCTCTCCAGTGGAGTTTAGTAACTTAAAAAGCAAGATCGATAGTCTCCTATGGTAACAGGCAGCCATAAGTTCAGTTTTACACGCTTGTAAGACGAATGTTTCATAGCAAACTATAAAATGCCTTATAAATCTTTTTCCATTTGTCCATACTGATTCTAAAAAGGATGATAAGCATGAGTTATATGGAGAAAACCAACCAGGTAATTGCGGAAATGAAGGAAGAGCAGCGATCCCAGTTCGGAAACTATTCTTATAGTCCATCTGGATTTACAGACGGTAATCAGGAAGTACCTGAATGGGAAGTTCGTCAGTTTGTTCTCAACTATTTTTTAGTTCTGGAAAACTCAAATAAATATCAATACAAGTAAAAAATCGCCAAAAAATTTTTAAGACTGTCGAGAAATTATCAGCAGTCTTTTTTTATGTTCATTTTCGATGTTCTTGTTTCCTGAAGAAAAACGTTTTATTCAAGGGGGAGAAGGAATAATATGTATCATAGCTGTTATTGAAAAGGAGTGTTCCTATGGGCAAATTTATTTTAAATCTATTCGCTTATTTACTTGTTGTGGTCGTTAATGGACTCGCCAATACGCTGCCGCTTAATGGTCAGACAACAGGAGAAATTTCCAACAGGCTGAACGTCCTGTTTACTCCAGCTGGATATGTGTTCAGTATATGGGGGTTAATCTACATCCTGCTTGGCATCTGGGTTCTCCGCCAGTTTCCAGTCAGCAGACGAAATCTGCCTATTTATCAAGCGGTAAGTGGACTCTTCGTGTTAAGCTGCATTCTGAACAGTCTTTGGATTTTTATGTGGCATTACAACTTCTTTGGATTATCGGTCATCGTCATGATCCTTTTACTGCTTACTCTTATTCGTCTTTATATAAAAGCGGAAGCAGTCGATGCTTCGTTTCTGGACCGGCTGCCATTTTCCGTATATCTCGGGTGGATCAGCGTAGCTACGATTGCTAACATCAGCTACTATCTCACTTATATTGAGTGGAGCGGATTTGGGATCTCTGCTTCTGTCTGGACGTTCATTCTTCTCATTATAGCGACTCTGCTTGCTTTCTATATTTTAATAACGAAAAATGACTGGGTGTATCCGCTCGTGTTTGTTTGGGCGTTCGTCGGAATAGGGGTTCAAAATCAGGATGCAGATGTGCCTCTTGTGGTGTACTCCTCTTATATTTTTGCCGCTCTCATTCTGGTGGTTACAGTCTTTTTTGCTTTGAAGCAAAGAAAACAGGAATAAATTCAAAAGAAAAGGGTGCTTCTCCAATTAGTGAGAAGCACCCTTTTTTCCTGTTCTGTCTGACCTGATTATTGGAGTCGCTTAGCCCGAAGAGTGAATTTATATTCGTCACTCTTAAAATAGTTTTCGCTGTATTCGAATACCGTACCATCTATAAAAATACTATAGGATTGCATTTTTAAAATCGGGGTGGAGTCATCAACAGTTAAAGCTTCCGCAATATCCGGAGTTGGTAAAACCGGGATCACTTCCTGAAAGCTTTCCTTGATCTTTTTCCCTACTTCTTTCTCAATATAGTCATATTTTGATCCAGTCATAATGCTATACGATAGATTTGGAAACATCGTTACCGGAAGATAGGTTTCTTCCAATACATAGGGAATTTCATCCACGAGTCGCTGCCTGCGTACGAAAAAGACTTTTTCCCCGTCGGAAAGCCGGAGCATTCTTTTTATATAATCAGTAGGATCAATCAATTGGAAGTCAAGAATGCGGTTGACCGGTTGTTTATCAAGCTTTCTCATTTCTTCTGTAAAACTGATTAATTCAAATATATTATGTTCAATCTTTTGCTCTTTTACATAGGTGCCGCTTCCCTGAATTCTTTCCAATAATCCTTCTTCCACAAGTACTTTAACAGCCTGCCGTACGGTGACGCGTGAGGCCTGATATTGTTCAGAAAGATGGAGTTCCGTTGGTATAGCCTCTCCTTCTTTCCAAATCCCTTCGGAAATATCTTCTTTTATTTGTTGTGCAATTCTCCGGTATAAAGGAGCTGCCATACGAATTCCTCCTGTTCATCTATATCCATATTATAACCAAATATCATAAAAATTTCGATACAAATGTTGACGCTTTCACAAATATGTATTATATTCATATTAACAATTATTTAATACAAATATAATACCTATTAGGAGGCGTACCCTATGAAAAAGCAAAACCTTGTAGTTGTGGGCGGCGGTAGTACCTACACCATTGGTATGATCATGAGTTTAGTGGCGGAAAAAGGACAGTTTCCGTTAAAGTCGATCACATTCTATGACACAAATGCTGAGCGCCAGGAAAAAATAGCAAAAGCTTCAGAAATCATTTTGCGTGAGAAATATCCAGAACTTGAGTCGTTCAACTATACGACGAATAAGAAGGAAGCATTAACAAACGCTGACTTTGTTTTTGTTCAAATTCGTACCGGCGGGCTTGCGATGCGTGAGCAGGATGAACAGATTCCACTTCGATACGGAGCTGTAGGGCAGGAAACATGCGGCCCTGGAGGCATGGCTTACGGGCTTCGTTCCATTGGAGATATGATTGATCTCGTCAATGATATTCGCCATTACTCCCCGGATGCCTGGATTTTGAATTACACGAATCCAGCTGCCATTGTTGCGGAAGCTCTCCGCCGTGAATTTCCTGAAGATAAGAAGCTGCTGAATATTTGTGATATGCCGGCGGCAATTATGGTGAGTTATGCCGGAATACTAGGTAAGGACGTATTTGATCTTGTCCCTGAATACTTTGGTCTTAATCACTTTGGCTGGTTTACTAGAATCTTAGATAAAGATGGCAAGGATCATACAGACACGATTAAGCGTGCTATTACAGAGGATGGCTTTATTCCGGAGGATGCTGAGATCGCTAATGATCCTTCCTGGATTAAAACGTTTAAACAAGTGGAGCAGATGGTGACGGATTTTCCGGAGTATTTACCTAACACGTATTTGCAGTATTATTTATATCCTTCACAGATGGTGGATAAAGAAGAGCCGGATAATACCCGTGCCCGTCAGGTGATTAACGGTCGCGAAAAGCGGGTCCATACCCTGGCTGATCAAATTATTGCAGACGATACTACTGAAAATGTGGAGCTTGAAGTAGATATCCATGGCCGTTATATGATTCGTGTTGCGGCGTCTATGGCTTATAATAACGGTGATATTTTTATAGTGATGGTTGAGAACAACGGAGCGATTGCCAATCTACCTGATGATGTCATGGTGGAGGTTCCTTCAGTCATTACCAATCGCGGTCCTAAACCTTTCGCTGTAGGCCATATTTCTACCTTTTACAAAGGGTTAATTGAGGGACAGTTGGCTTATGAGAAACTTGTGGTGGATGCTTATTATGAAAATAGCTACGAAAAAGCCCTGCAGGCTTTGACCTTGAACCGAACGGTTATTGACGCTCCAAGGGCAAGAAAGATTCTTGATGATATGATCGAAGCAAACAAAGACTACTGGCCTGCATTGTACGCCAGTAAAAAAGCTCAGACGGTTTAATCAAATTTATAGACCCGGACCGTGTATTCGGGTCTATTCTTTCCCTTGATAAGAAAGCGTTTGCTTAAAAGGAGGATAAGCTAAATCATGAAAAAACATTTTGGAGCTTTACAGAAGTTTGGAAAGTCGTTAATGGTGCCAGTCGCCCTCTTGCCTGCTGCAGGTATATTACTTGGAATTGGCGCAGCCCTTACCGGCCCACTGTCAGAAACACTGACCTTTTTACAAAATGATGCGATTCAGTTCATCGGTCAAGGGATGTCCGACATCGGAATCAGCATATTTAATAACTTGGCTATTATATTTGCCCTTGGGGTCGCGATCGGTCTAACAAATGGATCCGGAATTGCTGCACTGGCTGCACTATTAGGGTACGTAATCATGAATAAAACCATTTCTTTTGCGCTCAGCATCACACCTGAGATGGTACAGGAAAGCGGAGAATATGGTTCCGCCCTCGGCATTCCCACCCTGGAAACAGGAGTGCTCGGAGGGATTGTAGTCGGTTTACTCGCTGTGTTCATTTATAATAAATTTCACGAGTTTGATCCACCGGAAGTACTGGGCTTCTTTGCCGGGGATCGTTCGGTCGGGATTGCCATGGTTTTCTCTTCCATATTCCTTGCTATGGCTATGATGGTCGTGTGGCCGCCGATTCAAGGCGGCATTAATGCCGTGGCTAACGTAATTGCGAATGGAGCAACGAACCCCCTTTACATTGGATTATACGGTTTCCTTGAAAGGGTTCTAATACCAACCGGACTTCATCATATTTGGTACGCCCCGTTTTTATGGACTTCACTGGGCGGTACAGCGGAAGTGGCTGGAAGCGCTGTATCCGGAGACCAATATATCTTTTTAGCACAAGTGGCTGAAGGAGTGGAAGTAACGGCTGGACGTTTCATGGCTGGTAAGTTCCCTGTCATTATGTTTGGACTTGTTGGAGCGGCTCTTGCTATGTATCGTCAGGCGGACAAGAAAAACCGTCCCGTAGTAAAAGGAATGCTTGTGGCTGCTGCTGGTACAGCCTTTATTACCGGAATCACAGAGCCGATTGAATTTACATTCTTGTTCGTAGCACCTCTTCTATTCGTGTTTCACGCCGTCCTGGCTGGTGTATCTTTTGCAGCTATGTATATGTTAGATGCCAATATTGGCTGGGCAGGAGGATCCGGACTCATCGATTATGTACTGGTCAATGCCATTCCAGGTACAAACAACTGGTGGATGAATATCGTGGTCGGAGCTATCTTCTTTGTGGTATATTACTTCTCCTTCTCCTTTGCCATTAAAAAATGGGATCTGGCTACTCCAGGTCGTGGAGGTCAAGAGAACAAGCTTTATACACGTAAGGATTTCAACGAAAAGAAAAAGGGTGGAAAATCCGAGCAGACTCGAGAAACGGCCGCATCAATTATGACGGCGTTAGGCGGGGAATCCAACTTAAAACACGTGGATGCCTGCTTCACCAGATTAAGAGTCGAAGTAAACGAAGTCAGCAAGATCGATGAAGATGAGTTAAAAGCACTGGGAGCCGCTGGTGTAGTTAAAGTGGATAAGAATATTCAAGCTATCTTCGGAGGACGTTCTGATCTTTATAAAAATGAGATTAATCGTATTAGGGATGAGTCAAGTGCTTAAATAATAGTCTTCCTATTTAAAAAGGATTTGAGTGAAGATAAAAACCTGGATCAAAAGAAGCCTGCCATGAGTTCAAGGAGCTCATGGCAGGCTTTAATTTTATAAAGATTATTGTTGATATTTAACAGAGTTTTATTAAGTTATAGGGCCGGATTGTGGAAGACTCAGTTTCGAGATATTGGTTATGAGGAAGGTCCTTCGGGGGACGATTTCGCTTTCCGGCCTTGCACGACGCATGGTCGTTCGACGTTGCCACAGGACGTGGCGATCTTAGTCGAACTTCTTATTTGTGCTGAGCTTCCTCGGGCTTAACAGCCCTGCGGGATCTCACCGATCATGTTCATCCCGCAGGAGTCTTCACCGTTCCCTTCCACCCCTTTACAATCATAGAGCGTTCAAATCCTTTACGTAATTGCCTTAATATGAGGGGAAATAACCTATGTGATCAACGCTAAATACCGAGCGCCTCAAGGGTATGAACGGCGCTATAGAAGCACTTAAGACGATTTTCTTCCTGCTTTTTCTACTGCCCAGGGTCCGTTCATGTGAAATGGCTGGGTGGCGGAGGAAACAACGAGACTCCCGCGGGAGAAGGAGCTAGGCGAGACCCCACAGGGAGTGAAACGAGCGAGGAGGCTTGCCAGTTCCGCCGCAGGAAAGCGAGTTGTTTCCGCAGCCACCCCTTCTCTATATTAAGTAACGAACCCAAAATATCTCGAAACTGAGTTTTCAACTATCGGGAGCTTTACTGTAAAATCCACACCGATATTTAAAAAAAGCGTTAATTCAATTAACGAGGAGTATGAAAGAAGGAGTGGGGAGGGGGAGATAGACTTAAATTCGAATTTTACATATACCACACTTCATTATTTGTAGAGGAAATAGCGATGGCTCCTGCCTGTAAGGCTGTAACGACATCTTCTTTTTCGCAAACTAAGCCACTCGCTATGATGGGTACATCAATTTTATCTTTTACCCATCCGATCGCTTTTGGCATCATGCCTGGAAGAATTTCGATAAAGTGCGGGTTGGAATTTGCAATTTGTTTATCAATGCTTTTGAAAGAAATGGAGTCCACCAGAAAGAAGCGGTGTACCGTGTAAAAGCCATAGTTTCTTGCTGCATGAACCATCTGGGCTTTTGTACTAATAATGCCGTCAGCTTTGGTGCTTTCTTTTAAGAATTGCAAAGCGACTTCCTTATTAGACGTACCTTCTAAGAGATCCACGTGTACAAAAGCAAGCTTTCCATGATCTTTAACTTGATCCACAATTTTTCCGACATTAATGATATCGCTATTTAAAATAAAGATAATGTTACAGTCAGTCTGGATGGCTTCCTGCAGTCCATTGCTGTCTTTGACCGCAGCGATGACGGGATTTTCTTCGAGGACTTCTTCTACATGCTGTTTCATGACAATCTCCTTATCCTGTAAGTTTTCTCTAATTAGTATATAGCAGATACCGATGGATGGAAAATTAAACGGGTTGCTTGTTGAATGGGACTGGTTCGGCTTTAGAGTCGTATAAAGGAGAAAGTTGACAGCTTTTGGAGAGAGTCCTATACTAATAGACAGATAAGTTACTAGAGCCGAGAGAAAAGTAACTTCCCCTGGGGGAAGTATGCTTTTCTCTCTTTTTTTGGCTCATTATTCTAGGAGAAAGGAGTGAATACAGCTTTGAAACTGACAGATTTTACGATGGATTTCTTTTCCCTCGAAGGTCAAACGGCTCTCGTAACTGGAGGGAACTCTGGTCTCGGCCGTGCGTTTTCTGTTGCTTTAGCTGAAGCGGGTGCAGATGTTTTTATTGCAAGTTTGACAGAGGATGATGGAACAACGAGAGAACTTATTGAAAGTAAAGGCTCCCGCATGGAATTTATGCAAGTAAATATTACAGAAGATGGAGCTGCCAAGCGAACGATTGAGCAGTGTGTAGAAACGATGGGCTCACTCGACATTGTAGTAAATAGCGCGGGGATGAATAAGGTTGCCGGGTTTGATGAATTCGGAAGAGATAAATGGGATCCACTGATCCAGGTAAACTTAACGGCTGCATTTGAAATTAGTCATGAAGCTGCAAAAACCATGATTCCTAAGAAGCGCGGGAAAATTATTAATATCTGTTCCGTGTTTTCTTTTCACGGAGGGAGCGGCTCACCTGCCTATGCAGCCAGTAAGCATGGAGTAGCAGGATTAACGAAGGCATACTGTGATGAGCTGGCAGGTTATAACATCCAGGTGAATGGTATAGCACCTGGCTACTATGCTACGGAGCTCACTCAGGAAACAAGAAATAATCCGGAGACCAACCAAAGAGTATTGGATCATACACCGGCCAATCGATGGGGAGAGCCTATGGACTTGATGGGGGCAGTCGTCTTCCTGGCCAGTCGTGCGTCAGACTATGTTAATGGCCATATTGTAGCAGTGGACGGCGGCTATCTCGTTCGATAAGACAGAATCGAAGGGAAGGTGGCACAAAATGAATAATAAATACTTAATCGGAGTAGATGGCGGTTCACAGAGTACGAAAGTAGTGATCTTTGACCTGCAAGGAACAATTGTCAGTGAAGGAAAGAAAGCGCTAAAGCCTATGGATCTTCCAAAACCTGGGGTGGTAGAGCATCCTGAGGATGATTTGTGGGATTCCCTGATTGATGCAAGTCAAGAAGCGATGAGCAATTTTTCAGGAAACAAGGAAGATATAATTGGACTTGGTCTCTGCACCATCCGCTTTGTTCGCTGTTTACTCAAAAAGGACGGAACGCTTGCTTCCCCTGCGCTCAGCTGGATGGACGAACGAGTGGCTAAGCCTTATGAACATGTCAATTCTGAGGTTGCCTATGTCACTACTTCTTCTGGATATATCACACATCGGCTGACTAGGCAGCTCAAGGATTCAGCTGGTAATTACCAGGGGATGTGGCCGATCGATACAGATACGTGGGATTGGAGTGAAAGCGAAGAGGTTTTTGAACAATATAACATTCCACGAGATATGCTCTTTGATCTTCAATATCCAGGTACGGCTCTTGGCCACATTACGAAGGAAGCTTCTGAGGCAACAGGAATTCCTTTGGGTCTGCCAGTCGTTGCAACCGCGAATGATAAAGCGGTGGAAGCTCTGGGGGCTGGTATGATTTCGGAGGATGCTGCCCTTGTTTCGCTTGGAACTTACATAGCGGGTATGGTTCATGGGCACGAGAATCCTGACTCCCCTGAACATTACTTTGCTAACTTTGCAGCTGTTCCCAATGAGTACCTTTACGAATGCAGCGGCATACGTCGCGGGATGTGGACGGTGAGCTGGTTCAAGGATCTGTTGGGAGAAGAGCTCACGAAAAAAGCAGATGAGCTTGGTTTCTCCCCCGAAGAATACTTAAATAAAGAAGCTGCGGAGAATGTAACAGCTGGCAGTGATGGTTTAATGACCGTGCTGGATTGGCTTTCTCCGCCGGACGAACCCTTTAAAAAAGGGATGATGATTGGCTTTGATGGCCGTCATACCAGGGCTCATATGTATCATTCCATTCTAGAAGGCATTGCCCTCACAATGAAAACCAATGTGGATGCCATGAGTGAAGAGCTTAACAAGACACTTCGTAGTCTTTACATTACGGGCGGAGGTTCTAACGGGGATTTGATGATGCAGATATTTGCCAACGTTTTTGGGATCCCGGCCAAGCGGACAAAAGTTAACGGTTCGGCCAGTCTGGGTTCTGCGATTAACACGGCTGTAGCTCTAGAAGTACATCCCACTTATGAAGAGGCGATTGAACAGATGGTTCAAGTGGAGGATACGTTCCTTCCAGAGGAGAATAAGTTTCAGTTTTATACCCGAATGAATCACGAGGTTTACCAGCACATAACCTCGCATACAAACGAACTATTGAAGAAATCTTACCAGCTTTTTCATGAATCATAAGCTCATTCAATTTTTATAAATAATACGCAAAGGAGTTTTTAATGATGACGTTAACGAAAGAACAAATTATCAGCGATGTTCAGTCCATTGTTTCTGCGGAACAAGTGATTACAGATGAGGAAGTGTTAAAGGAAAATAGTGTGGACCGTTTCAGAAAGTATGAAACGATTCACGGTGTTTATACACAGCCGCTTCCGGCTGCCGTCGTGAAAGTGAAAAATGAACAGGAAGTATCCTCGCTTCTAAAGTATATGAATGAAAATAACATTAACGCGGTGCCAAGAACAGGCGGATCCGCTACAGAAGGCGGGCTTGAAACCGCAGTGGAGAACTCCCTTGTGATTGATGGATCAGCTATGAATGAAATCGTGAGCATTGATTCTTACGACATGCTGGCCACGGTTAAGTGCGGAGTACCTTTGGAAGAGCTTGAAGATCAATTGCGCGAGCAAGGATTAACAACCGGGCATTCTCCGCAGTCTAAGCCGCTTGCTCAAATGGGTGGTTTAGTAGCAACTAGAAGTATCGGTCAGCTTTCTACTCTATACGGCGGTATTGAAGATATGGTGATCGGCGTCGAAGCCGTGTTCCCGAACGGTGAAATTACGAAAATAAAGAACGTACCAAGACGTGCGGCAGGGCCGGATATTCGCCATGTCATCATTGGTAACGAAGGAGCCCTTTGCTACATTACAGAAGTTACGGTGAAAGTGTTCCAATATCAGCCGGAAAATAACCAGTACTATGGCTATCTTTTAGACGATATGAAAACAGGCTTCGAAATTTTAAGAGAGGTCATGGTTCAGGGCTATCGTCCTTCTGTCGCTCGTTTGTATGACCCGGAGGATGCAGCGGATCATTTTACGTTCTCTAAAGGAAAGTGTGTTTTAATCTTCATGGCGGAAGGACCGAAGCCTATTGTTGAAGCAACCGGAAAGGCGATTGAAGATATAGTTGCTCCATATAATGAAGGAGAACGAGTGGAAAGCAATTTAATCCAAAACTGGTTCGAGAATCTGAACTGGGATCCTTCCAAGGTTATAGAAGAACGTCAGCAGATTAAAGAAACCGACAACATTGGTTTTACTACAGAAGTATCCGGCTCCTGGGGGGTAATTAACGATATTTATGAGCGCTGCATTAAGCGCGTTCGTGAGGAAATCCCTCATATCACGATGCTTGGCGGACACTCTTCCCACAGCTATATGAATGGAACAAATATGTATTTCGTTTATTACTACGATCTTGTAGATATTAAGCCAGAGGAAGAAATTACAAAATATCACTATCCAATTAACAAGATTATTGTAGAAGAAACCATCGCAGCAGGCGGATCCATGGTGCACCATCATGGAGTTGGAAAGCATCGGACCCCTTGGATTAAAGATGAGTACGGTTCTTCTTATTACATCCTGGAAACATTGAAGAAAGCCTTTGATCCTAATGGAATTATGAATAAAGGCACAATTTTTCCTAAAGAAGACTAAGAAATACACGGTTTAAAAATAGTGCTGGGAGGACGAGCTGCGTGAAAAATAGCGGCTCGTTGCCTTCCTACATGATGAAAAGAAGAAGGGTATCCTTCTTTAACATAAGTAATCTCCATTAATGAAAACGTTTACTGAACATAGAAGACTTAGGATCAACTGATTAAATCAAGGAGGAAAAATATGAACAATTTAAAGAAGAATATGATTCGGCCGCTGGTCTTTTTTCCGGCGTTTATATTGCTTTTAATTACTATTATCCTGAACTTTGTTAATTACGATTGGTTTCTTCGTGTAACGACCGCAGCACAGAACTTTATGACTCAAGAAGTAGGCTGGGTCTTCAGTCTAGCGGGAGTGGCTTGTGTCATTCTAATTATCTTTGCTTACTTTTCACCTCTTGGGAACGTAAGAATTGGAGGAGAAGATGCGAAGCCGCTGTTGAAAAAGAGGACCTGGTTTGCGATTACATTAACGACAACGATTGCCGCAGGTATTTTATTTTGGGGAACCGCCGAGCCTATTTCTCACTTGACTTCTCCTCCTAAATCTCTGGGAATTGAACCGATGTCCCCTGAAGCTGTGCTATTCGCAATGGAAACATTGTATCTTCACTGGACATTCATCCCCTATGCCTTCTATTCCGTCCCGACCATTGTATTTGCGTTTGCTTACTACAATATGAAACGTTCCTTTAGTGTAGGCGCACAAATATCTCCGGCTTTAAGAAACTATAACCAGGATAAAATTAACGTCATCGTTGATGCTGTAATACTTTTTGCGGTTGCTGCTGCGATTTCATCTTCATTCGGTACTTCCGTTATGAATATGGGGGGAGGCATTAACTCCTTAACTGGTATTGATAATGATAAGTCTCTATGGATTGTAATTACGATTATTGGAACGATTGCCTTCATCGTTTCTTCCAGTACTGGACTTATGAAAGGAATCCGGGTGCTAGCCGACTTCAATATCTATCTTTATTATGTGATTTTAGCTGCTCTCATTATTTTAGGTCCGACTGTGTATATGTTCAGTTTAGGAACGGAGAGTTTTGGAGGCTTCTTGTCAGGATTCTTTGATAAAGCTCTCTTTACAGGTCAGGCCGCTGGGGATTCATGGGCTACGGGCTGGACCACCTTTTATTGGTCAAACTGGATGGCTTGGGCTCCTGTAACAGCCGTTTTTCTGGCGAGGATTGCCTATGGTTATACGGTTAAAGAAGTAATCATGATGAACTTTGTTATTCCTGGGCTCTTCAGTGTCATTTGGATGACTGTGCTAGGCGGAACAGCTATCAACTTCCAGATGACAGGAAAAGTAGATATCGCAGCTGTTATCGACGCTCAAGGAACAGGAGCAGCCGGGTATGCTGTCTTAAGTGAAATTCCGTTTTCCGGCATTTTGATTGTTCTCTATTTGTTAGCCGTAATGATTTCCTTCGTAACAGCAACGGACTCGACAACCAATGCGATGGCGAGTATCAGTGCTACCGGGATAACGGAAGGTGCTCAAGAGGCCCCTATCTTTATTAAGATTACCTGGGGTCTGATCGTTGGAGCTGTAGCGCTTATTTTCATTTCGACTCTCGGTATCAATGGGATTATGACCTTATCCTACCTGGGAGGGTTTCCAGCACTTTTCTTAGGAATCCTCAGTATATTATCGCTAATAGTGGTGATGAGAAATCCAGCAAAGTTTGACCGGCATTCAAAAAAGAATCAACAAAGAAATTCAGCATAAAAGACTGGGATCTATTAAATGTTATTGTTGATGGTTTATAAGATGCTTACTCAACTAGTTGTGAGCTTCCTAGCGTTATACTTCCCTTCCGAGCTCCCTGCAGAAGGGTCCTCTGTTCATTAATGATTGGGGTGGAGGGGCGAGACTCCAATGAGAAAAAGAACTAGAGGGAGTTCCTGCAGGGAGTGATAATGAGCGAGAAAGCTCCTGGTAGAAGGAGAAACTCCCATACTGTAAGACTACAGGACATAGTCTTACAGTATGGGAGCATAACTATAAAATCAAAACCAAGGGTCAGAGAGATATATTTAGTGTAAACTGTGCTGATTTTAAAGAAAAACTAGATATATTTTTGGCATTGTATGTATTTTAAAAGCAGCTATTGTACGACAGATTAAAAAGGTAAGAGCCACTCTAGATAGAGCGGCTCTTATTTTTTTACCAGAAGAAAGCTGAAGCCAGGGCGACCCCAGTAATAGCTCCGATTGCAAATGGAATACCGAACCCGTACCCTCCGTAAAAGAAAAAACCATATCCACGTGGACCCGGGAATGGGCGCAGCCACACATGGTTGCGAGTCACTCGGGTAATTCTACCGTAATGAACACGACCATCACGACCGGTTAGACGGACATCTCTACCATGATAACGGCAGCAGAGACCATAAATGTTGGATTGAGACAAGTAAACACTTCCTTTCTTTCCTGCATAGAGGACTATGATTATAGAATATGTTTGCAGACGAGTTTTGCGTAGACGAATGTAGATATTCTGCATAGTTTAATGAAAAATGTTTTTTGCCCTCAAGTCATAGAATGTAGGAGAACATCATTAGAAAGGGTGTATGGATTGGGAATTGTAGACACTTCACGTGCATTGGGAGCTTTTAATGAAAAATGTAAAAGAAAGGCCCCGTTTCAATCTCCCTATATCGTCCAGAGAGAAACGATTTGTCAGCCTGCTCAACATCCCTTCGACGGACTGCAAGAAGAAGAAATTCAATATCTTTTGTTAACCTATGGTTTATTCAATCCGGATGCTTGGAGAAGAGCGGGGAAATTGGTGAAGAAATGGAAAGAGGGAGGTTTGTACGAAAAGTTGGAAAAAGAATACCTGTATTTAAAAAAAATGTGGAATGGTCCGGAGGTTCCTGTGTATCTTTATCCCTTCCAAGAGGGTGGTTCTTTCCTGAGGGAAAGCAAAGAAAATAAAGGGGGAGTAGCGTTCAAGGAAGGTTTATACCTTTTTTATGGAGACCCAGTAAAAGAAGAGGATTGGAAAGCAGTTCTGGCTCACGAATATAACCACGTCTGCCGCTTAACAGAAAAGAATGTGGATATGGAGCACGTAACACTGCTCGAGACCCTGGTGATTGAAGGTTTGGGAGAGTACGCTGTTAAAGAGGTCTATGGCAAAGATTATATATCACCATGGACGAATCAATACACTGACAAGCAGCTAAGTAAATTATGGATAGACAAATTCAGGGGCAATCTTTCAAACCGAGAGCGTGAAAGTCAAATGGATTTTCTTTACGGAAACAAAAAGAGAGGCCTTCCCAGATGGTCTGGGTATCAGATTGGTTATAAAATTATCGAGTCGTACCACAAAGCCCATCCAGACCAAAATCTTCCACGGATGATGAAGCTTGAGGCCGATGATTTGGTTAAAGGATCTTCTTTCCCATTGGCCGAGAGTGATTGAATTCATGTAAACAGGGACAACTGCTGATACGTTCTTCGTGTCATTTTCATAGAATATTTAAGAATTCTAGGAAATGACGAAGGAGGTTTACTTGTTGTTCGATAAATTTGAGAAAAAGACCGGCGTTAAAATGGATGAAGTTTTTAAATTAGCGAGGTCGCTGCAGGGTGCGAATTTCAAAGATGAGAAAACAGTCCGAAACGTAGTAAATAAAGTGTCCGCATTGGCAAACCGCCGAGTTTCCAAACAGAAGGAAGATATGATTGTGAAGGCGATTCTGGATGGAAAAGTACCGAAAGATCTGTCATCGATAGAGAAAATGATGAAAAAGAAGAAATAATATAGAGGAAAAGAGACTCTTCGATAATGGACATGGTTGAAGAGTCTCTATTTCATATACATACATTACTTTTCGCAGATAAAGATACGGTAGCTTATCGACTCTTTATGAGCTTTAAAAAAAGAGTGGTGGTCATCCCAAAGGTCGTACAGATCTTCACTGATATTTGGTGAAGGGCGGAGGTCTGTAACTTGGGTTTCGTCTAATGATTCAATGGCGGGGACACGGGAAACGGTCGTAAATCCAGCTCCCTTCAGTTTGTGTATCCATTCCTCTTCTGTTAGAACCTCTTCAATTCCATACAAATTTTTAATGGAGGAGAGTTGCTGTTTAGATAATTGTTTGGCTGCGGTCATTTCGTTACATAAGAATGTTCCTTTCTCTTTTAAAACCCTGTGAATTTCCTTGAGCGTTTCATGAGCGGCTCCAGTAAATGAAAGGACGGATTCGGTAAGTACCATATCAAAAGTGAGGTCCGCAAATTCGAGATCCTCTGCGCTTCCGTACCGAACGTCTGCTTTTAAATGTAGTCGTTCGGATGCTTTTTTTACCATAACGGGATGATTGTCTATAGCGGTAACTTTACAACTGAAGTGATCGGAAAGATATTCGGCTGTTTGACCGGTTCCGCAGCCGATGTCTAATACGGATGATGAGGGAGGCAGATGTAAGGATGACAACACTTCTTTGGTTAAAGGAAAACCACCTGGGTGGGCGCCTCCGACTCCGAATTCAGCTAGTAAATCAAGATAACGATTGCCCATAATTACTTTTCTTCCTTCCGCTTTGAGTTGTTAACAGTGTATGATTAAGAGCGGAACGAGTGAGCATCGTGTATTTTGGTTAGCAAAAAAGCAGTCTCTCCAAGTTTGCGGAGGACTGCTTTATTTCTCCCAGATGATTACAATGGGAGTGTTTTGAAAGAAATTTTCCTTGCCACTTTCATGAAGAAGTTTATTGTATGGCCATTTATTAAGCCGATTTATTTTCCAGCTCTTCTTTATCTTTTTGAAGCGCCTGCCTATCTGCTTTCAAGGCTTTAAACAGGGAGAACACCATGAGCAGCATGATAAATGAAAACGGGAATGCAGCTGAAATCAAGGCATTCTGCAAGGCAGTCAGACCTCCTGTATATAAAAGTACAGCGGCTATAGTGGACTGTGCAATTCCCCAAATAAACTTTACTGTTTTCGGGGGATTGAGCGATCCATTGGTCGTCTGCATCCCTAGAACAAAGGTAGCGGAGTCTGCGGAAGTAATGAAGAAAGTTCCAATCAGCATCATTGCTATAATGGACAGAAACACGCTCAAAGGAAATTGATCAAATACTCCAAATAAAGCCTGTTCATCTGGAAGACTGGCGATGTCGGCACCGTTTTGCTGGGTTTGAATACCGGTTGCTCCAAAGGCAGTCATCCATAGGAAACTGACCACAGAAGGCACTAGAAGAACACCGGAAAGAAATTCTCTTATGGAGCGTCCTTTCGATACACGTGCGATAAAAATACCTACAAATGGAGACCAGGCGATCCACCAGGCCCAGAAGAATACGGTCCAATCCATAACCCATTGTTTTTCTTCCTCACTGTTCGGGTTCATCCGTAAACTCTCGGTAGCAAGGGTTTGAATGTAGGAACCAAGCGTATCCGTGAAGGTATTGGCTATATATACAGTGGGTCCAATAATCAGCATGGTGATAAATAAAATAGCCGCAAGACCCATGTTCGCGTTACTCAAGTACTTAATTCCTTTACTCAGCCCAGTATAGGCTGACACCATAAATAAAGCTGTAACGACTATAATAATGAGGAGCTGGACCCAGAATTGTTTTTCGATATCCAGCAAGTAGGTAAACCCTCCATTGATTTGGGCTGCACCAAAACCAAGCGTTGTGGCTACCCCTACAATAGTGGCAAATACAGCGATTACATCAATGACTTTACCCCAAGCCCCTTTCATTTTATCTCCAAAAATAGGCTCTAACGTGGCACTGATCAAGCCGGGTTTTCCGTGTCGGAATTTAAAATAGGCCAGGATTAAAGCGACAATAGCATAAATGGCCCATGCATGAACCCCGTAATGGAAAAAGGTAATGCGCATAGAATCCCTGATTGCTTCCGTGGTTCCTGGTTCAGCAAGGGGAGGAGTTTTAATAAAGTGGGATACCGGGGAGGCGGCGCCGTAGAAGACAAGTCCAATTCCCATGCCTGCACTGAATAACATGGCAAACCATGTAGAGTAGCTGTAATCGGGTTTATCATCAGGTTTTCCGAGTTTGATCTTGCCGTAAGGACTGAAAAT
The DNA here is from genome assembly GCF_052246755.1 of Halobacillus sp. B29. NCBI lineage: Bacteria > Bacillati > Bacillota > Bacilli > Caryophanales > Bacillaceae > Halobacillus > Halobacillus sp. B29. The sequence goes on from NZ_JBQQCM010000009.1 coordinate 91,804, forward strand.
CAAATAAATACAGACAATTACAAACAAAGATACAATTAATAGATAATACCACCCGAAGTGAATGGATATGTAGTTCTTCACATTCGCTGAGATCGTTTCGAAATTTTTAGGAGCCAATGCCCCCCAGGCTGATGCAAATAATGTAATGGCCAGCGTAATCCAAAATACGGATGTTAATCTTTTCATTAGACTCTCCTTTCGGAATTCAACCTAAGCAAATAATAGGAAGAATTCAATATTATGTAATTTCTATACCCGCAAGGTGGGAATGTAAACAGATAAGGTTCTTATAAATAATCTTTATAGGTTAAATGAATGAACCTCTCCCAAAAATAAATGTGCCTTTCCTGCGAAAATAGTCTTATAGTATTCTAGTATTTAACAATTTAATAGTAGGAGGAAGATAGGTGAAAGGTTTGTTTTTGGTTGTTCTTGTCGGTTTTTCTTAGTTTTGTCCCCTCTGCCGGGAGTGCCGCTCCCTCATCAGGTGAATTAGAACATTATCTTAAGGAATTAGGCTGGACGTAAGAAGATTTAGTGGAATACTTAGATTTTTATGAGATTCGGATAGCAGATTTTGAGGATATGGAGGGCCTGAAAGAATTTTGGGTGAACCGTTGACGGAGGATAATTTACAGGAGTTTCTGGAAGAATACGGGTGGACGCTTGAAGAAACGGTCGAAGTACTAATGGAGATTGGAGAATTGGAAGAAGGGGAGAGCGTTCTCGGGGGTTATACGTTCTATGATGACCTTGCCACGAATCTCTACTTTTATTCAATGACCCCCTTAACAGATGAGACCATGAATCAGCTGGCAGAGAGTTATGAAATGTCGTATGAGGAGCTTATTGTACTGCTTGAACAAAATGAAGATTCCATTGATAACTATGAGTATATAGAGGACTTAGGTTCTGCAGTATGGTATTATCTGTATGGTGAAGAAGTGGACGATAGTTATATGGATGGGCAATTCCATGATATAGGGCTAACTGAGGAAGAGATGGAACGATTGGCGGAGCATTTTATGGAAATTGATTTTGAAGATCCGTCTTTGTTAGAAAAATTAGAAAATCTTTCGGAGCGCATGATGGCTTTTGAAAATTTTGAGGTTGCTACCGAACTTTCTGCGGAACAAGTAGCTGAATTACTGGATATCTTTACGCAGATAACGAAAATATTTCAATTGGATGTATCTTTCTATTTAGCTGATGGCGCAGAAAAAGAGCCGGTTTCTATCTCTTCCCTCATTGCCCATTTATCATGGCAAAGAACTGGAAAAAGGTGTCGGGCATTTTGCTGGGAGTGTACTCCCAGGGAAAGCGGATAACAGTATATTATCCGGCCACCGTGACACGGTTTTTCTTGAGCTCGGAGAAATTGGAATAAATGATCTGCTGGTCTTAACTACATTAGCAGGAGAATTCACGTATAAAGTGCGGAAGGTCCGAATTGTGGGTGAGGATGATCGAACGGTGCTCGTGCCGAAACCAAAGGCGACCTTAACGTTGACGACCTGTTACCCTTTTCAATTTTCGCCTCCACAAAGATTTATACTGGTTGCTGATTTACGCGGCGAAAAAACAAAATAATAAAGAATATAAAAATCCCCGGCTCTGCTTATTTGCGAGTCAGGGAATTTTTATAATAAATAATCATTATTTATCCTCATCCTCATAAGGGTAAAGCTCTTCAGAAGCTTCCGTACTTAATTGAGGGGCGGGGCTCATCTTCTCTGTACCTGCTTCCTCACCATCCAAGTTACGCGCAATAGACTGGTGGAAGAAGTATTCAAAAATAGTGAGTGATATAGTCGATATTAGTGTAGCTGAAAACACATTATTTCCAACAGTGAGTGCATCCGTCATCAAGTAAACCACCAGAAATGTGAATACAAAGTCTGAAATCGTAGCTGTGGTATTACTGGATCGGGACAGGATTAATAAGTCGCCTACAGCATAAGAAACCCCCGTTAAAACCAACGAGATTAAGAACACATTCCCAAAGGATACGTCAAATCCGCCTCCTAAAATAATAAGAAGGATGGGGAAAGTGAACAAAAACTTCATAGCGATTAATTTCAAGTGTTCCATGAATAATCACCTCCTGCGTCTATAGCTTCCTTCAAGACCATTCGCTCTATACCATATTTACAGTTAATTTACAAATGTATCGAAGAATACAGTGTTAAGCAGGTGTGTATTTAGTGAATCGTATCGTTCCTCTTATCAATATATAAGCTTCCATCTTTTTGAACTTCTGCGTAAAAGACATCGGAAATGGACGGTACACCGGCTGATTTAAGCTGGTGGTGGAGCCACTTCTGATCCAGATTTAAGCTTTGTAAATTAGCATCGTTTATTTTTCCATCCGAAACGACAGTGGTAGGGATGGGGTGAACTGCAGGGCTGTTTGAAACGACATTTCCGTCTTTTTTGGTAAATGGCTGGTCTCCTGTTTTTTTCATAACAGACAGGGTTCCATCGGTTTCGAAAATAGCATAACTTACTTCATTTAAAGAAAACACATTTTTCTTTCGAAGTAATACGTTCAGGGAATCCAGGTCAAGTCGTGCTTTGCGTAGCTCATCCTCAAGCAATTTCCCCTGTTTCACAACGATGATGGGCTGGCCGTCAATAAAAGAGCGGACATCCTTTGATTTAATATCCAAATACCCTAAAAAAACAGTAAAGACAGCCCAGCTTACTAATGCAATCAATCCATTCCGAACGCTCAAGGAAGCATCAATGGCAAGTGACCCTCCAATGGTACCTATGGAAATAGCGGAAACGAAATTAAAAAACGTGAGTTGAGAGATTTCTTTTCTTCCCATTATTCTTGTTAAAACTAAAAGAACAGTAAAAGCGAGTGCCAGTCTTAACAGTAATTCAATAACATCCATGATGGAGATCCTTTCTGTTGCTTTTCTTTTTGTGGTATTTCTAAACGCTTCCAGGACTGATTTACGGATGCAATAGCTGTTGTTAACTTTCTCTCTAGATATTTCCTAACAACCTATGGGTTATACGAAGACGTTCTTAAAGCAAAAAGCTAAACCGCCAAGTTTCGACCTGATGGTTTGGTTTTAATTGAGATAATCAGGATTTAGCGGTTAAAGATGTATGGCCCTGGCTTAATGGTAAGGAGTAACAGCCGTTCACTTATCGTGGGGGAGATCATCTAATCAGATGAGGAAAGCCAATTTTAGGTGCAAAAAAAAGAACAAAGTAAAGTTTTTTGGCAGGTTGCGAAGATGGAAACGCTTTATAAATAGGAAGATACATATTTATGTGAACTTTCTTAACATAAGAGTTGTTTTAATATTTAGAATTTGGTAAAGTGTAATATAACATCAGATGTTAGAAAATATCACATAGAAGGGGATGGCTATTATATGGATGCAACTTTTTTAATGAACAACTTATGGATTGTCGTTTGTACGGTTCTGGTTTTGTTGATGCAGGGTGGATTTATTTTACTTGAAGCAGGCTCCACACGAATGAAGAACGCGGGTCATATTGCGGGGAAAACAGTGTTTACGATAGGAATTGTATCCCTGGTGTTCTGGGCAGTAGGGTATGGCTTAATTTACGGAGAAGGAAATGCATTTATTGGATTTTCTAATTTCTTTTATGGTGATGCGACTACAATGGGAGAGGGACTTGCGGGTTCCGTTGACTTTATGTTCCAGCTTGCGTTTGCAGCTATTGCCATGACGATCGCATTTGGTGGTTTTGCGGAACGTGCGAAGCTAGTGGCTTATGTGATATTTGCTATTTTATTTTCTATTGTTATTTATCCTGTGATCGCCCACTGGATCTGGGGTGGAGGCTGGTTGGCCGGCCATGGTAAACAGGATTTTGCTGGGTCGACCGTCGTACACTTAACTGGTGCAGCGGCTGCCCTTGCTGCTACGATGATTTTGAAACCACGTATTGGTAAATATAATAAAGATGGATCTTCTAACGAGATTGCCGGACATAACCAGGTATTTACAGCGTTAGGTGTACTTATTTTATGGGTAGGCTGGTTCGGATTTAATGCGGGTAGTACGTTTGGTGTAGCTGATGCTTTCTTTGGTTATGTAGCGTTGAATACACAGCTTGCTGCAGGTGCAGGGGCAATCGGTGCTATGCTGATGGTTTGGGCTGTAACCGGTAAAGCGGATGTACCTACCACGCTAAATGGTGCGCTTGCGGGTCTAGTTGCCATTACTGCCTCTTGTGCATTCGTTGAACCATGGGCTGCTGTCATCATTGGGCTTGTCGGGGGAGCTTTTGTATTCTTCAGTATGAGATTCTTTGATAAGAAGAGAATTGATGACCCGATCTTTGCTTTATCTGTCCACGGGACGGTTGGGATATGGGGAACACTTTCGAACGGATTGTTCGCCACACCGGAACTAGCTACAGTCGGCCGTCCAGGTTTATTTTATGGTGGTGGTTTTGAACAGCTTGGTGTTCAGATTTTAGGTGTTGTCAGCAGTGGATTATATGCTTTTGTTGTTTCGTACATCATCCTAAAAGTTATGGATAAAGCCATGGGAGGTCTTCGAGTAACAGAAGAAGAAGAGATTATGGGTCTTGATTTGAGTGAGCATGGAGGCTATGGCTATCCAGAAAACTTTAATTCTCCGGAAAAGAATCCAGGAGCGTAGACATATACAAAGGGATGGATCGTTATGTTTGAAACTTATGAGGAAATCAGGCAATGGCGGGAAGAGACCATGGGGTCTGTTGTTGACGATCATCGCCAATTAAATGCTTTTCATGACCAGTTAATGTATCAGACGTTACGAATTGCCAAAGAAACGATCGAAAGTGAGCAGGGTCCGCCTCCTGCTCCTTTTGCGTTTTTTCTAATGGGTAGTGCGGGACGATCTGAGCAGTCAGTCTGGAGTGATCAGGATCATGGTATTATTTTTGAAGGCGCATCTCAATGCCAGGAGTATTTTTTAAACCTCGGCGCTGAAATCAGCCATGGTTTAGCTATCGCGGGTTATGAAAAATGTGAAGGAAACGTGATGGCTTCGAATCCTTTGTGGTGTCGATCAATTGAGTCGTACAAAAAACAGATTCATGATTGGCTTAATGAAGACAGTTGGCAATCGTTGCGAAATTTTTCGATATTTTTTGATTCGCGAGTGTTAGATGGAAATGATGAATTTTTATTAAAAGTGAAGCGCGAATCATTTTCAGTCTTAGAAGATTGTCCACGGCTATATTCCCGGTTGGTCGAAAACTTTGAGTTTATCAAAAAAGGGGTGGGTGTGTTTGGGCAGCTGCTTCCGGAACAGCGACAGGGAATGAATGGGGAGATCCATTTGAAGGAAACAGCTTATTTCCCCTATGTGAATGCCTTGAGAATCCTCTCCTTGAAAAAAGGAGTGTCCGCTGCTCCTACATTGGACCGGTTTGAAATTTTGTCTTACTCCTACCCATTCATCGAAGCTTATGAGAACGACTTTCGGGAGCTGCTCACGTTTCGTCTGCGCTATAAAAAAGAAGCGGAAAGCTATGAAAAAATTCACTTACTTCCGCTGGATCGATTGTCGAAACAAGATAAGCAGCAACTCAAACATTTGATTAAACGGGGGCAGCAGCTGTTTGCTAAATCCAAATTAATTCTTAAAGAAGAGAGTTCCTTATGAATCCATTTATGCAATTTGTAAAGGATGTTTCAGGTCGCCTGGGGAGCGGCTTTTCATCCTTAAATCGAAATGACCCTTCTAAAGAAGCTTATATAAGAAACCTGGAGCGGCAGTTAAAAAATAAAGATGACCTGGATGTTCCGTTTGATGAATTAAATGTTGTGGTGTTTGATTTGGAAACGACCGGGTTTTATCCTTACAAAGGTGATGAAATTTTATCCATAGGCGCTGTAAAAGTAGAAGGGACTAACATTATGGAAGAAAAAACATTTTACTCCCTTGTTTATAGCGAATCAGGTCCTTCGAAAGAAATTGAAGATCTAACTGGGATCACCAGCGATATGCTGATAGATGCGGAACCTCTTCGAGACGTACTTCATGACTTCTATTCTTTTATTAGGAGTGATGTACTCGTGGCCCATCATGCGAATCACGAGAAGCAGTTTATGAATCATGCCACATGGCTCGCCTTAAGAAAAAATTTTCAGCACCGCATTGTAGATACCACTTTTTTAACCAGAATTGCTCATCAGGAAAAAAAGCTGGTCAGTCTGGATGAATGTTGCAAACATTATGGCATTGCTATTGACCAGCGTCATCATGCTTTGGATGATGCAATGGCGACAGCAAAGCTATGGGTGGAAAGTATTCAGGACATCAAGCAAATGGGTTACACAAATTTGGGAGACGTTTATGCACATCTCGCGACTTTAGAGTAAGATCCTTAAGGAAGCTTTGGCTGAGGCCAGAGCTTTTTTAAATGAGTTAAGTTTGAGGGGAGATGATACAGGAAACAGTCACATAGAGTGAGTAAAGGAGGATAATCAATATGGGAATTATATTATATTTAATTGTCGGAGGTTTAATCGGCTGGCTTGCTGGAGCTATCATCGGCCGTGATATGCCACTTGGAATTATAGGTAACATTATTGCTGGAATTGTAGGGGCATGGATCGGCGGCGAATTACTAGGATCGATCGGACCGAGTTTAGCAGGAATAGCAATCATCCCTGCCTTATTAGGGGCCATAATCTTTGTGTTTATTGTCAGCTTAGTTATGAAAAATACACGAAAGAAATAATATATCAAACAACTCAAGGCCGAAAAAGTCTTGAGTTGTTTTTATACAGAAGAATATTGTATAAAATAAAATAAGGTTTCATTTTCAAAAGGAAAGAGGCCTGCCGAGCAGGTATAATAAATTTCAAGAATCAAACATTAAATAGATACGGTTTGTTGGGAGCAGGTATAGAGACCTGAACATTGATCGAATATTTATAAATACGTATATCAAAAAGGAGATGCGTTGATGACACAGCGAAAAGAAAAAGTAGAAACTGGATGGAACTTCGACCATAGCTATGCGCGTCTGCCAGAGCTTTTTTTTCAGAGTTCTGACCCGGAACCTGCGCATGCCCCTCGTTTAATAATTGCTAATGATAGACTTGCTGACTATTTGGGGTTAAACACGGAGTGGCTTCATAGTGAGGAAGGTAAAGAGGTTCTAGCTGGTAATATAGTACCCGATAGTGCGTTTCCTTTAGCTCAGGCTTATGCGGGTCATCAGTTCGGGCATTTCACCATGCTGGGTGATGGAAGGGCTTTACTGCTAGGCGAGCAGATTACCCCTCAGGACGAACGGGTAGATATTCAACTTAAAGGATCAGGCCGCACCCCTTATTCTCGCGGAGGTGACGGGCGGGCACCGCTGGGGCCGATGCTGCGGGAATATATAATAAGTGAGGCTATGCATGCACTTGGTATTCCTACGAACCGCAGTCTGGCTGTCGTTGCAACGGGTGAGTCCGTGATTCGGGAATCGGAACAACCGGGAGCGGTTCTTACTCGAGTAGCCAGCAGTCATCTGAGGGTTGGAACTTTCCAATTTGCAGCAAGATGGGGAACGTTGGAGGATTTACGAGCTTTGGCTGATTACACTGTGCACAGACATTTTCCAACTATTGAATCGGATGAAAATCGCTATCTATCTCTGCTTCAACAAGTAATTGAACGCCAGGCGAAGCTGATTGCTAAGTGGCAGATGATCGGTTTTATTCATGGAGTCATGAACACAGACAATATGGCGATTAGTGGAGAAACTATTGATTACGGTCCTTGTGCCTTTATGAACACCTATGATCCGGCAACCGTGTTCAGTTCTATCGATATCCAAGGAAGATATGCTTATGGCAATCAACCGGATATTGCGGGCTGGAATCTCGTGCGATTTGCTGAAACCCTGATCCCCTTGATTCATGAGAATCAGGATGAAGCGATAAAAATAGCTGAACGCGAACTTTCACATTTCACCAGTCTTTACGAGGCAAACTGGCTGGACGGCATGAGAAGAAAACTTGGTATTTTTAATCAAGAAACAGAAGACAAGGAACTTGCAGAAGACTTGCTTCGTATGATGAAGGAATATAAAGCAGACTTCACCAATACGTTCCGGGCGCTTACATTTGACCGATTGGAAGATATATCTATATTTGAAGCTCCTGAATTTAAAAAGTGGCTGGAACAATGGCGCAATAGATTGGACAGGCAGGAAGAATCAAAAGACACTTCCTACCAGTTGATGAAGAATAATAATCCTGCTATTATTCCCCGGAACCACCGGGTAGAAGAAGCGATTGAAGCTGCAGTGAAAGAAGAAGACTTTAGCGTGCTGGAGCAGCTCCTTGGGGTTCTTTCCAACCCTTATGCGCATTCCTGTGAACAGGAAGCCTATACGGCGCCTCCGGAGCCAACTTCCCGGCCTTATCGTACGTTTTGCGGAACCTGAAGGCTCTTAAATATAAAGAGATCCTTCTCCATATTAGGAGGAGGATCTTTTTGTGGCTAACGCTTGACGGATAATAGTATGAGAAAAGTTTTAATAGTTCTTTTATACATGATTAAATCAAGTTTATAAAAACTTGATTTTTTAATAAACTGAAACTGCCTGCCAAAATGGCAGGCAGCAAGCCTTGCGTATGGTCCCTCTGACTATGAAAGTGACTACGGATTATTCCGTAGTTCAGGCAAGTCAGGATATTGGGAAATAGAATACTTTTTAAGTTTTCTTTTACATTAAACGCTGGTTTCTTGTCCTCTTTCTATTCTGGCAGCCTATTATAGTACGTCCAGTTTAGCCACGATGGCGACAAGTACCTGAAGGAGCGCTTGAATGTTTACGGCTAAATCAGTATCAGTTGTTACTACTTTTACATTTTTGGAATGTTCAATAATGGTTTTCTGTCTGTTGCTTTGTTTTGTTTTAATAAATTGTTTGATATCTTGTGCTACTGCCTTACCTTGATCAGAGTCGCCAATAGTAATACTGATTACGGCGGCAATAGCAGCCTGGATTCCCAATTGCAGAGAAACAGACGCTTGAGTATCAGTAGTTTTTACGTGTACTTCTTCGGAGTCTTTTACAATAATCCATTCATAGGATTTTTGTTCATTTTTAACAATTTGGTCGGCGTCCTGCATCTCATCGGCTCCATCGTCTTTAGCACCACAATAATGGTCTAGTGCTCTCCATTTCTTTTCTTCCATGTTTTTTCACCTCTTTTAAATATTTAATTAAAATACATCTAACTCAGCGACTAAAGTTACAAGTACTTGAAGCAAAGCTTGAATATTTACCGTCAAATCAGTATCTGTGGTAGTTATATCTACATCTTTTGAGTTATCAACGAAGATTTTTTGATAGTTTGTTTGTTCAGAATCGAACTTCTGAACGATTTCTTGAGCGATTGCCTTGCCCTTATCAGAATCCCCAATAGTGATACTGATTACTAGAGCAATAGCTAATTGGAGACCGACTTGAAGAGAAATAGCTGCTTGGGTATCTGTGGTGTGGACATTCACATTGCATGAATTTCTAATCCAAATCAGTTCGTCAGATTCCTGGTCATTTAAAGAAACTTGAGTACCATCCTCAAGTATAATTGCCGCATCATGATCATCTCTGCAATCTTTTTCATGTTTTCCGTGATAGTAGTTTCCATGATGGTGATCTCCATGGTAATAGTTATGGTCATAACTGTATTTCTTGTTCATTATTTAACACTCCCTTTCTTGGTATGATATATAGTATTATTTCTATGGAGAGATGGAGTGTGCTATTTGGCTGATTAAAGTAACCATTTTCAATTGATTTAGAATATTTCATAGAAAAAGCTGCCATTTCGGCAGCTATCTTGGGATATTTTATAAACTATTATTGTTTATCCTTTTTGTTAGAGTCTATCAATGTATCTACCTGACTGCTGAGATCATCCACCATGTCTTTAATACGCTTCTTTTGTTCGTCTGAGAGTTTTTCCTTTATTTTATTCTCATTGACGCCATTCTTTTTGAAAATATCACTAATTAATAGGTCTAGAACCGAATTGGGAATTGGTTTTGAATGCTTTTTTGAAGAATCTTCACTCATAGTAAATAGCCCTCCTAATAAGAGTTTTATGTTAATAGCATATGCTCTAACTTTTATAGGGACACCATGCTATTAGCCTTTTTATAAAAACAGGAACAATGCCTGCTTTACTAATAACTCAGACACTCTTTATTTCATCTAAGATCTCTTGGGATAAAAGCTTTCCAACCTTATGCTAAAAATTCGCAGTCTTGTGTGATTAAAGAGCGCAAGTGTTAAAATAGACAGTCTAGAATAATCAATGCAACTAGAAGGGCGAGTATATATGAGGCGTCGGATTTATGTCTTTTTCACGATTATCATTATTATTCTCTGCATTTATGGAGCAAGAGGATGGATATTCTCAACTGAGCAGGGAGACTGGGTGGGGGCATGGAGTACAAGTATGATAGCTCCTTATACAGAAGGAATTTCCCAAGAGGGATTTGAGAATCAAACTGTTCGCTCGATTATTCAGCCCCACATTGATGGGAAGAAGATGCGCATACGGCTGTCGAATGAATTTGGGTCTTCTCCTTTAATCGTTGAAGACATACATGTAGCTGCTTCCAAAAATAAAGCAGAAACGATCGCGGGAACAGACCGGAAAGTCACATTTGGCGGGGAAGAAAAGATAAGTATCCCTCCTGGTGAAAAAATGGTGAGTGATCCCGTTCCGCTAAAGGTGAATCACATGGATGAATTAGCGGTCAGCCTTTATGTTCGTGAATCTACCGGGCCTGCTACGTGGCACCCTCTCTCCATCCAGGAGACGTATATTTCAGCATCCGGCAATCACGTGTCTAATTCTAGTGCGTCCGCATTTGAGAGGAACGAAGAAGCCTGGTTCTGGCTGGACGGAGTTGATGTTATCGCAGAACCTCTAGTAAAAGGATCTATCGTAGTAATGGGCAGTTCCATTGCAAATGGGAATTATTCGACAGTCAATGCTGACCATCGTTGGCCGGACTATTTAGCGCAACGAATGAATCGGGAAACCTCAGGGAGTAAATTGTCCGTATTAAACGCCGGCGTTTCGGGGAATCATTTGATCAATAGCGGAGTAGAAAGAGGAGAAAATGCGTTAGCAAGGTTAGAGAGCGACGTGTTTAATGAAACGGCGGTTAAGTCAATCATTTTTCATCAGGGACTAAACGATATTAGACATCACCCTGAATATGGAGCGGAAAGAATAATCCAACGAATAAAAGAAATTATCCAGGCCTCTCACGATGAAGGACTTAAAATTTATGGCGGGACGTTAACTCCTTTTAAAGGTTCAAGTATGTACACGAAAGAAGGAGAAGAGACCAGGCAGGCGGTTAATGAGTGGATCAGGACCAGTGGAGCGTTTGATGGTATCATTGACTTTGACAAAGCAGTGCGAGATCCTGATCATCCTAAGCGGTATCTTCCTGAATATGATTCTGGGGACCATTTGCACCCTAACGATTTAGGCTATAAGAAAATGGCCAAATCGATAGATTTATCTAAGTTTAATTAAATGACTTATCCTGACTGCTCAGTTTTCTCTATGATTCGTTAAAAAAATTGGTTTATTTCCCGGGGAATATTTATTTCAACATAATCTGAGTGGATTCTTTGTGCGGCTTCTTTGAAAGTCCGTTTTATAATAGTAGAAGTTAATCTTTGAAGACTATAGCAATAAGATCTAAACATAAGGGGTGCCAAGTATGAGTGAAGCTCTATTTTAGTAGTAGAGGATGAAGAGAAAATTGCGAGAGTCTTAGAGCTCAAGCTTGAGTACTAAGGGTATAAAGTAGTGAAAGCCACAGATGGTTTAGAGGGTTTGCAGCAAAATCGAGCACATATATGATCAATTGCCAGACTGGAGAAGTCATTGAATCAAAGAGAGAACAGGATGACGATTAATTTAATTTTAATAAGCTGCCACAGAGGCAGCCTTTTTTCTTTTTCTATATATAGCGTATTATAATAATTAGGAAAAGCAATCTTTAAAATTTATATATTGTATAAGGAAAGGAGAACAATTCATATGTATAAAGGTATTCACCACGTTTCTCTGCTGGTTACAGATATTGAACGAGCCAAGCATTTTTACGGTGAGGTGTTAGGATTTGAAGAAAGTAGTAAACGTCCAGACTTTGGTTTTCCCGGCGCCTGGTATCAGGTGGGAGAAACTCAGGTTCATTTAATTGTACATAGTGAGGGTGAAACTCTACGTGGAACCACAGAGATTGATTCAAGAGACGGTCATTTTGCTGTGAGAGTAAGGGATATAGAGGCATTCCTTGAAAGAATGGAAGCCTATGATGTAGAGATGTTAAATAAACCTCATAACAAAACAGATTGGCACCAAGTATATATTTGTGATCCTGACGGAAATGTTATTGAATTTAACAAGTAACAAGCAGAGTATGAGCCATCGTTAATTTGACGGTGTGTGCATAATAGGTCAGTATGTGTTTCTATGAAAAAGATCAAATTATACGTGTTAAAAAGAGAGATTCCGCGATTTCGGGAATCTCTCTTTTTGGTTCAAACCCTTCTTCTCCTGCATAACCAGGTTATGCCTGTACATATAGTGAATAAGAACATGAACGTCTCACTCTTCCATCAAAGCCAAGGAGGCTGGCTATGGATTCAAATGTTATGGTAATAATGGCTTCGGCTTTGGTTACGGGACTGGGAGCTCTCCCTGTGTTATTTATTCGCAACATTTCCCACAGAAGAATGGATGCAATATTAGCTTATACGGCAGGGGTAATGATGGCGGCTTCAACTTATGGTTTAATACCTGCTTCCTTAAAACTAACGAACTTATATATTCTTACGTTTGGTGTGCTCGCTGGAGCGCTGCTATTAAATATGCTTGAATATTTTATCCCCCATACAGACATGGATCATCAGAGGGTTGATATTACGCTTTCTTCTCAATCATGGATGCTGATTATGGCAATGACCTTACACAATATTCCGGAAGGGCTATCAGTAGGTGCGAGTCTAGCCAGCGAAATAGAAAACCTTGGTCTGGTTGTTGCTCTGTCCATGGCTCTTCAAAACGCACCGGAAGGGTTCCTGGTGGCCATATTTTTAGTTAATCAACGAGTTTCAAAACCTACAGCCATTACGTTTGCGATGGCCACAGGAATTATGGAATGTCTGGCAGGATTTGCAGGCCTGTATCTCGTTCAAATTGCATTATTCCTTGTCCCTTATGGACTAGCATTTGCAGCAGGAGCCATGTTGTTCATTGTTTACAAAGAACTTATGCCGGAAAGTCATGGACATGGATATGAGCGACTGGCGACATTTTCATTCCTGCTCGGTTTACTCAGTATGATTGGATTAGTCGAGTGGTTCAGATAGACAGGAAATTAGGAGACTGAAAAAAGTTATAAGTCTTTCCATTAGGGGAAGGATAGTTACACTTTTTGTCGAAGTAAAGCAGATGAAGAGTTTAGGTTTTATCAATGAAAGGGGAGATTCTTTTGTTTAAGAAACTGGCCAGTGACGCTTTAGGATTAAGTGATATTGGTAAAATTATTAATAAAGAAGATTTTGATAAAACACAGTCGGATGACTTTGTACTGACAGAGGATGAGGAGAAGATATTTTTCCTCATTAAATCAAAATCGGATGAATACTGCTTTACTAACAGAGCACTAATCCATTTGGATGGAGAAAAGGCGTCCAGCAGTAAACGTAATATTCTGCGGTACGATTACTACAAACACCATATCAGTAACCCCTCGATTGAAACGGCCGGTACCATAGATTTGGATCTAGAAATTAAATTCACCATGGGAAATAAAGTATTCAGTATTGATATTGCTAAGGATGAGGGCGAAGCGATCGCTGATTTGTATAAATCACTGGTAGCAATTTCTCATATTCAGGAGGAAAATCGCCTATATTCGGATTTTGCCAGAGATAGCCTTGGCACAGCAAGCTCGCTGATTAAGGATAACCGTTTCCATGATCATGATATATCGAAGGAATTCGAACAGGCAGCTAATTTTGCTTATAACTGGTATGAACAAAAGCATCGCGAAAATACACAGAAGGATTTCAAAGAGGTATTTGAAAAGTATATCCATAATTAAACGTAAAGGAGAGCCTTTCTAAAGGTTCTCCTTTTTTGTTAGTAAGTTAGGGGGTACAGATGGTATTGCGACCTGCTTGTTTCTTTATGAAATCTCAAACTCGCTTGAAACAAGAAATATTGTTAAACTTATTAATGGTATTTTCGCTGCAAGTATGATTGAGGTTTTGCCAGCGCATATATTCCCCACTTCCGATCTTTACTCATGAACGGTTTTAAGGGAGAACAATTTACTATTAAAGAATTTACTACAGAAGAAGTAGTCCATTTAAGGTTTTAATATGTCCATTTTAGGAGGAAACTGTACCTTGATTATTGCGATTATTTTTTTATTATTTGTGTCACTCTTCTTTTCGGGGAGCGAAACAGCTTTAACAGCTGCCAATAAAATGAAGTTACAATCAAGAGCAAATAATAATGACAAGAAAGCAGAAAATCTGCTCCAGCTAATCTCAAGACCGAGTGAGTTCATTACCACTATTTTAATCGGGAATAACATTGCGAACATTTTATTGCCCACTCTTGTGACCACCCTTGCGATTCAATATGGGTTCAGTGTAGGGTTAGCTTCAGCTATTCTGACGGTGACGATTATCATTTTCTCCGAAGTCATTCCGAAATCTATAGCAGCTGCATTTCCTGATCGTATTTCTCTATTGGTATCACCTGTAATTCGTTTTTTTGTATTTGTATTTAAACCAATTACCATTGTACTTAATAAACTGACAGGGGTTATCACTAAGGCCCTTGATAAAGGTCAACCTAATGAAGTTTCCATTTCTAAGGAAGAGTTGAGAACTATGGTAGATATTGCAGACTCTGAAGGAACCTTTAACGAAGAAGAATCTCTTCGTATCAAAGGTGTATTGGATTTCTATAATCTGAATGTAAAGGACGTGCTGAAGACCCCGAGGGTAGACATGATTGCTCTTCCCGCAGATGCTTCTTTTGAAGAAGTGAGGGATATCGTAATTCAGAACCCTTACACACGATATCCTGTGTATAGAAAAGACATGGATGACATCATAGCGGTTTTCCACTCGAAGTATTTGACCTCCTGGTCCATGGATCCTGAAAAACCATTGGAGGCTTTTACTTACAAGGAACCATTAATTATTTACGAGTTCCAGAAAATTGAGTGGGTATTTAAAAAGATGACGAGAGAACAAAAGCACATGGCTATTGTTCTCGATGAATATGGCGGCACCGAAGGGATTTTATCACACGAAGATGTTATTGAAGCTATGATTGGGCTCGAAATTGAAGATGAGATGGACACTCAAACGGATACCATTATTGAGAAAGTCTCAGAAAATGAGGTTATCTGTGATGGGAAAATAACCCTGCGACGGCTGAATTCTATTTTCGATACGGAGATACCTGAAGAAGAAGATGTACTGGCAGGATACTTGTTAGAGGAGTTTAACGTTTTTCCAGAAGAAGGAGATGTATTGGAGAGGAACGGCATTTCATTTAAAATACTTGAGATTCAAGGCAGAAAGATCAAAAAAGTCCAGGTGGTTAAATAAATTTGTGAACCAGGGAGTTCAGAAGATACTGAAGAATGATAAACTTACCCGCTTACAATGGTATTCCCTAAAAATTTAGAGGAGCGATCTTATAAGGTCGCTCCTTTTTGTGTGCTTAATCCGGCTTTCCTTAGTCCATTTCTTGGGTTCAGCCGCATAAATTGAATCTTTTTATTCATACTAAAGGAATCAAGAATTCTTTGGAGGTGTCTGCGTATGAATATAGCAATTATGGGAGCCGGTTTAGCAGGACTTTCGTGTGCATTAACCCTTGAAAAATATGGATATCAAGCGGATATTTTTGAAAGACGGGAAGAAGTAGGTGATCGATTTGTCATAGCGGAAGCCATGTTTTCCATGTTTCATACTCCTTATGATGATGCGATTAAGTTTCTATCGGAGACACATGATATTCACTTAAAGCCTTCCAGCAATCTGCAAAAAGTATATTTTTATTCAAAGAATGAGTCTTCTTTTATCGATGGACATCTTGGATTCGCCAATATGAGAGGGAAGCACCCTCATTCTTATGAAAAGCAAATGGAAAGTCAGCTGAAAGGAAAAATTAAATATAACCAGAATGTTACTTATGAGGACCTCTCAAAGGAATATACACATATTGTTTTAGCTACAGGTGATCCACTGGATACTAAAAAAATCCAGCCCTATGACGTTGCTTTTAAAGCAAGTTTTAAAGGAGCAGTCATCAGGGGGGATTTTAATAGGACAGAGGCTCATGTATTTTTTAATAATGATTATGCCCCTAAAGGAATGGCCTATTTACTGCCCCATTCTGATTGCGAAGCTTCGCTTGTACTAGTTTATCCACAATATCCTGAGAATGAGCATTTAGATAAGGACCAGTTATGGAAGATGTGTTGGGATGATTGTTGTAAACGCTTGGATCAGGAATTTGCAATTATTAATGAGTATTCCATAAAAGATTATCGCATTGGAAAGTCAGAAACCGATCGTATTGGAAATACATTTTTTATCGGAAACTGCTGGGGATCTATTACGCCTGTATTTGGCTTTGGCCAATTTGAATCGATGCTGACAGGAATCTACGCCGCGCATGATATTGCAGGTGTTGGTGATTACACTATACTTGTTAAGCCGCTTTCTCAGAGTTATCATGATTCTCTTACCTTACGTAGAACCATGGAGAAATTCAACAATGATCATTTGGATCTAATTACAAAGTCAATTAACATTCAGTTAATTGAGAGTATGATTACGAATAATAATTTAAATGTAATGAAGATCTTGAGCCGCATCATTCATCCGTTTAGTCGAAAAGCATAGGACACCTCTTAACCATTCCCCTCGTTTATTAACTAAGAACATAGGTCTATTCCAGTTCTCCTGGAACGAAGGACTGATGCTAATGTATTAGCTTGAACGGATTGAATCAATGATCATTCACCTGAAGCAAAGTTGAATGTGATAAGCTAGGAATAATAGAGGAGGGGAATAGGAATGGGTGAACGATCAGCTGCAACCGTACAATCTGTAGACCGGGCGTTATCTATTCTTCAGCTTTTACAGGATAATTCTGAGGGGATGGGAGTTACAGAAATTGCTCATCGTTTAGGTGTAGCGAAAAGCACGGTCCATAGACTGCTGGCTTCATTAAAGCAAAAAGGGTATGTAAAACAAGATGAGATGCTTGAGAAGTACCGTCTAGGATTAAAACTGCTGGAACTTGGCGAGACCGTCTCTGAAAACATAGATATTCGAACAACGGCAAATCCTTATTTAGTTAAGCTCGCCCAGGAGACAGGTGAGACGATCCATTTAGGAATAAGAGAAGAGACCGAAGTCATTTATGTGGATAAAGTAGAGCGGTATGCGCCGATTCGTATGTACTCTTCCGTTGGTAAGCGGGCCCCGTTATATTGCACGGGGATTGGAAAAGCACTGCTCGCTTTTGTCTCTAGTAAAGTACAAGATCATTTAATGAGTATCCTTACCTTAAAGGAGTATACACCCTACACAATTACGGATAAGGACGTGCTAAAGAATCACTTGGAGCACATACGTAAACATGGTTATTCGATAGATAATGAAGAACATGAGAGGGGAATTCGTTGTGCGGCAGCACCGATTTGGAATCATCGCGGTGAAGCGATAGCGGCTATTAGTGTAGCAGGTTCCACTTCAAGGATGACAGAAGAAAAAGTTGAATCTTGTACGGACAGTCTCTTGCGTACATCCCTTGAGATTTCACGTAGGCTTGGATATTGAAGAAGAGAAGGACAGTTGACAAAAACAGTTGGAATACTTTAGGTTTTTAGTAGCTGAAATTTTTTTATAACTATAAAGTGGAACGTTGTTCCGTAATAAGGAATATTACAGAAAGGAGATTTTAATGACAGTACTAGAAATGATTGAAAAGGAAAAACTGGTAGCCATTCTGCGGCTTCAAGATACACAATCTCTTGAGTCTATAGTGAAAAGCTTATATGATGGTGGGATTCGTATTCTTGAAATAACGATGAATACACCACGTGCGCTCGAAACTATTCAACAAGTGAAGAAGCAATATCCTGATATGATCGTTGGAGCAGGGACTGTACTTGATGAAAGCTCGGCCCGCGACGCCATTCATTCAGGTGCTGACTTCATGCTTGCCCCTACTTTAAAGGAAGAAACAATTCAAACTGGAAATCGTTACAACGTACCAGTTATACCAGGAGTTTTTACACCAACTGAGGTATTAACCGCTTACGAGTATGGAGCATCACTGGTAAAGATTTTCCCGGCCACTCAGGTGAATGCTGGCTATATAAAGGATCTTAAAGGCCCCATGCCATTTATTAACGGAATGGCTGTCGGAGGGGTTTCAACATCGAATTTGGAAGAGTACCTAAAAAGCGGCTGGCACTCCGTAGGCCTTGGAAGTTCGCTGGTTCATCCCAAATGGGTCGAGCAAAAGGAATTTCATAAAATCCAAGCAGCGGCGGGAGAGCTGGTCTCCATTCGAGATCAAGTCTTTAAAGATTGAGGAGGGGACTTTATGGCTAAGATAATCATCGATTGTGGAACGACCAATTCGCGTCTGCGCTTGTCAGCAGGAGAAGAAGGTCAATTGACCGATGTTCTTAGAATAGAAGCTGGTATCCGAAATACAGCAATGGATGGAAATACAGATCGTCTAAAAGCGTATTTGCAAGAAGGGATTCGGTCACTGGTTGAGCGTAATGGATTAGAACTATCAGATGTGGATTATATGGCGGCTTCGGGCATGATTACATCAAATATCGGTCTTTTCGAAGTTCCACATGTGACTGGACCTGCAGGAATGAAAGATTTAGCGGCTCAAGCAAAGATGGTCAGGCTCGAAGAATTTTTTCATATTCCCTGCTTGTTTATTCCTGGTATGAAGAGTATCAGTCTCGAAGGAACGGCAGAAAGTAGTTCGATAGATGAATATGATGTGATGCGCGGAGAAGAGGTGGAATCCATCGGGCTTTGGAACCAACAGAGGCCAGAAGGGGAAGGACTGATGGTTCTGCCCGGATCTCATACGAAATTTGTTTTTGTTGAAGCGGACGGTACCCTAAAGAAAAGCTATACTACGCTTGCCGGTGAACTTTTGAAAGCGGTTCAATCGGAAACGATTCTATCGGGTTCACTTCAGGAGGAACTTATCGAATCTTTCGCTCCTGACTCTTTTAATAAAGGGTTTGAAGCCTGTGAGAAAGTTGGAGTGACGCGTGCCTTGTTCCACGTGAGGCTCCTGGATCTCCAAGGTGAATTGGATGCTAATGAACGAGCCAACTATTTGGCTGGCGTACTTTTTCATGAAGATTGGAAAGCTCTTAAACTAGCAATTTCAAAGCTAGATAGACTTGATTGGGTTATGGTTGGAGGTTCCAGTCCGCTCAGAGAACTATTTGTTTATCTACTGCAAAAGCTTGAACAGCATTGGGAAATCCATGAACTGGATGAAAAAAGCAGTGATATGGCCGCGTTTCATGGAGCGCTGGAAGTCATAAAAGCTTATGAGGAGGAACAGATATGAAAATTAGAAGTTATGAATTATTTCAAGTACCGCCAAGGTGGTTATTCTTAAAGATTGAAACGGATGAAGGCATTGCCGGGTGGGGAGAACCGGTGATTGAAGGAAGAGCTCACACGGTGAAGGCAGCCGTTGAAGAACTGATGGAGAATTTGATCGGTAAGGATCCTTTCCGCATTGAGGATCACTGGAATATGCTTTACCGTTCTGGTTTTTACCGGGGAGGCCCGATTCTGATGAGTGCTCTTTCCGGAATTGACCAGGCTTTATGGGACATTAAAGGGAAGTATTACAATGCGCCCATCTATCAATTGCTGGGAGGAGCATGTCGTGACTCTATCAAAATTTACTCATGGATTGGCGGGGACCGTCCTTCTGATGTAGGTCAGGCCGCTAAAGAAGCGGTAAATACAGGATTTCAGGCGATTAAGATGAATGGAACGGAAGAAGTGCAGTATCTTGACTCCTATGAAAAAATCGATGAAACTGTGGAGCGGGTAGCATCCGTACGGGAAGCGGTTGGCAAAGGAGTAGGGATAGGAATCGATTTCCACGGACGAGTACATAAGCCAATGGCTAAAGTGCTTGCTAAAGAGTTGGAACCCTACCGCCCTATGTTCCTGGAAGAACCTGTACTTTCTGAGAACAATGAAGGACTGAGAGAAATTGCCCAGCATACCCATATTCCTATTGCGACGGGTGAACGAATGTTCTCCCGCTGGGACTTTAAGAATCTATTATCCGATGGATATGTTGATGTGATCCAGCCGGACATCTCCCACGCAGGAGGAATTACGGAAACTAAGAAAATTGCTGCGATGGCGGAGGCGTACGATGTAGCTCTGGCTCCGCATTGTCCACTTGGACCTATCGCTCTTGCTTCCTGCCTGCACGTGGACGCTACATCTCATAACGCAACCATTCAGGAGCAGAGCCTTGGGATTCATTACAATAAAGACAATGATCTGCTGGATTATATAAAAGACCGTAGTGTGTTTGATTATGAGAATGGTTTTGTAAAGATTCCACAGGGGCCTGGGCTCGGCATTGAAATTGATGAAGAGTATGTTAGAAAACGAGCAAAAGAAGGTCATAACTGGCATAATCCGATTTGGCGTCACGATGATAACAGTATAGCTGAATGGTAAGGGAAGAAGGAAAGCCCTATTCAACGGGGTTTTCCTTTTTCAATGAAAAAAATTTTTATTACGCCTTGAGATGGATTGAAATCCTTATTATGGGAGTGGAAAAAGGATACAATCACGATTTCTATGAAAATTAGTTTCATAATCAGGGTTGAATTGAAAAAAATTTTATGTATAATCATTAGTGAAAGAAAAAAATTTCGTTAGCAAACCCAGCTTTTAAAAGATATTTTTTTCTGCGAATTGAAAGCGGTTACCGTTTAACTTATCAATCTAGCACATGTCGTGGAGGAAAATGATATGAAAAGAGAACTTATTGTCGCCATCGATATTGGTACAACTAGTACGAAAACTTTAGCTTACGATCAGGAAGGTCGTATATATGCAGAGGTAGAAAAAGAGTATCCGCTCTATTCTCCTGAAGCGGATCGTAAAGAACAGGATCCCGATGAAATCTATGAGGCTGTTATTTATACGCTGACAGAGGTTTCACACACGGTTAAGCAAAAAGGTAGAGAGATTGCAGCTGTCAGTTTCAGCGCAGCTATGCACAGCCTTTTGGCTGTAGACGAAAATGGACGTTTACTTACCAACGCTCTTACATGGGCTGATCAGCGTTCAGTCAAAGAAGCGGAAGAGTTGAAAGCAGGAAGGGGACATGAAATTTACTTGCGCACTGGAACGCCGGTGCACCCGATGTCTCCACTTACAAAATTGATTTGGATGAAACGGCATGAACCTGAACTGTTTGCTAAGACGTCTAAATGGATTTCCCTTAAGGAATACGTTTTCTACAAGTTATTTAACCGCTTCGTCGTCGATCATTCCATTGCTTCAGCAACAGGTCTCTTTAACTTAAAGGAACTGACTTGGGATCAAGAAGCTCTGGAAACAGCAGGAGTTTCAGCCGAACAGCTGTCTGAACCTGTCCCTACGACAGAAATCATTCGCGGACTTTCCAGTGAACATGCTGAGGCACTGGGCCTTGCCTCTGAAACACCTTTTGTAATCGGTGCAAGTGATGGAGTACTTGCGAACATAGGCGTTGGGGCGATTACGCCTGGCTCAATTGCCTGTACGGTAGGAACCAGTGGGGCGATTCGAACAGTGGTGTCTGAGCCGGCGGTTGATCCCAAAGGCAGAACGTTCTGCTACGCGCTTACGGAAGATCAGTGGGTAATTGGCGGACCGATTAATAACGGTGGGATATCATTCCGCTGGGTGCGTGACCAATTGTTTCCGGACTTACAAGAGAAAGCAGCTGCCAATGGAGAGAGTGCTTACGATGAATTAACCAGACGTGCCTCCAGTGTAAGTGCCGGGTCAGGCGGATTGTTGTTTTTACCTTATTTAACGGGAGAGCGCGCTCCATTCTGGGACGCAGACACAAAAGGTGTTTTCTTCGGATTGACGCTTGATCATGGAAGAGATCATATGATTCGCAGTGTGCTTGAAGGCGTCATGTTCCAAATGTATTCGGTAGCGCTTGCGTTGACAGAAGCGGGTGTGGAGCCGGTAGAATACCGCGCAGGCGGAGGGTTCGCACGCTCTGAGCTGTGGCGCCAGATTATGACAGACATGTTTGAAACGGACATGATCATTCCAGAAAGCCACCAGGGTTCATGCTTAGGTGCTGCCTGGCTTGCTATGAAGTCTTTAAACTGGATTGATGATCTCTCAAGTATCCAGAGCATTCTTCAAACGACAGTGAAACACACGCCGATTGCAGAGAATGTACACACGTATCGCTTACTAAAACCTATTTATTTAAGATTAGCCAGGAAATTGCCTGATGAATTTAGTGCTATTTCAGACGTTCAGCGAGAACTTATGGAACACCATAAATAAATACTAATAAAGAGAGGAGAAGATTAAAATGGAATCGACAGCGGGGTTAGTGATTGTAGCCGTATTAGCGGTTGTGGCCTTATTATTTTTAGTTATGAAAACCAAGCTTCAAGCATTTGTAGCGTTACTTACCGTCAGTATTTTAGTTGGTTTGGCAGTAGGAATGAATCCAGGAGATATCATAACAACAATTGAGGACGGAATGGGAGGTACCCTTGGTTACGTAGCCGTAATTATCGGTCTTGGTGCCATGTTTGGTGAAATCCTTCGTGTTTCAGGAGGAGCGGAACGACTGGCTCTTACCCTAATTGATAAATTTGGAGAAAAGAACATTAGCTGGGCGCTCGGCCTAACTGGTTTTATTGTATCGATCCCGGTTTTCCTTGATGTTGCGCTCGTTATCTTAGTTCCAATGCTTTACAGTTTGACACAGCGTACGAAAAAATCTTTATTATACTTTGGTATTCCATTACTTGCGGGTCTTGCGGTTACGCATAGTTTCATCCCGCCTACTCCTGGTCCGATCGCCGTAGCTTCCTTGCTTGGCGCAGACCTGGGCTGGGTGATCCTATTCGGTTTCTTAGCTGGTATTCCGGCTATGATTCTTGCGGGACCAGTCTTTGGTAAGTATATTTCCAATAAAATTCACGTTGGAGTTCCAGAATATATGCTCGAACAAGTGAAGAATGTGGATTACGATCAAAAGAATCTCCCTAGCTTCGGGAGTGTTGTAGCGATCATCACACTTCCCCTTGTGTTGATTCTAATCAATACGTTGTCAGGTCTTGTGCTGCCCGATGACAGCACGGCACAGAGCATTCTTACGTTCGTGGGTCACCCATTTGTTGCGTTAACGATAGCTGCATTGCTGACGTTCTACATTTTCGGAATTAAACGCGGTTATTCTAAGGAACAAGTACAGGAAATTACGACGAAAGCCCTTGAACCGGCCGGTATTATTATCCTGGTAACTGGTGCCGGTGGCGTATTCGGTGAAATGCTTATTCAATCTGGCATCGGGGATATTCTTGCCAATGCCATGGAACAGACGCAGATGCCAATCCTTGTATTTGCCTTCCTTACAGCTACAGTTGTACGTGTCGCGCAGGGTTCTGCTACTGTTTCAATGATTACAGCGGCTGGACTAGTTTCTCCACTGCTTGATACCTTTGATGTAAGTGAACCTATGCTCGGTCTACTGGTTATTGCGATTGCTTCCGGTGCCACCGTCGTTTCTCACGTAAACGATTCTGGTTTCTGGCTGGTAAACCGTTATTTCGGATTGACGGAAAAAGAAACGCTTCAATCCTGGACGGTTATGGAAACCATTATCGGTCTTGTAGGATTTGGTGTTGCATTGATTCTGAGTATTTTTGTATAAAAACAATGATGAGACTTCCTTTATAGGGAGTCTCTTTTTTGCGTTTTAGCTCTGTTAATCTACATATTGATTTATTACAGTAAAGCTCCCTTTTCTGTAAGACTCCGTTTCGAGATAAATGGGTCCGTTATTCTATGTGGAGGAGGGCTGGTGGGGAAATAACTCGTCTTGTTCCATCACCCCGATAGACACTTTCCTATGGCCCTACACGACGTGGGGTCGATCGACGATGCCACAGGACGTGGCGACTTTAGTCGATCCTCCTTTTTACCAGGAGCTTCCTCGCTCGTTTCACTCCCTGCGGGATCTCACCTAGTCCCTTCTCCCAGGGGAGTCTCATCATTTCCCCACCACCTTAACTATAATGTTGCGAACGGACCCTTCCGGAAGAGATTGGTTCTCCTCCGTAATCTGTATGAATTGCTTTCTTGACGGGCCAAGTGGGTCGTTACATCCTAACTACATGGTCTAATACTTCATTATGCAGGTGATGGTTGGAGTGGTTTCGAGCTTCTGGTTTGGCCAGGCCCGGAGGGGGATGATGAAGACTCCTATTTTAAAGCGGAAGCACCTTGCTCAGCGGCGTATGGATTGGAGGTACAAGGAAGTTCGACTAAGATCGCCACGTAGTGTGGCAACGTCGAACGAACCTACGTCATGCCGGGCCAAATGTGGAGGTGCCTTGTCCAGCCTCGACAAGCTTAAGAACGACCATGAAAGGAAGGGCTCTTCTTCCTATCATGGTTGGACTTAAGACCTCGAGAGGCTAGGTACCGAAACTAGCCTAGAGCTGGCGAAGATAAAGAAAGCACGAAGAGCGGAGCGATTCGGTGTTGCCTTATCGTACAGAAGTGAGGGAATTCTCACTAGCCGCTAGGTGCTGGAGCTGGAGAGCACTACATGTCGTTTAGGACATGATTGACGTTTGCAACTTCCTAAAGGGTAAGAGCGGGATGAACATGATCGGTGAGACCCGGGAGAGCGTTAGCTCGAGGAGGCTCAAGGGTCGTGCAGGGCCGCGGAAAGCGAGTTGTTTCCGCAGCCATCCCGCCTCTATATTAAGTAACGGACCAAAGATATCTCGAAACTGAGTCTTACAATAACCGGCTCGATAGCTGAAGACTTCTTTGATAAAAGACCAACAATAACTTTAAAATTGCTTTGTTTTTAATAGGGCACGGTCATCTTAAACTAATTCTATTAACAATCCATTGAATTTTCAGAAAACTACAGATATAGTGAAAGTATTGAAGTTGTTTTACTAAAAAGAAATGGCTTTTTTATTTGAAAATGACATACTATCCAGTTAGTATGTCAAGAAATTCCGGAGGTGAATGATTACATGGGAATGGTAGAAACTGTACTTGGGCCGTTGGACACAGAGAAGTTAGGAAAAACATTGATTCATGAGCATTTCTATTTTGGTTATCCAGGATTTCAAGGTGATATGACACTCGGAGGATTTGACTTTGAAGAGAAAAAGCTTCAGGGCGTAGAAATTGCTGAAATGGTCCAACAGCAAGGCGTGGAAACAGTGGTGGATCCCACGCCCAATGAGTGTGGGCGTGACGTTCGGCTGCTTCAGGCTGTTTCGGAAGCTACCGGACTGAACATTATTTGCGCAACCGGTTTTTATTATGAAGGAGAAGGAGCAACTCCATACTTTAAGTTCCGCCAGCAGCTGGGAACGGCAGAAGAAGAAATTTATGAAATGTTCATGGAAGAGATTACGCATGGAATTGAAGGGACAGGTATTAAACCAGGGATTATTAAACTTGCCTCCAGTAAAAACGAAATTACATCTTATGAACGTATGTTTTTTCGAGCAGCGGTAAGGGCGCAGAAAGAGACAGGTATTGTGCTTTTAACACATACCCAGGAGGGAACAATGGGGCCTGAGCAGGCAGCGTTTCTAATTGAAGAAGGAGCGGATCCTTCAAAAGTTGTGATTGGCCATATGTGCGGAGCAACCGATATAAATCAGCACTTACAGGTACTCAATCAGGGAGTTTATATGGCGATGGACCGATGGGGGTTACAGGGGATTGTAGGAGCCCCTATGGACGAAGAGAGAAAGGCTGTACTCGCCGGTTTGCTTGCATTAGGTTATGAAAAACAATTGTTTCTTTCCCATGATACGGTCAATGTATGGTGGGGACGCCCTCCCGTTTTACCAGACCAGCTTATGAATCTGCTTCAAAACTGGCAGCCGGATCACTTATTTAAACGAGTAGTGCCAGAACTTAAAGAAAAGAATGCGATAACAGAAGAACATCTGGCGCAAATCTTTATTTCGAATAGCTCTCGTTTGTTTTCATAAGCGATCAAGATTAACCCGTTGAATTCTTGTGGACATTCTACTATACAAGTAAAAGAACATAATTACAGAAAGCACATCCGATGATAGCTGAGCATCGAATGTGCTTTCAATTAATATACGAATGCTTTCTGAAATAGAGAAATTGTAAGCTGAATGACATCATCGTCTACTTTCTTTGAATTCAAAATACCTGAATGTTATAGTTACTTTGTACCAACCGGTTGGTTTTGGTATTTTATCGTATTGGGGAATACAGATAAGTGATCGAACGTCAGGGCAATTCACCTAGCAAAATGGCTGCTCATATCTTCCTACCTTGAAAAGGAGGATAGGCGGTCGTGTTTCTGTACCGGCCAGTAGGTATAAAAATACGGATTGGGTGATATTGTGAGTGAAAAGAAAAGAGAAATCATTAGCGCTGCAGCTGAATTAATTCACACAAAAGGTTATGAGGCCACAAAATTGAGTGATATTATGCAGGCTTCCAATATAGGAAAAGGTCAGTTCTATCACTATTTCTCTTCAAAAAGAGAGTTAGGTTTAACAATTGTGGATTATTATGCTGAAATGTGGGATCGGGAATTGATTCAAGGTGTTTTCCACTCTTCTTTTTCTGCAGAAAAGAAGATGGAAAACATGTTGGAATGGGCTGTGAATTATCATGTGAGCACTCAAGCACTCAGTGGATGCCCCTTTGGAAACTTGGCTATTGAAATGAGTGAACATGATGAAGAGTTTCGTCTTAAGATCAATAATCTGATCGATCAATGGATTAATCATCTTGCTGACGTAATGAAAGATTTACGTGGTGAAGATCAGGCTTTACAGCATGCTCGTGTTGTGGTTGCTCAAATTGAAGGTGGAATCTTGTTAATGAAAAATTATCAGGACATTTCCATCTTAAAAGATATTATTGCTATGATTCGATTAAACTACCTAGATAAAGGAGAATGATTCAATTGGCTAAAATGAACGAAAAAATATCAGCAGTGGCAAAAGGTATGAACACGAAAAGTACAGCTCGCGATCATCAGATCGTAATTGATGAGCCAGCAAAAATGGGTGGAAGCGACGAAGGTGCCAATCCTCTTGAGACATTGCTTGCTTCACTGGCTGGCTGTGAGAATGCCGTAGCCAACTTTGTGGCTAAAGAAATGGATTTTGATCTTCAGGGCATTGATTTTGAGATCAATGGAGAATTGGATTCCAGAGGAATGATGGGAGAAAAAGGTGTACGTCCTTATTTCCAGAAAGTTACGGTAAATGCTACAGTGCACACCAGTGAATCAGAAGAGCGCGTGAAAGAATTACAGGAAACGGTAGACTCCCGCTGCCCTGTTTATACGACACTTGAAGCAGCAGATGTTGAACTCACACCGAATTGGGTTAAAGCATAATTATAGTAAAAAAGCTGGAGCAGAAAGGTATTCCTATCTGCTCCAGCTTTTTTAGTGTATCTAAGTTTTTTGACGAGTCACTGTCTTTTCAAGTGGCAGCGCTTTGGTAGTCAATGGCTCCGCTTATACAGCACAGCGGTTTGGACCAACTTCCATTTCGCGTTTTTCGTCCTGATCTGGATCTTTTTGGCCCATGTTAATTTGACGGATTTCTTCGTGACTATTCGGCTGTGGAGGCAGTCCATCCGTGACGAGATGTCTGAACTCCTCATCGTCTTCTACATTTAAACGGTCATTATGCTCATATAGCTCGGCAAGTTTCGCCTGAACGGTGCCGTTTTGATTTATTTCCTTCATAGCACCGAAGTGAGCCGGTAGTACCGTTAAGTCTTGAGAAAGAAGCTGATAACGCTCATATAGTGTCTTACGCAGGTCATCCACCCAGTCATCGGCTTTTCCAGCCAGATCTGGTCGCCCAATAGAGTCTAAGAACAGAATATCGCCTGTGAGCAAGTACTGATTATCTACAATAAAGCTTGTACTTCCTATCGTGTGCCCCGGTGAATAAAAGGCAGAGATTTTAGCGGTATCGCCCACGGTAATCTCGGTCCCGTCTTCAAGTTTGTTATAGTTGAACGTTAAGCCTTCATCATCTTTAGGCGGGAAGTAATAATCGGCTTCTGCTTGATCAGCTAATGATTTTCCACCTGAGATATGGTCAGCATGGAGATGAGTATCCAGAACATATTGAATGGACACGCCTTTTTCATCCGCAAAATTCTTATAAGTGTCTGTCATACGGACAGCATCAACTACCGCAGCTTCACCATTCGAAATAACCATGTAGGATAGGCAGCCTTTACCAAGGCGAAGGAATTGATAAAGTTCTCCTCCTCCAGAAAGATCCCCAATTTTCATAGGTTCTAAATGTTCGCTCCAGGCTGTCATACCACCTTCCACGTAGGTGACGTCTGTGATTCCAGCCTCTTCCAGCATTTCCACGCCTTTTTGGGAGGAAATCCCTTTTGCACAAACTACATAGATAGTCTGATCTTTAGGAAGTTGCTCTTTTACTGAAGATGGATCGTTCTCCAGTTGTTTATAAGGGACGTTAAGACTGCGGACATTCTCGCCTTCAATGGCCCAATCATTGAAATCTTCTTCTTTCCTAATATCAAGAATGAATACTTCTTTGTTTGAGAGAATTTTTTGTGCTAGCTGTTTAACTGTTAATGGTTGCAATGCCATAATTACCCCTCCAATTTAAAATCGTTAGAATAAAATATCTGACCATACTTTAATAGCTGTTCCTGCAATTAATAATGCTAAAATCCATTGCAGTACTTTTGTATTCGTGTTTTGTCCTGCTTTAGCTCCAAGCTGGGAAGTGAGGATACTTGCAACGGCAATGACGGCTGCAGGCAAGAGTGGGACATCTCCAGAAAACAGCTTACCTGTTACCGCTCCTACTGAGGAGATGAACGTTATTGCCAAGGAAGAAGCAATCGTGATTCTCGTCGGTATTCGAAGCATAACGAGCATGATAGGGACAAGTAAGAACGCTCCTCCTGCTCCCACAATACCGGCACCTATTCCGACAATAAAGGCAGAGCCAGAGGCAATCCATTTATTGAATGAGATATTTTCCGGCTGCTCATTGCTGGCTTTGGCAGGGATGAACATCATAACGACTGCTATCAAAGCTAATATAGCATAGATCAAGTTGATGATGTGTTCAGATAGATACTTTGCTCCAAAACCGCCGATCAGACTGCCGATCAAAACAGCAATTCCCATATATAAAATCAGCGGTTTATAGAGTTGATTACCTTTCCGATACCCGAATGCTCCTCCAAAAGAAGCGGCTAATACTTGTACAGCTACGACACCTGCTGCCGCATGGGCGCTGAATCCGCTAAACCCAAGTAAGGGCGGGATATAAAGAAGCATTGGATAATTGACGATAGCGCCTCCTATACCAACAAGTCCAGATAGGAAGGACCCTGCCAGACCAATAATAAACACTGTAATTAAAAAAGCCGCACTCATAACAATCATCACCTCACCCAGCATAGCTCACATTTGTTTATTTACTTATCCCCTCACATAGTATGGGTACCACCACAGGTATTTAGTTAAACGAAAAAATTAATGTAAAAACAGCAGATCCAAAAAAACCCTTTATTTACCACCTCAGGTCATCCAGTAAAAGGAAAACGGTCTATTATGTCTGTCTTTCTTTAATATTTGCTAGTTAGTATTTGCAGCTGCTCCTAATTTACAACTAGTCAATATACTCTTAATACAAAACTGTGTTTTCTTAATAGTTCATTGACCTTCTTTCCCTATAGTATGAATTGTCCCAGCGAAAGTTGGATTTTCGTGGAGGATAATCATTTAATTTTATGGGGGATTCGAAAATGAAGAAATTGTTTTTATCTGTTCTGACACTTATGTTTTTAACACTTGTAGGGTGTGCTTCTTCTGAAACCAGTGGAGAGGGTACTTCAGGATCTGAATCAGATTCCGGTTCCGGATCTGGCGACGATACGCTAACAATTGCCTGGTACCCAAATGAGTCCGGCGGCGATTTGAAAGAAGCACGTCAGAGCATTGGTAAAATGGTAGAAGAAGCAACAGGAAAAAAAGTCGAGCATAAAACAACTACTGATTATATTATCGCGATTGAAGCACTTGCTAATGGAAATGCAGATGTAGCTTATATGGGAGCCCAAGGTTACATTGAAGCTCATAAGAAGAATGAAGACGTGAAGCCCCTTGCCGTATCCAGCGGAGAATCCGGAACCCTGAAAGATGCCCAGTATTACAGCTGGCTTGCAGTTAAGGAAGGGAACATGGACAACTACAAAAATGGCGAAGAGTTCTCGATCGACAATATTGCAGGTAAAAGTTTCTCCTTCGTATCTCAAAGTTCAACATCTGGATTCAAAGTTCCATCTGCTGGAATTGTTTCTCACTTCAGCGAAATGGACAAGTATAGTGAACTCACTCAGGAAGATCTATTAAAAGGCGGAGAATTTTTCAGCCAGGTGCAATTCGGCGGTTCTCACCAGGGTTCAGCTGTCAATCTCATTACCGGTAAAACAGAAGTAGCCGCATTCTGCGACGTTTGTGTAGGGAACTATGTAGAAAACGTAGAAGGTGAGCATAACCGTCCAGGGGCTGTTTACAGCGTAGCGGAAGATGCAGCCGAGCCATTTAGTAACCTGGCAGGTGAAAGATTTGGTCTAATCTCCGTAACACCTGTTCTAAACGCACCTTTCGCAATGAATACCAACACGCTTAGCGAAGATACACAGAAAACGCTAGTGGATGCTTTCACATCTGATGAAACGGCCAATAACGAAGAAATCTTTGTACCAGAAGACAGCAGCGACAATGCACTTTTCTACACAACTGGGAAAGAGCGCTTTGTAAAAGTAGAAGATTCCTGGTTTGATCCGATCCGCGAGCTTTCTAAATAATAAAGACTGCCTTTAGACTATTATTTCAAATAAAAAGGAGTTAACTATGACAACGTTATTAAATGTCCAACATGTATCCAAGCAATATGGTCATGATACGTTGGCGTTATCTGACGTTAGCTTCTCTGTCAATGAAGGAGAGTTTGTTTCTGTTATCGGCCCATCTGGTGCAGGAAAATCAACTCTCCTTCGTTGTATCAATCAAATGGTGGATACGACTGACGGGGAAATACATTTCGATAATGCCATCCTTCAGCAGATGAATAAACGACAACTTCGTGGTTTACGAACCAATATCGGTATGATTTTTCAGCATTACAATTTAGTTGAACGATTGACGGTCATTGAGAATGTTCTGCATGGGCGTCTTGGCTATAAAACGACCATGGCTGGAATGCTGGGGCTTTATAAGGAAGAGGAAAAAGAACGAGGCATTGAACTGCTCGAGATGCTTGGTCTTCGTGAACAAATCTATAAACGCTGTGACCAATTATCCGGTGGCCAGAAGCAGCGTGTAGGGATTGCCCGTGCGCTGATTCAGGAACCAAAGATGCTTTTGTGTGATGAACCAATCGCTTCTCTTGATCCGAATGCATCAAAGAAAATTATGGATCACTTAAAGAGTATTTCAAGATCGATGGGAATTACTGCCCTCGTAAACCTCCACCAAGTGGATGTGGCTCTCAGCTACTCAGACCGAATTATAGGTGTAAGCGATGGGAAGATTGTTTTCGACGGCGCCCCTGAAGATGTAACTCAAGAAATCATCCAATCGATTTATGGTTCAGAAGCTAACGATTTAATGATGAAGCTGGGTGGTCAAAATGCAATTTGATATTTTCAAGAAAAAGCGACTAAGTTCACTTTTGATGCTCGCTGTTTTAGCAGCTTTCACATATGGAGCTATGATTATTACTCAATATGATGTCATCAAAGGATTTGCTTCCATACCGAAGTCGATTCAATGGGGCCTGTCAAGCTTTTACCCGACAGCTGCTTCTTTTGAGAATCTGCCGAGTATATTGATGCAGCTTGGGAGAACCGTTTTGACCTCTGTAGCTGCGACGACGGTCGCTGCTGTATTCGCTTTGTTTTTTGCCCTGTTTGGATCTAAAGTAACGAAGGTTAACAATTTCCTGAGTGTGCTGAGCCGAGGGACGGCTACCGTGTTCCGTAATATTGATGTGGCGGCCTGGGCTCTGATTTTACTCTTTTCCTTCGGGCAGAGTGCGTTAACGGGATATTTCGCTTTGTTCTTTGTTTCCTTTGGTTTCCTCACCAGAGCTTTTATTGAAACGCTGGATGAAGTAGGAGGTCATTCAATTGAAGCTTTACGTGCTACAGGAGCAAGCTATCCTTCCATCATTATTCAGGCTATTCTGCCTTCAAGCACTCCGCAGATGATGAGCTGGATCCTGTTTATGGTTGAAATGAACATCCGAAGTGCCACGCTGGTTGGAATCCTTACTGGGACTGGAATTGGATTTGTTTTTGATCTTTATTACAAGAGTCTTGATTACAATACGGCCAGTCTGGTGGTCATTACAATTGTTATCGTGATCCTGATTCTCGAATACCTTTCCAATTATGTAAGAAGGGTGGTTTTATAATGGATGCCAAATCGATTCAGCAGTCCAGTACGATTTTACGGCACAGCAAATCGAATCGGATTAAAATCAAGCCGTTCTCTAAATCCACACTTGTGCTAAGGGTTACCCTGGCTGTTATGGCCATTCTTACGGTTTTAAGCTTCGCAACCATTAATTTTCAGACCATTGATTTTTGGAGTGGACTCGTTGATACGGTTGCTAACTTTCAAACTATGTTCACTAATCCTCAGTTAAATCACTTTTCGTTCTGGGAAGGTTTTTACGCCGTCTTGATTACCATGGGGCTTGCTTTTTTAACGACTTTGTTCGGGGCAGCGTTAGGTCTGTTTTTCGGTCTGTTGTCAGCGGAGAATTTATCTAACAAACGAGTTTCGAACGTGATTAAAGGCTTTGTCGCCTTTATACGGGCCGTTCCTACCGTGCTTTGGGTACTGATCTTTGCGGTAGCTGCCGGGCTTGGAAGTGTGGCTGCGGTTATTGGGATGACCTTCCACTCAGCGGGGTATTTGATCAAAGCCTACTCTGAATCTTTTGAAGAACTCGATGAAGGCGTGATTGAAGCTCTGCGAGCAAGCGGTGCCTCCTGGTGGCAAATTGTCGTGCAGGCGGTCATTCCTACCTCTCTTTCTTATTTAGTTTCCTGGACCTTTATGAGGTTTGAGATTAATTTTTCGGTTGCAGTAGCCATGGGTGCCGCCGCTGGAGCAGGAGGTATAGGTTATAACATGTTCATGGCGAGCTCTTTCTATTTCGATTTGAATGAGATAGGAGCGATCACCTACTACATTTTAGCTTTTGCTGTGCTGCTTGAAGTCATCGCAATTCGCTTCAAAACAAATATTAATGGAAATTAATTCGTTTTATAAAATCGTTCAACAAGTAGAAAAACTTGATATGACGGGATTTTTTGAGATTATGTCACTGAATGTAAAGAAGTTAGTCGTACAGGTTTACACGATCTTTAAGTGCATATAACACACCTTAATGCCGGTTTCATCTCTATTTATTACCGTAGGTTGTAGAGAAAGGATATCCTTTCATGGAGGTGCAGAGATGAAACTTAAAAACAATAATATATCGATGGCCATGTCGATTGCCGACGAGATTCAAAATGAAATTGAACGAGGGGTTTACAGTGATGGCAAACGGCTTCCTTCCGAAGCGTCTATGTGCCACCGGTTCTATACCAATCGTTATACGATTCGAAAGGCATTGGACCGCCTGACAGATATAGGAATGATCAGCCGTAAAAAAGGAGTGGGTTATTTTGTAAACGAGCCGCCGCTTGATCTGCAATATACCATTACTCCTTTTACAAAATTTTCATCTATGGTTCAAAACCTTGGTATGAAACCGTCAGCCATTATTGTCTCTCAGGAGAAGCGGCTTCCTTCTAAAAAAGTGCAGGAGGCTCTCCGTTTGTCAGCTAACGATGAAGTCTATCGCTTTGAGCTTCTCCGTTTTGCGGATGATACTCCGCTCGCCTGGAATGAAACGTGGCTGCCGGCAGCCATGTTTCCGGACATCAGCAAGCACTTGACCAGCTTTGTATCTTTGTATGACATCTTAAAAAAGAATTACAAGGTGCTGCCTAAGCGGATCAATTCAACGTTCCAGGCTGTGGTTCCAACAGGAAATGAAGGGTCGTATCTACAAATATCTCCAAGCACACCCCTATTACAAATAGAGAGCATAGTAAAGGATGAAATTGCAGGACGAATGGAGTACACAAAAGCGAAATATCGAGGAGATCTTTGCCAGGTAACTTCTGAATTATAAGGTTTCTGAACATGACTATTAGAGGAGGTCACGATCCATGAGAAAGAAACGCCTCACCAAAATTTTAGTAGAAGGCAGAGATGAATTAGCCGAGTCTCTGGCAGAGGAAATTGAGAAAAGCTATGCGATCCATTTGGATAAGCACCCTCAAAAGAGTCTGGTTATGTTGAAAAATAATGATTCAGTCTCGAATCAGCCCTTTTATGCAGGCGAGGTACTCGTTACTGAGTGCGGCGTCTCCATTGAGGATAAGAAAGGCATAGGAGTCATTATGGGAGAACAGCCGCAGAAAGCCTACCACATTGCTGTCATCGACGCTGCTCTAAATGCTCGCTTAAAGGAAACAGAAGGATGGAGCACGCGTCTGTTAGAAGAGGAAGAAGCTATTCAAAAGCGGCATCAGGAAGAAGCAGTCAGGGCTGCAAGAACAAAAGTGAACTTTGACACAATGGAGGATTATGATGACTAACACAATGATAACAGGGTTCGATCCCGTTCATGATTCCCAGCATATTTTCCGTGAAATGGTAGATGCCTTTAGCCGACCAGGTACACAAGCAGATGTACAAAGGTTCTGCGAGGCCACACAACCGCCCGCAGCGTTTCCAAAAGCAATGATGGGTATTGCCTTCACGTTGTTGGATCAGGAAACAACTTTTCATATTGAATCGGGACAAGCTGAAGCAGTAAGAAGATACATTCACTGGGAAACGTTCAGTAAATCAGCAAGTGGTGAACAGGCAGATTATCATTTTGTAGAATCTATGGAACAAGAACGAATCGTACCCTTTATGAAGCAGTTAAAGACAGGAACGCTATATCAGCCCCACCAGAGTGCGACGTTATTTCTTCTCGTTGATGGATTTGAAAAAAGCGAGTCTGCAAAATCATACGATTTGACCGGACCTGGAATAGAAAGCAAAAAATCCATTTACGTTGAAGGATTAAACCCGAATTGGATGGAGTACCGGGACAACCTGACAGATGAGTACCCTCTTGGAATTGATATATGTCTCGTTACGAGAACAGGACAGCTGATAGCTATCCCTAGAACAACAAAAGTTGAAAGAAGGTGAATCGAATTGGGTTATGTAGCAGTAACTGGCGGTCAGGAAGCCATTGAACAGGCTGATAAACTATCAAAATATTACCGAACGAGTGAAATAACAAGCTTACTAGATCCGCAAATGATTGAAAAGCAAATGCGGCTGCTGATTGATCGAATTATGGGAGAAGGTGGTATGTATGCGCCGGAATATGCAGCGATAGCTTTAAAGCAGGCAGAAGGAGATCCACTGGAGGCGACTTTCTTGTTGAGAGCTTATCGATCAACGCTTCCACGCCATTTTTACTCCCATGCGGTAGATACTTCCTCCATGAGAGTCATCCGACGGATATCAGCCTCTTTTAAAGACATTCCAGGCGGCCAGATGCTTGGACCGACGAACGATTATACACACCGGCTCCTTCAATTCAGTCTTCGCCACGAAAATGAAGAAGCACTTCAGCAGTTTGCTGCAGATTATGGGCTGGTGGATGAAGAAGAGCAGGAGCAGATAACTTTTCCAAAAATCGTAGATCTCTTAAGGGAGCAGGGACTTGTCGCCAGCACGAAAGAAGACGAAGAAGTTGTACCCTATGATATCACTCGCCAAAAACTTACTTTTCCTGCTTCCCGATCAGCCCGGCTGCAAACCTTAGCGCGCGGTGAAACAGGGGCCATGACGTCTCTTGCTTACAGCAGTATGCGCGGATTTGGAGTAATTCACCCTACCGTAGGGGAACTGCGAGTCGGCTACACTGAAGTTACCATTCCGTATCCGTTTGATGAAAATGATGAGGATGGGATTTATCTGGGAGAGGTTATGATGACGGAGGTAGAAAGCATTAACTCATTCGCTGGAAATGAAGATGATGACGATCTACAGTTTGCTATAGGTTATGGATTGACGCTTGGGCAAAACGAGGTGAAGGGGATTGCGATGTCGATTCTGGATCGCAGCTTGGAAACCTCAGGTGAACAAGTATCTCAGGACGAGGAATACGTACTCACTCACATCGACAGCGTTGAGTCATACGGATTCGTATCTCATCTGAAATTGCCACACTACATCACTTTCCAGTCCAAGCTTGACCGCATCCGTCAAGCTCAGCAGAAACAGTCAGGAAAAGGAGCGGAAGAATATGCTGAAACAACCTAGCTTTGTGATGGAGGAATATAATTTTGCCTTTCTTGACGAAGGTTCTAAGCGGGAAATCCGCCGCTCCATTTTAAAAGGAATAGCCATTCCGGGGTACCAGGTTCCTTTTGCGTCTCGGGAACTGCCTATCGGCCGCGGCTGGGGAACAGGAGGGCTTCAACTTACCTTATCGTTACTTGGAAAGGAAGACTGCCTGAAAGTGATTGATCAGGGTCACGATGACAGCGTCAACGCCGTGAGTATTAGAAAACTTGTGGAAACAAGCAGCAGTATTGAAACGACAGAAGATACTGCGGAGGCTTCCGTGATTCAAACAAGACACCGAATTCCGGAAGAAAAGCTTCGCGACGACCAGATTCTTGTCCTGCAGGTGCCTGAACCTGAGCCTCTGCGCAGGGTTGAAGCGCGTGAAACAGAAACGGAACGCCTTCACGGTGAAAAAGAATATAGCAGTATCTGGGTGCGTCTTTATGAGGATATTGTTCGATACGGTGAAATAACCATCGGTGCGGACTATCCTTGCATCGTACACGGACGCTATATTTTTAATCCTAGTCCGATCCCAAGATATGATGTTCCAAAACTTCATCAGGCTGATGGCCTGTACTTATTTGGAGCCGGCCGGGAGAAAAAGATTTATGCGGTCCCGCCTTACACAGATGTCGAGCCGCTTCAATTTGAAGACTATCAGTTTGAGGAAGAAGAATTCAACGGCGAATCCTGCCGTCTGTGCGGAAGTGACGATGTATTCCTGGATGAAATCTACGACAGCCACAGTGGGGACAAATTCTATCAGTGCTCGGATACGGGCTATTGTAATAAGATGCAGAAACAAAGCGGGGTGAGATAATATGACGTCCATACAAACAAGGGAAGGGTCAGTGACTGATGAAAATAATCAGGCGGATTCGGCAGTTCTTCGAGTGAACCAACTAACGAAACGTTTTGGACCGGGCTGTTCTTTCTGTGAACATGAGGAACTGGAAGAGAACTACTGTCCGGTATGCGGCAGTGTCCGAGCCTGCTCCAACGTGAGCTTTGACTTAGACCGGGGTGAAATTTTAGGGATTGTCGGCGAAAGCGGTTCTGGGAAAAGTACATTAGTAAAAAGTCTTTACTTTGACCAGCAGGTAACGTCCGGAAGCGCGCACATCCAGGACTATAAAAACGGGGAAGCAAATATTTTTACCGAGTCGGCTCAACAGCAGCGCTACATTCGAAACTATATCATGGGCATGGTTTATCAGAACCCTCATCTGGGCTTGAAAATGGATTACTCAAGCAGCGGCAATGTGGCTGAGAAATTAATCTCTGCTGGTCACTTTCATGTCGGAAATATCCGGGACCGCTCAGCAGAGCTTTTGGAAAAGGTTGAAATTCCTGTCTCAAGAATGGATGAACAACCCCAACGGTTCAGTGGAGGTATGCAGCAGCGTGTTCAAATTTCGAAGGCGCTTGCCAATAATCCCCCGTTGTTATTGCTGGATGAGGTAACCACTGGTTTAGATCTGTCTGTTCAAGCGAAAGTCCTTGATTTAATTCGTAGTATTCAACGGGAACTTCAGGTAGCGATGATCGTCGTCTCACATGATTTGGGCGTCATACGTATGCTTGCTGATCGAACAATGGTCATGAAACAGGGAAAAGTGGTAGAACAGGGATTAACGGACCAGATTCTTGAAGATCCTCAGCACCCGTACACCCAGCTGCTCGTTCATTCTCTGCTTTAATATCTTTAGGAGGTGTCTTATGTCTGCCGATCAACTAGAAAAAACAAAGCGAATTTTGGGACCTGGTCCTTTTGTCGATGAATCCAGTGTCGTGCTCAATAGCGACCTGGGAGAATGGACATCTATTGCGGATCGCACACTTATTCAGGATTCTAAAATAGGTAAATATACCTATACAGATGGGGATGTGAACATCGCTCATGCTCACGTAGGGAAGTTTTGCTCCATTGCTTCACACGTGAGGATTAACCCTTCCAACCATCCGATGTGGAGGGTCACTCAACACCACATGACCTATCGAAGGAAACAATATCAGCTGGATGCACGAGATGATGAATCAATTTTTCAATGGCGAAAGGAAGATGCAGTCACGATCGGACACGACGTATGGATTGGTCATAACGCGATTGTTATGCCGGGAGTTACCGTTGGAAACGGTGCTGTGATTGGATCCGGGGCTGTAGTCACAAAAGACGTAGAGCCATACATGATTGTGGCCGGTGTACCAGCCAAACCGATTCGCAGGAGGTTCTCTGAAGACGTTGCGGATCAACTGCAAAAAATCGCCTGGTGGAACTGGGACAGGGCAACTCTGGAAGCGCGTTTTAAGGATTTGAACGATGTAGAGCTCTTTATCGAGCGTTACGGAAATAGAGAAGAATAAGGTGGGGAGCAGTATGTCAGAGCTACTGGAAATAAAGGGATTGGAAAAATCGTTCTACATGCATCACTTCGATAAAACGATCCAGGGGTGCAGCGATGTTACTTTTACCCTGGATCAGGGAGAGTTTATTGGAATTACAGGCAAGAGCGGAGCTGGTAAATCTACAATTCTTAGAAGTGTCTACCGCACCTATCTTCCTACATCAGGACAGATCATGTATCACTCTGATCAATATGGGTGGCTGGATTTAGCCGGGGCCACGGAGAGAGAGGTTTTGTCCATACGCCGCAATGAAATTGGCTATGTTTCTCAATTTCTAAAAGTGATGCCGCGTGTCACGGCGATTGAAGTGGTGCAGAAAGCTCTGGAGGAAATGAAGTATTCTAAGGAAGAAGCACTTGAGGAAGCAAGACAGATGCTTTCCCACTTCCATCTGTCGGAAGAACTATGGGACGCGTATCCGCAAACCTTTAGTGGAGGAGAAAAACTCCGCTTGAACCTTGCTCAGGCGATGGTTAAAAAACCGAAACTTCTTCTATTAGATGAACCGACCGCATCCCTTGATGCAGCCACTAAGGAGTCCGTGAAAGATATGATCGTCCGCTTAAAGGAAGCCGGAACGAGCATGCTCGGTATTTTCCATGACCTTGAATTTATGGAGTCGGTGGTTGATCAGCAATACAACATGAAGCAAGGAATGATGCAGGAGGGCGTGCAGACATGAATAGGAGATTAGTGATCATAAATGGACAAGTCATTACGCCTGAGAAAGTAATTGAAGCGGATGTATGGATTGAAGACGGACGGATTTTGCAAGTGGGAGGTTCACCTGAAGACTGGATGGAGAATGAATATGAAACGATTGATGCAGAAGGAATGCATGTGGCTCCTGGTATGATTGAAACCCATTGTGATGCAATTGAAAAAGAAATGGAACCAAGACCTAACACGTTCTTTCCGTTAGAAATGGCG
The DNA here is from genome assembly GCF_052246755.1 of Halobacillus sp. B29. Taxonomy (NCBI): domain Bacteria; kingdom Bacillati; phylum Bacillota; class Bacilli; order Caryophanales; family Bacillaceae; genus Halobacillus; species Halobacillus sp. B29. The sequence continues at coordinate 132,029 of NZ_JBQQCM010000009.1, forward strand.
ATGAACGAGATGGAGCGTAAGCTTGCAGGGAACGGAATTACGACGATTTATCATTCCATCTCCTTGTCCGATGGATCCGGCATCCGCGGGGACGAGCAGGCGGTCAACTTGATGAATAGCCTTGATGAACGACGCAAGAATATTCCGTCCATGGTGCGCCACCGTATTCATCTCCGCTATGAATTGACGAACAGGGATGCTCTTCCAGTCATTGAATCCTTTATTCATGATCAGAAGATTGATCTCTTATCGTTCATGGATCATTCACCGGGGCAGGGTCAATTTAAGTCAATGGATGGATTCCAGGAATTTACGAAAAAACAGTACAACATCACCGATGAACAAGCGGTTACCATGACAAAAGAAGTGTTAAGCCTGAAAGAAGAAGTGGATTGGGCAGATCTCCGTAAAGTGGCTCAGTATGCTCATTCAAAAGGGATCAGCCTTGCTTCCCATGATGATGACACGGTCGAGAAAATTGATTACATTATGAATGATTTTCCAATCCAGATCAGCGAATTTCCAATAACAATGGAAGCGGCTCGCCATGCCTCTGCTAAGGGGTTATATGTGAGCGTCGGAGCACCGAACATCGTGCGAGGTTTTTCTCACAGCGGCAATATGCGTGCGATTGAGGCTGTCCTGGATGGTGCAGCCCACATCGTTTGTTCCGATTATCATCCTTCAGCCTTGCTTCCATCAGTAGCGGAAATTAATCAAAGAGGTATATCCCTGCCGAAAGCTTGGAGTATGGTAAGCTTATATCCGGCTCAAGCCCTTGGAATTGCTGAGGAACGGGGCAGTCTGGAGTCAGGGAAGCAGGCGGACATTCTCCTTATCGATATGAATGGCTCGTATCCAACTGTCCGCCGCACAATGGTTGATGGTCAAACGGTATATCACGCCCAGCGTTCATTGATTGGGTGATAACGGTCAACGTTCTAGTGAGATTGGAGTTGAAAATAATTGATAGATTTACATTGTCACACGAGCATTTCAGATAATACGATGACCATTCAAGAGGTAATTGATCTGGCAAAAACCAAGCAGTTGACCCATCTGGCCATTACGGATCACGACACGACAGCGGGTTTACAGGAAGCAAAACAACTTGGAAAACAGCAAGGCATTGAAATCATTCCCGGCATTGAAATCTCAGCCTTTGACTATAAGCGTAACAGACGTGCGCATATCCTTGGGTACCACGTTCCAGAAGATAGTACAGAGTTACAGCATTTATGCAGTCCGATGTTGAAAAGAAGACATTTTGCTTCCTATGAAATGGTACAGAAACTTATTCAGGCAGGATACCCGATTACATGGGAAGAAGTCCAGTCCCATGCGGAAGGTTCCACTGCCGTCTATAAGCAGCATATTATGCAAACACTGATTGACCATGGATTTACCAATGAAATTTACAGCCCATTGTACAAAAAGTTATTTGCTGCTCAAACAGAGAGCGGGGAAGAGGGAATTGCCTACACGCCTGTCCACTATCTGGATGCGATCGATGCCATTCGTACAATTGAAGCGGCGGGAGGTATTCCCGTACTGGCTCATCCTGGGCAGTTTGATAATTTTGATGCCATTGAAGAATGGACTAAGTATGGATTAAAAGGCATTGAAGTTTACCATCCTCTTCACGATCAATCGTTAGAAAAGAAAGCAATAGACTATGCGGAGCGGTTTAATTTAATCATAACGGGCGGATCCGATTTCCATGGGGGATACGGACCCTCGGAGGAGTACCCACTCGGGTGCAAGAGTCCGGGAAACGGCGCATTAGATTCGATGAAAGCGCTGGTGCCGTCAAATATATAAGTTTGATAGACTAACAGAGAGTCTCTTCGTTTTAAGAGACTCTCTGTTTTTCGTTATTTTGTCCGTCGAACACTGTCCTGATCTCTGAATATGATAAAGTTGAACGCCTTCGCGCGTTTGATAAAAGATTCATAAAAGGTGGGATGATCCCATGAAAAGAGATGCCTTTCATACAGCCCGAGCATTTATTGAATTATATTTTCCGGATTGCAAGATTGCTGTACTATCAGGAAGCGTCGTTCGTGGCGAGGAGACGCCTTCATCAGATCTGGATATCGTGATTATTGATCAGGAACCCTTTCGAAAATCGTATTATTATTGCGAATGGCCGATTGAAGCGTTTGTCCATAATGAAAATTCCCTGGAAGATGCATTTTTTATAGAAACTCAGCATGGAGTACCCTTAATGACCCGCATGTGTGCGGAGGGGACGGTACTCAAAGGGGGCAGTAAAGGTGAAAAGATAAAAGACCAAGCTAAAAGAAGCTTAATAGAAGGGCCTAGTGCTTTATCTTTGAGTAAACTGGATGAATTACGGTACGCGATTTCCGACAAGCTGGATGATTTGGAGGGATCCACCATGCCGGAAGAAGATATTTATTCCGTCAGTGCGCTGATAGAAAGTCTGCACCAGTTTATCCTAAGAACCAATCAGAGATGGGTAGGAGAGGGTAAATGGATGTATCGTTCTCTGAAAAACTATGATGAAGCTTTGGCTGGAAGGTTAACGAAATGTCTTCAATCCTTTTATACTCGTCAGGAAAAAGGTGAGTTAATCAGTTTCGTGGATGAAATTCTGGCTCCTTATGGGGGCAGGCTTTTTTATGATTATTATGCCAGGTTTTAATTGAGTAAGAGTGGCTGAACTATGGAAGACTTAGACAACTCAATATATTGCGATGTTGCAGATGCTCCAGTAGTTTGAAAGTGGCAGCTAAGAAATTTGTACTGGATCCTCATGGACTCCCGAAAAGGTAAAGGGATGATCAAACGCAGCCGGCTGGCTGCGTTTTTAATTTTGATAAAAACGTGCATAGCAGGCTCTTTTCAATTTTTAAATTGTGAGGTACGATACTCTATAATCTTTAGTATTGTGATAGAATGACACTGCAACGAGTGAAAGTGATAAAGTGATGTGAAAGGAGTGGTTGTATGAGTACTGGAATGGGCTCTGGACTATGGAAAGACTGGAGGCTGCATGTTCTTGTATTAATAACCGTGTTAGTAACGGAAGCAATTGGCACGTACAGTTTTACCATTGGCCCGGGTGTGGTTCTGCTGCTGCCGATGCTGTATGCGTTAATTATTGGTCTGATCTTGTATTTTACTCCTATTGTGAAGGAAAAGCAGTCTAAGAACGCTGAGCCGATTATCGTTCTCGGTGTAGCCCTTCTTTTGGCTAAGATTGGCGTTATCATTGGTCCGTCCTTACCTCAGCTGATTGAAGCAGGCCCAGCTTTATTACTGCAGGAGTTAGGGAATCTGGGTACGATTCTTCTCGCTTTACCTGTAGCCGTATGGCTTGGGTTAAAACGTGAGTCGATTGGAATGACGCACTCTGTAGCGAGGGAACCAAACGTTGGACTGATTATGGACAAGTACGGCATCAGTTCAGCTGAAGGTCAGGGTGTTATGGCGGTTTATATCTTTGGGACGGTTTTTGGAGCGGTATTTATGGGGCTGATTTCTGGATTTCTGGCTACAGTGACCCCGCTTCATCCTCTTTCTTTTGCAATGGCCTCCGGAATCGGGAGCGGCAGTATGATGGCAGCAGCAAGCGGCTCGCTGATTGAAGCGTTTCCTGATTTAGAAAACCAGATAGTAGCATTCGCTGGCGCAAGTAATCTATTATCTCTTTCAACAGGCCTTTACATTAGTATTTTTATAGGGCTGCCCCTGACAGAGAAGCTGTATGGCGTCATGACTCGAAACAAGAAAGGGTAAAGGAGGAAGCTTGCCATGTTAAAAAATATTCAGGAATGGTCTTTATTATTAGTTATTTTTGGCGTAACATCCTTGCTTGGCAACTGGCTAGGATATGACATTATGCCTCTGGCTGCAGCCCCAGGCATGCTTGTTCTGGTGCTTGTCTGTCTGGCAGGATTTATCCTGCACAGGCTTATCCCTATTGAATTCCCTAGTGTCGCCTACATAGCGATTATCGGTGTACTCATTTCCATGCCGTGGATGCCTGGCTCGGATTATATTGTCGCCTGGACGAATGAAGTTGAACTGCTGGCTCTTACCACACCTATACTGGCCTACGCGGGAATCGCGATCGGCCGTTCATGGACCGATTTTGTACGACTGGGCTGGAGAACTATCGTAGTTGCCAGCCTTGTACTGCTTGGTACTTTTCTTGGATCTGCGTTGATTTCTGAGTTGATTTTAAGTCTTCAAGGTATTATTTAAGAGGGAATAGTTAACTATCTTGGAGTACTGCACGGTTCTAGTCCCGAAACTTCGCGTATTAGAGAATAAAGATAGAGTTGTCACGGTATGAAAGAGGAAAGTTATATAAAAATACAGTGGAAAGCGAGTGATTGTGTGAGTTCGGAATGGGATTTACATCAAGAACTTATCAAGGATTACGATAATCGTTATGATTATAATGGCGTAAGCGGAGACCGCCTGGCCAGGCGCCTGCATCTCCTGTCTGAGATCGGTTTAACAGATGATGGAGGAAGTATGCGCATTGGCTTCTCTCAAGAAGAAAAACAGGCTAAAGAGCTGGCCATCGAGTGGATGAAGGAAGCGGGGCTTGCGATATCTCAGGATGGGGCTGGAAATATATTCGGTCTTTTAGAAGGTAAAGATCCTGATAAACCCGCTGTTTTAAGTGGTTCACACCTGGATAGTGTACCTAACGGTGGCCACTTTGACGGACCTCTCGGAGTTCTTTCAGCTCTTGAAGTAGTTGAGGCGTGGAGAGCAAGTGGTTATCAGCCTGATGTGCCGTACGAAGTGGTTATCTTTTCCGATGAAGAAGGAGCCCGCTTCAACAGTGGTCTTACAGGGAGTCGTGCTATGACAGGAACGGCGGATATTGAGCTGCAAGGAGAACTTACTGATCAGGATGGAAAAAGCTTTGAGGAAGTCATGAATGGCATTGGGCTTTCTACTGAAACCTTTGCCGGTGCTGTTCGAAATTTAGAAGAGATCGGGACATTTGTGGAAGTCCATATTGAACAAGGAAAGAGACTGGAGCAGAATAACCTGCCAGTTGGTATTGTCGAAGGAATTGCTGGACCGAGCTGGCTGGAATTTGATTTCATTGGAAAAGCTGGTCACGCCGGCAATACGCCTATGACGGAGCGTCAGGATGCGCTGGTGGCAGCTGGAGAATTTATTCGAAATATTTATGATCTTCCGAGAGAATATAGTGATTCTGCTGTAGCAACGGTAGGGAAGCTGAATGTATATCCGAATGGAATTAACGTTATTCCTGGAAAAGTTGCTTTGAATGTCGATGTTCGTGATATCTTCGAAGAAACTAGGAACCAATTGATTGAACGGATTGAGAAAGAAGCGGCACGGATTTCAAAAGAGTTTGAGGTGGAGTACCGCTTTCGGCAGACCTTGAAAGTAGATCCTGTACCAATTCCTGATCACTTAAAGGAAAAGCTGGGTCAGGCTATAGAGCAACACGGTATTGAGCGAATGGAGCTGCCAAGCGGAGCCGGACACGATGCTTTGATTGTCGGCCATTATTTGCCTGTCGCTATGCTGTTTGTTAATAGTAAAGATGGTGTCAGCCATACTCCGGATGAATGGTCTTCGCTGAATGATTGTGTCCAGGGAGTACAAGTATTGAAATCATATATCGAATCGTTAACTTAATCGTGTAGTTTATGGAAGTTCCCTTAATGGGGACTTCTTTTTTATTCTGTTTAAATCGCAGTATTGATCTTACACATAAGCTCCCGTTTATTTAAGACTCAGTTTCGAGACATTTGGAGGAGCGGAAGGTCCTCCGGGGGACGATTTCGCTTTCCGGCCCTGAACGACGCAGGGTCGTTCGATGTTGCCACACGACGTGGCGTTCTTAGTCGAACCTCCTCTTCTGTGGTAAGCTTCCTCAGGCTTCGCCTTCCGGGATCTTACCGATCATGTTCATCCTGTTCTTACACTTTATTTTGTCTTATTCAAATATCAGAACATAAACGACATGGAGAGCTATCCAGCTCCAGCACCTAGCGTCTAGTGAGACTTCCCTCACTTCTGTACGATAAGGCAACATCGAATCGCTCCGCTCTTCGTGTTTTCTTTATCTCCGCCAGCTCAGTCCAGTCCATACGACGCTGACCAAGGTGCTTCCGCTTTTAACCTAGGAGTCTACATCGTCCCCCTCCGGACCTTGCGAAATAGGGAGCTCTAAATCATGTTTGAAAAACTCTGGTTTAAGGTGGAGACTGGTTTAAGAACTAGCTTGTCGACCTGGATGAATCGCGTTATAGAAGCATTTGAGGACGATCAAGCCCCCCCTTATCGCCTATAGAAGGGTCCGTTCACTCTTCAATCACAGGGTGGCGAAGGAAACGAGACTCCCGCGGGAGAAGGAGCTAGGCGAGACCCCACAGGGAGTGACAGCGACCGAGGAGGCTTGCCAGTTCCCCCGTAGGAAAGCGAGTTGTTTCCGCAGCCATCCCTCCTCTATATTAAGTAACGGACCAAAGATATCTCGAAATGAGTCTTACAGTATACGGCCCTATAGCTTGATAAACCTTTTCTGAAAAAATCAACAACATCGTTTAACAGATCTTTTTATTTTAATAGATTAGTAAACTTAAATACTATCGTACAGTTCTTATAAGCAGATAGTTTCATTATCGCTCCAAATAAAGAGGGTTAAATTTCCAATTGATAGGTTGTGGTTCCCACGTTATCGTCAGAATTTTGATATAATATCTACTATTAAGATGGAATTTGTCCTATTTTGTCTAGAAGGAGGCAGCTATCAATGAAGTGGCTAAAGGTTATTATTCTTTCTCTTGCTTTCATAGGTCTTGCAGGCTGTTCTGAAAACCCGAGTCCGGAAGAAACGTTCAAGGGCTATATGGCGGCGTGGGAAGATCAAGATTATGAAACAATGTATGGACTGCTGGGAGAGGATTCTAAAGAGAAGATAAGCGAAGCAGAGTTTACAGAGAGGTACAAGAAAATTTACAAAGATATTAATGTAAGTGACTTAGAAGTTACATATAGTCTTCCTGAAGAAGAACAGGAATATGACCAGGAGGAAACCCAAACGTTTGCCTATAAGGCAAGCATGAATTCCATGGCCGGAACGATTAATTTTTCGCATGAAGCTGAACTTGTATTTGAAGAAGATGAGGATAATGTGCCGTGGGCGTTAAAATGGAACCCTTCCATGGTCTTTGCAGGAATGGAAGAGGGCGATACCATTTATCCAGAAACCCTCTCTCCTGAGCGTGGAGAGATCTTCGACCAGGATGGAGAAGGGCTTGCCGTGAATGGTACCATTCAGGAAGTTGGGCTGGTACCGTCTAGAATGGAAGGCGAGGAAGAGGAAGCGAAAGAAGGTTTATCAGAGATCTTGAACATCTCTGTGGAAAGCATCGATCAGAAGCTAAAGCAGTCCTGGGTAAAGGCTGACTCTTATGTACCTATAGGGTCGGTGGCCAATGATGATGAAGAAAGTATTGCTGCCATTAAAGAATTGGCAGGGACCCAATTTAATGAGATTGACAATGCACGTGTTTATCCACTAGGCAAAGCCGCCGCTCATCTGACCGGTTATGTGGACGATATTACAGCTGAACAACTGAAAGAGCGTGAAGGTGAAGGCTATACTTCCAATGATCAGGTTGGACAGACTGGTCTTGAGAGAGTGATGGAGCAGCAATTGAGAGGCACACCGGGTGGTAAAGTTTCGATCTTAGATGAAAATAACGAGGTGAAAGAGGTACTGGCCGAAAAGCCTGCTTCAGATGGAGAGAATGTTACCCTTACGATCCAAACGGATGTACAGAAATCGGTGTACGACCAATTAAAAGGAGATTCCGGTTCTGCTACTGCGATCAATCCTTCTACTGGAGAGGTAAGTGCTCTTGTGAGTGCTCCTTCCTATGACCCAAATCAATTTGTCTTAGGGATGAGTCAGGAACGTAGAAACGAGTTGACGGAAAACCCGGATCGACCATTTGTGAATAAATTTACTAAAACCTATTCTCCGGGCTCGACGTTCAAACCGATTACGGCATCGATCGGTCTGGAATCAGGTGCAATTAATCCAGTTACAGAGATGTCAATCCCTGAGCGAACTTACAGTGAAGAAGGTTGGGGCGGGTATTCAGTGACACGTGTTCCAGGAGCCAACGAAGAGAAGCAGGTGAATTTGCGTGATGCGCTCATACGATCAGATAATATTTATTTTGCGCGTTCTATTTTAAATATTGGTGGAGAAACCTTTTTAGAGCAGACGAAGGATTTTGGTTTTGAAGAAGACATCCCGCTATCCTATCCAATAAGCTCTTCACAGATTCTGAATGGAGATTCGTTTGGGAACAACGAACCGCTGCTTGCAGATACAGGCTATGGCCAGGGGGAAGTTCAGATGAGTACGTTACACTTGGCTATGACTTACACCCCTTTTATTAATGAAGGTACAATGCTAAAACCTGTCTTAATGAAAAATGAAGAGAATGGGCAGGCATGGCATGAAAGTATCATGAGTCCGGAAACGGCATCTACCGTACGCGAATCCTTACAAGCAGTAGTCGAAAATAAAAATGGTACAGGGTACGAACCACAGGTAGAAGGGCTTGAACTCGCAGGAAAAACCGGAACGGCCGAGTTAAAACAATCTCTTGATCAGGAAAATGCGCAGGAGAACGGATGGTTTATTGCGTGGGATACCGAGAATCCTGATTTGATGGTTTCTATGATGATCGAGGACGTCGAGGGCGGCAGCCACTACGTCGTTCCAAAAGTGAAAAATGTATTTAAGGAAATTCGCTGATTTCGGCTGCTTCTTACCTAAGATTCCCTCAGTTTACAATGTTGAGGGAATCCTTTTTTTATTATGAAGCTGGCCACCAATTAGTCATCGCCGCCACCAGCATCCCCGCCAATGTCAAATTCACCATCCATGTCGAATGAGTCTCCTCCAGATGAGTAGTATTTAGCATCCGGTTTCCCCAGCACCTGGTTTTTTCTTTGCTCATATGTACGTATGAATCGTAAGACAGAGAAACCGATCCCTCCAAATAGAGTAGTCATAATCAGGAAGTCAATTTGAACAAATAAAGAGATGCTGAGAGAAATTATGGCTGCGATTAATGAGAGGATTTCTAAAACTTTCATAAATGCCACACTTCCTTTCAGAATGATCTGCTATCCAATATACGAATAGTAAATGAATTTGTTTCAGAATCGATAAGTTGTTTAACGGGGAATTATCAAATAAATTACGTTCATTTGCTAAAGGGAAGAGAAAAATGTGGTAAATTTATAGTATAGAAAGAAAAAGGCACGTCAGGTCTTTTTACCTTTTTTTATGAAATGATAAGGCCTTGAAGTGTACTTCATAATGGAGGGCTGGATATGTGGTTATCCAATGCGGATAAAGAACTTCGTGAGGAGGAATGGAATACCACTCTTATGGAATTGGAAAATGACCAGTTTGTAGGCCGGGGTAGAGAACTGCAGTATTTTCGTGAATTTATTGAAAGTAGTAAGGACACAAAACGTATTTTACATGTTTATGGCATGGGAGGGATTGGTAAAACTTTCTTAATTCATGCGTTTCAACGCCTGGCAGAACGCCTGAATGGAATGGTTTTTCTGGGGTTGGATAGTGAGGATTTTGCACAATCCCCTTCCATGCTTGCCGAGCAGTTATTATTTCAAATAGATGCCAAATTGTCCCTGGAATTCTCCAACTCTCAGGAAACCCCTCTAAATCAGTGCCTGCATATGTTAAAAGAATCTTCTAAAAACCACCGAATTATTATAGCTGTCGATACTTATGAAAAGATAGGTTCACTGGACCGCTGGTTCCGTGAAGTCTTTCTTAGATCCCTCCCTGAATCGATTTCGATCATTCTTGCCGGCCGCTATCCTCTGACAGCAGGCTGGATGGAGTCACCCGCCTGGCGGTCCATCATAACGCAAATGAAATTAACCGCCTTTACCTATGACCAGACGCGACTGTATTTGAATAAGGCAGGCGTAACGAAACACTCGGAGATCCAGGACTATTGGCGCTTTACTAATGGGCATCCCCTTACCTTATCCCTGTCGGCCATGGCTTACGGCAATAAAGAAGATACAGATCATCACCCTCACGAAAAGCAGGAGATTCTCACCTACCTCACCTCAAAGTGGCTGAGTGAAGTAAACGACCCGGAGCTTCAGCGACTGGTAGAAGCTGCTGCTGTGCTGCGTCACTTTGATCAAGCTACCCTTAATTTCATTTTAGATGAAAGAACGACCACCACCGCTTTTACCAGGCTTACCTCTCTATCCTTTGTGAACCGCACCAATCATGGATGGGGCATTCATGAAATTATCAGATCAGCCATTGTATTAAATATACAGGAGCGGACCCCTGAACACTATCAGTCTTTAAAAAGGCGGAGTGCTTCCTATTATCTCCAGCAAATTAATCGAAATCAGAGTTCTACCTGGGAGATTGCCGAATATTTTTACCATCTTGGTGAAGAGGTGATCCGGTCTGCATTTTTTCAGGAAAAAGACCAACAGAAAAAATATATTGAACCTGTCGGGGCACATAACTTCAAAGAGGTAGAAGAATATTTCCGGAAAAGAAACCGCTACGATCAAGACAGTGTAGCACATTACTATAACCGGGAGACAGACACAACTTACCACTACTATGTATCCGCTGAACATAATCAAAAGGAAAATGACCTTATAGGAGCTGAGTATGTAAGAAAACTAGGGTTCAACGTGGGCAGGATTGTAAAAAACGAGGAAGGAGAAATGGTTGGACTTTCCCTTATCGTGCCGATTAATAAGCACACCATTGAACAATTAAAAAAAGAGCCGGTTTCCCGGGCTTACTTCAGGCAGTTATCTAAGGAAGAGGAAGAAGAATACCGTGTAGATGAAGATTCTTATTCAGGGTGGTTTATTCGCATGCTGGATTGTTTAAATCCGGAAGATAGTCATACACGGTCTTTTCTCTTGTACAGTTTATTTCCACTTTTATTGTCCGGGGGCAGAATCATCACTTCTACCCCCATTCCTTTCTTTCAGCAATTAACTCAGGCTTTTGGATTCGAAAAGGTTCCGAATGCTACTCATTATGATTTTGGTCCTGATCAGCCTTCTCCAACATTTCTACTGGACGTGAGAGGACCGCGTTTAATCCAGTATTTAAAACAATTTTCACAGACTGTTTCTCTTGAGAAAGATCATGTGCTTCATGTCGCAGACCGTCATCTGTTAACGAAACGGGAGAAAGAAATTCTGCTGAGTATTCACGGGGAACTTTCCAATAAAGCCATAGCCGAGCAGCTGCATATTACTGAAATTACCGTGAAAAAACATGTGGGCAGCATTTTGAAAAAGTTTCAGGTTAAAAACCGAACCCAGCTTATGAAAAGAATTATGGAAATGTCTCCTTACATTTAAGCTCCCCCAACACCTGAATTAATGAGATTCCGGAGGCTTGATAATTGTATATTTTCCTATAACAGGAAGGGGTTTTTCTTCCCCTTTGGAGGCATTGATAATTCCCATGATCAAAAGAGCTAAGATTAAGAGGTTTCCAATAGGGAGAATGATCAGCCAGCCGAGAATAGGGACAACGGTTCCCACTGTATTAACGGCTAAAAGCAACAGAAACAAAAGAAACCCCTGGTTTCCATGATACATGGCAAATCTTGAGTCTTTAGCGGCCAAGAGAGGGAGGAAAAATACAAGATACGCTAAGATGCCAATGACCTTATTGTCTTCAATATCCTTTGCAACTCCGCCGTTATTTTTAACATTTTGTGAATCCATCATGTCGCCCGCCTTTCTGTTTAATGTAAATGCTGTACTTTAAAAGTAATACGGATGTTCACCAAAAGGAATTATACCTAGGTATAATTTTTTCGATGGATCCATAAAAACTATACTGGGGTATAATTTTTCTTCTCGTGTTTGCTTGGTAAGCTTAATGAGAAAGAGACGGATTGGTAAAGGCAATTAAAAAGGAGGGCGTCTTTAATGAAGCTGCCGGTATTCATTCGTTTTATCTCAATCGCCATGATGTTTATGTGGGTACTTTCTGGATGCGGTGGATCGGACAGTACGAATGAAAAGGAAAACAATGATCAAGCCGTAGAAGAATCCAGTGGAGAGGAAATGGATGAAGAAAACAGTACGGAGGAAGTAAGTGAATTGACAGACACCGGCACAGACACCAGTGAAAGCGAAGGTACGGAAACTGAAGCCGAGTGGGATGTAAGCAAACTAAAGCAAATCAAAGGGTTTACGGATATTATGGATAAGTTCTCTCTTATATCCTACTCTTTTGATTCCCCTGGAAGCAGTTTAAAGATTACGATGCAAAGAGTGGGCGAAGAAGAAGTGAATGGGGAGTTAACGAACCATATCAAAGTTAACATGGAAGAAGACGGAGGATCAGGAGAGGCTATAGAACTGTGGGTAAGCAGTGAAGGTGAAACGAAACGCATGGTTGCCGGTGGAGAGCGAATGGAAGGCGAAATGCTGCAAATGGCAGGGCAGTCATATGTGATGATGCTCTTAATGCCTTTTAACATGACAGATCGCACGGAAGTGACAAATATCTTGAAAAACCAGACTGAGTACCCGGGTGTGAAGGTATCAAAACTAGGCAAGGATCAGAAGACAATTGGAGAAGTGAAAATGGATACTTACACATATGAAGTGACAAGTGAAGGAGAAAAATCCACCTGGGAAGTCGGGGATTTAGGAGAATATCAAGTTATGACCAGCTGGAGGGTGCAACAGGACCAGGGAGATGCCAGCTTTCAGATTTCAGATTTAGAACTTCGGAGGTAAAAGAAAATCTAATGATATTAGAAAAAGAGACTTTCTGTTTTAGGAAGTCTTTTTTTGTGAGAGCAAAAAGACTTATAATCTCAAAGTTTACATAAATCCAATAAAAATGTTCATATTTCATACAGAAACACGGTGAAAAACGTCCCCGTACCTGTGCAAGACCTTTTTATCAATTTAATAAGATTTTTCGGAAATAGTTCAAATGATCTAGAGTCTATATGTATCAAGGGGTTTCAGATATGTTTTTTTAAAAAACAGAGGATAAGGACTTATGAGGCGCTTTGCTAAAGCAATGATACTAAAATTTACCATCAAGCACGTGTTATCACCTCATTGCCTAACAAACCGCTATTGAGCGACTTTGACTTATTTGCGCTCCTTTATTAGTGTCTAATTGTGCACTTGCCAGAACTTTCAGAAAAAATAAGTTTTTGAGGTGATATCAATTCCAACAACTACAAAGGAAGTAAAAAAATATCAATTTTGTGAACCAGAGAAATCAGATGGAGCAGAAGTGTATGAAATGATTGAAAATATCCCCATTCTTGACTTGAATTCCTCTTATAGCTACCTGCTGTGGTGCGAATTTTTCAGCGATACCTCAGTAGTCGTAAAGGATGAAGGGAACACGGTTGGATTTATTTCAGGATTTATCCACCCCTCTTCACCAGATACCTTATTTATATGGCAGGTGGCGGTAGCTGAATCGGAGCGGGGGCAAGGCCTCGCCACAAGGATGATTGATCATATTGTGGAGCGTCATGAAGATGTGAACTATATAGAAGCGACAGTCTCCCCTTCAAACAAACCTTCCCAACAATTATTTCAGGGTTATGCCAAGAAGAAAGAAGTATCTTGTGACATCAGTGTTTGTTTTGAGGAAGACGACTTCCCTGGGGAGGACCATGAGCAGGAAAACACATTCAAAATCGGACCACTAAAAAACTAGGAGGACCTACTTTTAATGACTAATTCTAATCAAAAAACGGACATGAGTGTTTTTGAAAATCTTGAATCAGAAGTTCGAAGTTACAGCCGCAGTTTTCCAACTACATTTGAAAAGGCTAAGGGTTATCAAATGTGGGACGGGAATGGCAACTCCTACATTGATTTTTTTGCGGGTGCAGGAGCCCTGAACTACGGCCATAACGATGACGCTATGCAGCAAAAGCTGATTGAATATATACAAAGTGACGGATTGCTTCACAGTCTTGATATGGCAACAAATGCCCGGGCTGAATTTCTGAAAAAGTTTAACGAAGTTATTCTTGAGCCTAGAAACATGAGTTATAAAATTATGTTTCCTGGTCCTACAGGAACTAATACCGTCGAAAGTGCGCTTAAAATTGCCAGAAAAGTAACCGGCCGTGAAAAGGTTGTTACGTTTACGAATGCATTCCATGGTATGACGATCGGTGCGCTTTCTGTTACAGGAAACTCCTTTAAACGTCACGGAGCTGGCATTCCACTGACCTACAGCATGGCGATGCCGTACGATGATTATATGGATGGCTATGACTCCCTGGATTACCTTGAAAGAATGATTCAGGACGGCGGAAGCGGTATTGATCTTCCAGCTGCTATTATCCTGGAAACTGTTCAGGGAGAAGGTGGAATTAATGCAGCAAGCTTCGAATGGCTGAAAAAAGTGGAAGAACTGTGCCGTCGTCTGGATATCATGCTGATTGTAGATGATGTGCAGGCAGGATGTGGGCGCACAGGTACATTCTTCAGTTTTGAAAAAGCAGGAATTTCACCAGATGTAGTGTGCCTTTCCAAGTCGATCAGTGGAAGCGGGCTGCCCATGGCCATTACCTTGATCAAGCCTGAGTATGACCAGTGGGGTCCAGGTGAACACAACGGTACATTCCGTGGAAACAACCTGGCCTTTGTTACAGCAGCAGAGGCGTTGAATTATTGGAAAACGAATGACTTCAGCGAATCTATTGAAGAGAAGAGTGAACTTTTTCAAAAACGCCTGCATCAGTTCGTGAAGGATTATCCTGAGATGGAAGGTGAGGTCCGCGGGCGTGGATTAATGCTCGGAATTGCCAGTAAGAAGGAAGGATTGACAGAGCAAATTGCCGGTGAAGCCTTTAAGAAGGGTCTAATTATTGAAACATCAGGACCAGACGATGAAGTTCTTAAGATGCTGCCTCCGTTAGTAATCGACGAAGAAGGTATCTCTAAAGGTTTAGATATTATTGAAGAAAGCATAAAAGCCGTGCTAGGCAAGGAGGAAGCAAAAGTATGAATGTAGTAAAACTCGAAGACCTAATCGGAACAGAACGCGAAGTAAAAGATGATAATTGGAAAAGCAGAAGGTTCCTTCTGAAGGATGATAATGTTGGTTTCAGCCTTCATGATACAGTGCTATACGCAGGTACAGAAACGTATATCTGGTATAAGCATCACATTGAAGCGGTGTACTGCATTGAAGGAGAAGCTGAGATTGAAACGCTTAAAGATGGGAAGAAATATAAGATAAAACCTGGTACGATGTATTGCCTGGATGGACATGAGAAACACTATTTACGTGCGAAAACGGATTTCCGAGTTGTTTGTGTATTCAATCCTGCACTGGTAGGAAATGAAGTACATGATGAAGAAGGTGTTTACCGCCTGCCGGAAGAAAGTAAATAAAAACGAAGAGCGCTTGGAAGTCATTTTACTTCCAAGCGCTCTTTTTAATGGAAAGCGAGCTGGTTAACTAATTTTATCCTTGAGAAGATCGTATTCACTTTCCAGGTTTTCCAGTGGCATATTTAAAAGGTTATTTCGTTTATATTTGTAGTTACGAGTTTGAGTTAGTTGGGAGATTAGGAAGTTCCTGCGCTGAATCACGGCATCTCGAAGTCTGGACATTGATGATTCCTCCTTTGTTTATGAAAAAAATTTAACATTACCTGAATCTATAAATTTATTAAGATATATCAACAAAACACAACCCCTTCTAGTGAGAAGAGGTTGTGCGTTCGTCGTCCTCTCCTTATCTTTCAGACCATGGTCTGCTGGAAGGAGCACCTTCTATGACTGTTGATAGAGGTTGCTGCGGGATCAAAAGACCAGTTTCCTCCCCCGGCTCGTTATAAGGAATTCGGTTTTAAAGTACACGATTTTATATGTACCACATAACAGAATATGTTAATCATATTTTGGAAAATCAATTTGGAATCGTTCATAATTACTATGCAAAAAATGACGAATTTATTCGATCTCCAATGAAAAAAATCGAAAGATAATAATGATCGCAATCATTTCGGAATTTACATCCAGATTTTATGCAATAAGTGTTGTATTTTCCGAAAATTTAAAATAATATAAAACTAAACATACTAACCAGTTGGTATGTAATTAATCCATCTTTTTAAAATAACAAAGATTGGGGATAGTGATATGCATTTGCGATTAACAGAAGAACAGGAAATGGTTAAAAAGACCATTCGTAAATTTGTAGAAAAGGAATTAATACCTTTAGAAAATGATGTTCTACGTAACGAGCGGGAAGGAAAGCCAAGCCTGCCCGAAGGTAAGATGAAAGAGCTCCAGATGAAGGCGAAGGAAGCTGGATTTTGGGGAATCAATACGCCGGAGGAATATGGCGGTGCTGATCTTGGACAGATGATGCTTGCCATTGTGCAAATGGAAGTGGCAAGGACATTCGTTCCTTTCCAGTTCGGCGGTTCAGCTGACAACATTCTGTATTACGGAAATGAGGAGCAGAAGCAGAAATATTTGATCCCTACCATTAACGGCGAGTTAAAATCCTGTTTTGCCATGACAGAGCCCGGAGCTGGTTCTGATACGCGGAATATCCGCATGACTGCTGTGAAAGACGGGAATGAGTGGGTGTTAAATGGAGAGAAAACATTTATCACCGGCGGAAATGAAGCGGACTTTGTCATGGTCATTGCGGTTACCGACAAGGAACTTCACCAATCGTCAGCTGGAAGAGAAGGGGTTACTTGCTTTATTGCCGACCGCTCGATGGGATGGAAGTCTGAATACATCCATACGATGGGCGAGTGGGGTCCGGCGGCGCTCGTTTTCGATAACGTGAGGGTACCGGAAGAAAATATTTTAGGTGAGATAAACCGGGGGTATGAACTTGGACTTGAATGGATCGGTTTTGCTCGGTGGGTTGTTGGAGCAAGGGCTGTGGGAGCAGCAGAACGGTTACTAAATATGGCGATTGATTATGCTAATGAGCGCGAGACTTTCGGAAAGCCGATTGGAACCAGACAAGCTATTCAGTGGCAGATTGCCGATTCAGCGGTGGAGATCGAAGCAGCCAAATGGCTCGTATTGAATGCAGCCTTTACGCTCGACAACGGAGAAGATAACCGTCACTACGCTTCAATGGCTAAGCTGTACGGCGCAACCATGGGGAATAACGTGGTAGACCGCGTGCTTCAAATCCATGGAGGTATGGGCTACACAAGAGAGCTTCCAATCGAGCGTTGGTACCGTGAAGCTAGACTATGGAGGATTTATGACGGTACAGACGAAATTCAGCGATTAATCATTTCCAGGAATCTATTAAAAGGACATGTGAAAATCGGCTAGATCACTAAGGGAGGAAAATGGACATGGGAACTCAGTTTGAAGGAAGAACCGCATTTGTAACCGGTGGAAGCCGTGGGATCGGGAAGGGAATTGCCCGTCGATTCGCGGAAGAAGGAGCTAATGTAGCCATTATTGATGTGAACGAAGAGGCTCTACAGGAAGTTGAGAGTGAATTTAAGGAAGATGGTTTTGATATTTACTGCAAAACAGCCAATGTTGTAGAGTTCAGCCAAGTGGAAGCGGCTGTTCAGGAGGTTCATGAGAAATTCGGATCGGTTGATATTCTTGTTAATAATGCCGGGGTTATTCGTGACAATATGCTGTTTAAAATGACCGATTCCGACTGGGATACGGTGATGGATGTTCACTTAAAAGGGTCCTTTAACTCAGCACGCGCGGTACAAAAGTATATGGTTGAAAATAAGTATGGACGGATTATTAATATTTCATCAACGTCAGCACTAGGTAATCGCGGACAGGCAAACTATGCAACAGCGAAAGCTGGTCTGCAGGGATTTACCAAGACTCTTGCAATTGAGTTAGGAAAATTTGGAATCACGGCAAACGCTGTAGCTCCAGGGTTTATTGAAACCGAGATGACGAAGGAAATAGCTGCCCGGATCGGGGTTTCGTTCGAGGATTTGGTGCAGGCAAGCGTGGAGAAAATCCCGGCAGGACGGAGTGGGAAACCAGAAGATATTGCGAACGCTGTTGCTTTTTATGCTGATGAGCGCTCGTCGTTTGTAAACGGCCAGGTCATTTATGTTGCCGGTGGTCCTAAAGACTAACAGGGGAGGAGGAAGCTTACTATGTTTGAGCATACGATTGGTAAAAGGTCCGAAAAAGTAAAAAACAGGGTAGAGCGAGGCGCCGTGAAAAAGTTTGCGGAAGCTATTGGGGACTTGCATCCTATTTATACGGATGAAGAAAATTATTCCCGGAATATAGCGCCGCCGACGTTTCCAAGAGTATTTGACTACGGAGACATTGAAGAGTTGAACCTGCCGAATAAAGGGTTGATTCACGGCGAACAAAACTATCATTACGAGCGGCCGCTTTTCGTTGAAGAAGAGATTCTATGCTATGCCGAAGTAGAAGATTACTATGAACGCAGCGGTAAAAGCGGAAATATGGGATTTTTAAAAGTGAAAAGATATGGCGAAGATCCGGAAGGCAAGCTTATTTTCTCAGAAGAGCAGGTGGTTATTATTACGGAAGCAGTGCGAAAGGGGATGACGGTATGACTGGACTGAACGACTTGCAAGTGGGCGAGTCGCTGGAAGCGATCACACTGCCTCCTGTATCCAGGCTTGATCTTATTAAATACGCGGGTGCTTCAGGAGATTACAATCCGATTCACACGATTGATGAGGAAGCAGAAAAGGCTGGTCTTCCAGGGATTATTGCTCACGGGATGTGGACGATGGGAAACTTAGCGAAGCTGTTCACTCCTTATTTTGAGGAAGGTTTTATCCAGGATTATTCGATCCGCTTTAAAGGAATGGTTTTCCTGAACGATGTGATTACTCTGCATGCGGTTCTTGATGAACAAGGTGAAGAAGAGCTGACGTTTTCCGTCCATGCAGCCAATCAGGATGGTAAGGATGTCATCAAAGGAAATGTTGTATTTTGTAAGCGTTCTATCACAGCAGCTACATAAAACGGGGTAACGGAGGGACAATTTCATGGATTTTGAGTACTCAAATAAAGTGAAAGATCTTCAGGAAAAACTGAATGCCTTTATGCACGACTATATTTATCCCAATGAAGCGGTTTATGAATCCCAGCTTAATCAGAAGGACCGTTTTGCTGATGTGTCGCCTATTATGGAAGAGTTGAAAGGTAAGGCCAAAGAAGCCGGGTTGTGGAATTTATTTTTACCGGATAGTGAACGGGGAGCGGGTCTTTCCAACCTGGAGTACGCCCCTCTCTGCGAAATTATGGGCCGATCGAGTATCGCGCCAGAAGTGTTCAACTGTGCTGCTCCGGACACAGGAAACATGGAAGTATTAGAGCGATATGGCACTCAGGAACAAAAAGAGCAGTGGCTGCGTCCTTTATTGAATGGAGAAATCCGTTCCTGCTTTTCTATGACGGAGCCGGATGCTGCCTCATCTGATGCGACTAATATTCAAACGAGTATAGAAAGAGTCGGCGACGAATACGTGATCAACGGAACGAAATGGTGGTCATCCGGAGCGGGAGATCCTCGCTGCAAGATTAGTATTGTTATGGGAAAAAACGATCCGGATGCTCCTAAGTATGACCAGCAGTCAATGATTCTGGTTCCTCTTGATACTAGGGGAGTGACGATTAAACGAACGCTTCCGGTTTTTGGCTACGATCATGCGCCGCACGGGCACGCGGAGATTGAGTTTACGGACGTTCGAGTTCCTGCTTCCAATTTGATTTGGGGAGAAGGAAAAGGGTTTGCTATTGCTCAAGGCAGACTGGGCCCGGGGAGAATTCATCACTGTATGAGAACAATTGGAGCAGCAGAAAGAGCGCTGGAAGAAATGTGTAAACGGGTGCAGGAGCGCGAAACGTTTGGGAAAAAGCTTGCGGATCAGGGTGTGATTCGTGAATGGATTGCGGACTCAAGAATCGAAATTGAGCAGGCGAGGCTTCTTACGTTAAAAGCGGCTCATATGATGGATACGGTCGGAAACAAAGAAGCGAAGGCGGAGATTGCGATGATCAAAGTAGTGGCTCCGAATATGGCGCTGAAAGTCATTGACCGAGCCATTCAAGCGTTTGGCGCAGCGGGTGTAAGCCAGGATACGATTCTTGCGTCGCAGTGGGCAAATATCCGGACGTTGCGACTGGCGGATGGGCCAGACGAAGTCCATCGACGAGCGGTTGCTAAATATGAGCTTAAGAAGACTCAGGATCGGAGTGGCGAATATGCACGCTAAACAGCTTTTTGATCTTACGGATAAAGTGGCCATTGTGACCGGAGGAGGCCGGGGACTTGGTAAACAAATCGCAGAAGGCTTTGCGGAATCAGGTGCCCACGTTGTGGTTTGTTCACGTAAGCTGGATGCCTGCGAAGAAGTAAGCAGCCAATTAAAAGAACTAGGCGTAGACTCACTTGCTTTTGAGTGTGATGTTACCAATCCCGACAGTATGCAGAATGTCGTGGACGAAACCGTCAGTCATTTTGGACGCATCGATATATTAGTAAATAATAGCGGAGCGACCTGGGGAGCTCCGGCAGAGGAAATGCCGCTTGAAGCCTGGCAGAAAGTGTTTAACGTAAATGTGACGGGGACATTTCTCATGTCTCAAATCGCAGGAAAAGTTATGCTCGAGCAAGGGTCAGGCAAAATCATTAACATTTCATCTGTCGCCGGCTTAAAAGGATCAGATCCAAAATACATGGACACGATTGGCTATAACTCAAGTAAAGGTGCTGTTCTTACTTTCACCAAGGATCTTGCGGTCAAGTGGGGACCCAGGGGAATATGCGTGAATGCGATTGCTCCAGGGTTTTTCCCGACGAAGATGTCCAAAGTACTTATGGAAAGAGGCGGAGATGCCTTTCTTGAAGGCACACCTTTACGGAAGTTTGGCAGCGAAGATGATTTAAAAGGAGCGGCTATTTTCTTAAGCTCAGCGGCTTCTGACCATGTGACAGGGGACGTCATCATCGTGGATGGCGGCACCCATGCGATGTAAAAAGTTCTGTTAAACGTTATTGTTGATTTCTCATGAAAAGTCTTATTAAGCAATCAGGCCATATACTGTAAGACCCAATTTCGAGATAACTTGGGCCCGTTGCCTAAAATCGATGAGGGGGGCTACGGAAACAACTCGCTTTCCTACGGGGGAACTGGCAAGCCTCCTCGGTCGCTTCACTCCCTGTGGGGTCTCGCCTAGCTCCTTCTCCCGTGGGAGTCTCGTCGTTTCCTTCGCCACCCCAACGATATCTGATAACGGACCCTTCCATAAGAGAAGTCAGCGTCCTGAATCAGCCTTAAATGCTTCTATACCAAGGTTATTACACTGTGACACGCTAGAAACTTAGCAGTGCTTCCAGATTCCCCTTACTCATTGAGCAGACGCTTTCGTAGTGGTTTCTAGATCTATACATGGCAAGGTCCGTAGGGGGACGATGAAGACTCCTGTGGGATGAAAATGACAGGGGAGACCCCGGAAGGCGAAGTCTGAGGAGGCTCCGCGCATTCCCACGGAAAGCGAAATCGTCCCCCGGAGGACCTTCCTCGAAAACCAATATCTCGAAACGGAGTCTTACGCAATCAGGAGCTTAACTGGAAGATCAATACGGAATTTTAATAGAGACAATTAATTGAGGAGTGAAATTATGACAGAACGTGATGCGGTTATTGTATCAGCGGTAAGAACAGCGATCGGTAAGCAGGGAGGGACATTGGCAAAAGTACCAGCTCATGTCCTTGGAGCAGAAGTGATTAAGGAAGCAGTCAAACGAGCTGGAGTCGACGTGGATATGATTGAAGATGTGATTATGGGCAACGTGTTAAGCGGTGGAGGCAATGTGGCGCGTCTATCGGCTTTACAGTCGGGGCTGTCTATTAACCTTCCTGGTTTAACAGTGGACAGGCAATGCGGCTCCGGTCTCAATGCGATTTATCTCGCTGCGCAGGCCATTCGAGCAGGCAGTGGTGATGTATATCTGGTGGGCGGCACGGAGAGTATGAGTCAGGCCCCTTACTTGATGGAGCGTCCGGAAAGAGCTTTCAGCCCGGTTCCTCCGAAGTTTAAGAAATCACAGCTGGCACCAAAAGAGATTGGTGATCCTCCGATGGGGATAACGGCTGAAAATCTTGCGGAGAAATACAGCATTCCAAGAGAAGAACAGGATCAATTCGCTCAGCAAAGCCAGCAAAGAATGGGGATGGCGATAGAGGAAGGACGGTTTGAGGAGCAGATCGTACCGCTTGAGATACCCGTTCGAAAAGGCGCCCCCATTGAATTTAAGGTAGATGAACACCCAAGACCCGATTCAACCGTGGAGGGTATGGCTAAATTACGTCCGGCTTTTCTTGAAGAAGGAACGGTAACCGCTGGAAACAGCTCTGGTTTAAATGATGCTGCTTCTGCTTTGATGGTTATGTCGAGAGAAAAAGCAGATGAAGCAGGCTTGACTCCATTAGCCACTGTGAAGGCTTGCGCCGTGGCCGGAGTAGATCCAAATATTATGGGAATAGGTCCTGTGCCTGCCACTCAGAAAGTATTGGAAGAGACGGGTCTTGGTCTGGATGATATGGACATTATCGAGATTAACGAAGCGTTTGCTGCGCAGGTACTTGCTTGTAATAAAGAAATGGAGATGGATCTTGAGAAAGTGAATGTTAATGGAGGAGCGATTGCTCACGGGCACCCTCTTGGAGCGACAGGAGCCATTCTTGCAACTAAAGCCATTTATGAACTGAAACGAAGTGGTGGTCAATACGCTTTAGTTACAGCTTGCATCGGCGGTGGTCAGGGAATTGCCATGATTCTTGAACGTGGATGAAATCCGTCGTTTTTGTGTGATTTAGGAATGTTATAATAACGTATCATCCCTAAACGAGAGGACAATGCAGCGATGAAACAGAAAATGATTGATGTCAGCATTCATCTATTTGACAAAAAAGGCTTCACGGAAACGTCGATTCAGGAAATCGTGGACGAACTGGAAGTCACCAAAGGTACATTTTATTATTACTTTACCAATAAACAGGAATTGTTAACGACGATTCATTTAAACTTCATTGAATTTCTCCTTAAAAAACAGGATGAAATTCTTCAGGATGAAGCAAAGGATTCCAGGGAAAAGCTGCGTGCGATGATTTATATGGTTCTGCAAAGTATTAACGAGCGAAAAAAAAGCGCGAGGATCTTTTTCCGTGAAATGCGTAATTTGGGGCCCAAGTACTTGGAGCAGAATGTTGAAAAAAGAGATCAGTTTCGTAAAAATCTACAGCAGCTTGTGGAAGAAGGTATTCGTAAAGGAGAGTTTCAGGAAGACCTCCATGCCGACATGGTTACGCGCGGAATACTAGGAATGACAAACTGGAGTTATTACTGGTATAACCCTGAGGGAGAGGTATCAGCTGAAGAACTCACAGACATTTATGTAGAGATCCTGTTAAATGGAATTAATAAAAGCGACTAACGTGATCGCTTCCCTTATTAAAGGGGTTTATTCAAAAGATACTAACCGGTTAGAAGGGGGGAGTGAAACTTGAATCATAAAATACGAGTGAGAGTCCGGTTCTGTGAAACGGATATGGCGGGGCACGTAAACAATACGAGTTATTTCATTTATCTAGAGGAAGCCCGGGGGAAATTCTTTCAGGAAGTGATTCCGGAGGAGCTGAACTCATCTGGCCAGTTCATTTTGGCTTCCACGAAGTGCGATTTCGTCAGTCAGGCCTATTTTGGGCAGGAATTGATCGTATCTTCCTGGGTATCACACATTGGAAACAGCAGCTTCTACTTTACTCACAGCATAGAAGCAGCCGACACAGGAGAACAGATTGCAGATTCGGAAGCCGTAGTCGTTCATTTTAATTATGAAGCGCAGAAAAGTGAAACGATCCCACAACATTTGCGTGATGCACTTGAAAGTCATCATGTTCAGAATTCATAAGAAGAAAGGAGAGGGTAATCATTTCTAGATTTAAAGGTACGATAGCTGTGGTAACGGGCGCGGGCAGCGGAATTGGCGAACAAACAGCTGCCAGGCTTGCCTCCGAGGGGGCTCAAGTTATTCTGGTGGGACGAACTGTATCTAAGCTCGAGCGAGCAGCTCAGCAGATTAATGATGGCCTGAGTAACCCCGCAGCTGATATTTTTCAGGCGGATGTGACGAAAGAAGAGGAAGTACAGGAGCTGGCTGATTTTATTGAGCAGAAGGCAGGAGACCTTCACATTCTTGTAAACAATGCCGGAACCTCAGGGAATTCTAGCATTCTTAATATGGAAGAATCAGAGTGGGACAGAATTCAGAACACGAATTTAAAAAGCGTGTATCTGGTTTCGAAAGCACTTGGACGTCTTATGATCAATAGTAAGGAGCAGGGTGAGGGAGAAGTCAATCGGTCGATCGTAAATGTCGCTTCCTTATCTGGACATAAAGCAGGGGCCAAGATCCCTCACTACAGCTCCTCCAAAGCAGCGGTCATCAATTTTACCAAGTCACTGGCGTTAGAGTTTGCTCCTTATGGGATCCGGGTGAATTCGGTTTCCCCTGGTTTTGCAGAAACTCCATTGACTGAAGAAGGATTAAAAAATAAGCGATTTGAAGAAGCCATTCAGCGCAATACGGCGCTCGGGCGGGTGGGGAGACCTGAAGAAATTGCAAAGGTGATTACTTTTGCTGCGTCAGACGAAGCTTCCTACATGACGGGATCAGATTTATTAGTAGATGGCGGATGGATGATTACTTAATTTTTTCTGAAAAAAAGAAAACGCTTACAAAAATTCTTTGGATTTGAACTTGAAAAAGGAGAGGTATTCATGAAAACGAAGCACTATGATTTCTGGCCGAAATTAACGAAAACGATTACCGTGCCGGAAACATCTATTTATGACAATCTTAAAGTATCTGCAGCTCGTTACCCCGATCACGAAGCGATTTATTATTATGGTGCAACGATGACATACCAGGAACTTCTGGCAGAGGTCGATAACCTGGCTTGTTATCTGCAGCAATACTTAGAAGTTACCAAAGGGGAGAAAATTCTATTATTCATGCAAAATTCTCCCCAATTCATTATTGGTTACTATGCGATCTTAAGAGCGGGAGCAGTAGTTGTCCCGATTAATCCTATGCTGAAAACAAATGAACTCGAATTTTACATTAAGGATGGCTCGATAAGAAATGCTTTGATCGGGCAGGAATTCCTGGAAGTGGTCGAGCCATTAGTGGAAAGTACATCGCTTGGACATCTGATTGTGGCTGCTTATTCCGATTATAAAGGGAACGAACTGGAAGATTATCTTCCGCCAGAAGTGTCTGCAGCAAGAGCGTCTTTAACAGGGGATCATCTTCATATATGGGCAGAGGCTCTGAAGCGTAAAGCAGAACCACAGGAGCAATCGGTGGCAGCGGATGACTTAGCGGTACTTCCTTATACCTCAGGAACGACGGGACTGCCAAAAGGGTGTATGCATACCAACCGCACCGTACAGGCGAACACCATTGGAGCTTATCACTGGGCTCGCGCGACTTCAGATTCAAGTACATTAGCTACTCTGCCATTATTTCACGTGACTGGAATGATTCACAGCATGCTGATGCCGATTTTCAGTGGGAATAAAATTGTCGTTATGACCAGATGGAACCGTGAAGCTGCAAGGCAGCTGATTCGCGATCAGCAATGCACACACTGGGTGACGATCAGCACGATGCTGGTTGATTTCCTTGCCAATCCTGATGTTAAGTCGGAAGATCTGAGCTCGCTTTATGCGATATCCGGCGGGGGAGCCTCTTTTCCAAAAGCCCTTGGAGAAAAGCTATACAATCTGACAGAACTTGAATTTGTAGAAGGATACGGCTTATCTGAGACCATTGCTCAAACCCATTTTAATCCGCCTGACCGGCCAAAGCTTCAATGTCTTGGCATCCCGTCTTTTAATGTGGATTCGCGTATTATTGATCCGGCGACCAATGAAGAAGTTCCAACGGGGGAGATTGGAGAGATTATTGTAAACGGCCCTCAAGTCATGCTTGGCTATTACAATCGTGAGGACGAAAATGAAAGCGCTTTTATAGATGTAGACGGCAAGTCCTTTTTCCGGACAGGAGATATTGGCCGCTGTGATGAAGAAGGTTATTTCTTTATCGTGGATCGATTAAAGCGGATGATCAATGCATCCGGGTTTAATGTATGGCCGACAGAGGTGGAGTCAGCTTTGTATGACCATCCCGCTGTTCAGCAGGCTTGTGTAGTGGGCGTGCCGGATCCGCGAAAAGGTGAAAATATTAAAGCCTTCGTCATTTTAAATGATGGATACGAAGGAGAAGTGACAGAAGAAGAGATTGTGGCCTGGTCCAAAGAACGGATGGCTGCCTATAAGTATCCAAGATTGGTGGAGTTCAGAAAAGAATTTCCTACGACCAATAGTGGGAAAATTTTGTGGCGTAAGCTTCAGGAGCAGGAGCGTGAAAAGGTGCAGGGCAGTTAAGGATTGATTGAATTGGTCAGGGAGTCCCAGGGACGATCTTTTGCTGTGTCACCTGGGGTTCCCGGACTTCAAAATCTGGTTAAAGGGGAAGTTCAATGGATATTTTAACTCAGCAGCTATTCAATGGGCTGACAATTGGCAGTGTTTATAGTCTGGTTGCTTTAGGACTGACACTCGTTTACGGCATCCTTCACATTCCTAACTTTGCCCATGGTGCTTTATACATGCTTGGTGCTTATATCACGCTGACCATGATGCTGTTATGGGGGATTCATTATTGGATAGCCATGGCAGTTTCTGTTCTTGTGGTGGGGCTGCTTGGGGTTCTTATGGATCGGCTGGTTTTTCACCCGCTTCGAAATGCCCCTCCGATCCACGATAAAATTGCGGCCATCGGAATGCTGTTGTTTCTCGAAGCATTTGCTCAATTGATCTGGGGAGCCGACTACCGCACCATGACCACGCCTTATGGACAAGTCATTAACCTTTTTGGCACAACGGCTACGATGCAGCGTGTGCTCATCAATGTCGGAGCCATAGCGGCCATGGTTCTGCTCTATCTGTTTTTGAAAAAGACGTATATCGGATCCACCATCATTGCCATGGCGCAAAACCGGGAAGGAGCACATTTGGTCGGAATTAATACAAATAAAGTCGCGATGCTTACCTTTATGATTTCCGGCGGGCTGGCAGCCATTGCCGCCTCGTTATCGGCTCCGATCAATCTTGTTTTTCCGGGAATGGGGCACCTTGTCATCCTGAAAGCCTTTGTCATTATCATCCTTGGTGGAATGGGCAGCATTCCTGGAGCTATCCTGGGTGGTTATATCCTTGGCTTTACGGAAAGTCTTGGCGCCACCTATATTTCTAACGATTATAAAGACCTCATTGCTTTTCTACTGCTTGTGATTATTCTTTCCATTCGTCCTAAAGGACTTTTTTCCAGGGAGGGTTTTTAAATGGGAGCATTTCTCAGGAAAAGAGGCTGGCTTATCGGATTTGTCTTATTGGCGGTTGTGTTTCCTTTTCTTTCGCAAAATGATTACTTTCTGCATGTGCTAACCCTTGCCTTCATCTGGATGATTGCAGTTTATGGACTGAATCTTCTGGCAGGTTATACGGGTTATCTATCCCTTGCCCACGCTGGATTTTTTGCCATTGGAGCTTACGCCTTAGGACTGCTGACGGTTAAAGCGGGTTTAAACTACTGGGTGGCTCTTGTGCTTGCCTGTGTGATTACGAGTGCCATCGGCTTTGTTGTAGGGTTAGTTTCTTTAAGAACCCGGGAACACTTTTTTGCCATTTATACGCTGTGTGTCGGGTATATCATCTACTTAGTGATCGATAAATGGGACAGCCTGACCGGCGGTGTACGCGGATTGATAGGAATTCCTGCACCCGCAGCCATCGGTCCGATCTCGTTTGAAACCCCACTCTCTCAATATTACCTGATTCTTTTTTTCTTGCTGGCTACGATTCTAGTTATGTACAGAATTGTCCACTCTCTTACAGGGCGTACGTTTATAGCGATTCGGAACAGTGAAGACCTGGCTCAGACTATTGGAATTTCTACGATGAAAAATAAGCTGCTCGTCTTTGTCCTCTCTACGTTTTTCGCGGGTCTGGCGGGAGCCTTGTATGCTTCTTTTATCAGGTTTATCGGTCCTGACATTGGATACATTACGATCATTTTTGATTTCCTTACCTACTTGCTTGTTGGAGGTCTCGGGACTCTTGCTGGTCCAATTGTAGGAACCTTTCTTATTGTCAGCGTCTCTCAATCTCTGCAATTTCTACAAGACTATCGGATGCTTATTTTCGGTCCGCTCTTAACCTTGCTGATTATTTTTTATCCAAGAGGAATTGCGGGTGCGTATCTTGACTTTCGAATGAAGAGAAAGGCGAAGAAAATGAAAGCCGTTCCGCCGAAGCAGCCTTCCTATGTTCGTCAGCCACAGGAAGATTCAGAGAAAAAGGTGAAGGAGGGGTAAGGAATGTTTATTGAAACCAGAAAGCTCACGAAGAAGTTTGGGGGACTGGTCGCCGTTAACGAAGTAGATTTCACGATTGAAAAGGGTAAGATCAACGCGATTATCGGTCCGAATGGGGCCGGGAAGTCTACGTTTTTTAACTTAGTAAGTGGGTCATACACACCAAGTTCCGGGCAGGTTTTTTATAAAGGGAAGGATATTACGAAGCTGCCTCCTAATAAGATCGCTACTTTAGGGGTAGCACGCACTTTCCAGACCACGAATCTTTTTGAACAATCCACCGTTCTTGACAATGTGATCGTTGGACACCGGCTCAGGACGCGCTCCAACCTGCTCGATGCAGTCCTGCGAACCAAACGTTATAAAGAGGAAGAGAAAAAGTGCCGGGACAAGGCGATGGAGGTTCTTGATTTCGTTGAATTGACGCATGTAAGGGACGAGCTTGCCTTGAATATATCCCAGGAAGAGAAGAAGCGGGTTGCTTTCGCACTTGCTCTGGCTACGGACCCGGAGGTTGTTTTTCTCGATGAACCGACTGCTGGAATCAATCCAGGAGAAACGGAAGGCCTGGCAGCTTTGATGGAAAAAATGGTCAAGCGGGGCATCACCGTATGCTTGATTGAACACAAAATGAAAATGATTATGAAGCTTGCCGACAAGATCATGGTTTTAAATTACGGCGAAAAAATTGCGGAGGGAACTTCTGAAGAAATCATGAACAACCAGGCTGTTATTGAAGCATATCTGGGAGGTGACGCCAGTGCTTGAGTTATCGAATGTGTCGGTGAAATATGGAAGCTTTGCGGCAGTTAAAGATATTGATATTCAAGTGGGAGAGGGAGAGCTTGTCGTTTTACTTGGTTCAAATGGAGCGGGTAAAAGTACAACGTTTAATGCTATCAGCGGACTTCAAAAACCAAGCGCCGGAGACATTATTTTTGAAGGAAAGTCGATCACGGGTTTATCACCAGATAAGATTGTCCAGGCAGGAATTGTGCAGTGTGCGGAGGACCGCAAGCTGTTTCCGCAAATGTCTGTCCATCAGAATTTAATTATGGGAGCCTATGTTCATCGGAAAAAGCGAAAACAAGTGAAAGAATCCATTTCCGAAGTCTATGAACTTTTCCCGATTTTACAAGAGAAAAAAGAAAATGCTGCCGGATCGTTGAGTGGAGGTCAGCAGCAGATGCTCGCAATCGGAAGAGCCCTAATGTCCCGCCCCAAAATGATGCTTCTTGATGAGCCGTCCATTGGCCTTGCTCCTCTTATTGTAGAGCAGATGTTTGAGGTCATTCAGAAGATCAATAAGGATGGTACAACAGTTTTGTTAGCTGAACAGAATGCTTTTGCTGCATTAAAAATTGCGAACCGGGGCTACGTGTTTGAAAGTGGATCCATGGTTGTGCAGGGATCATCCGAAGAATTGTTAGCCAATGATACGGTTCGCAGGGCTTATATTGGAGCCTGAGGAACAATGAATAGAAGACAGTGGAGCAGCGTTCGGTCAAAGAGAAAACACCTATCCTTAAGGAGGAGATCTAATGAAGGTTTTCAGATTATCTGCTTTTCTGGTGATGCTTTCGGTTCTGTTTATGTTAGGAGGATGTATTGATAACCCGTCAAATTCAGCGTCTGGTGATGGGGGCGGAGAAAGTCAAACGGAATCAACAGAAGCGGAAGAGGGGGAAGAACTGGTCAATATTGGTTATACGGGACCTTTGAGCGGCCCGGCAGCCTATTATGGAGAACGTTCGTTGAACGGGCTGAAAATGGCTGTCGAAGAGATCAACAATAGTGGCGGGTTTGAGATTGATGGACAAACGTATAAGTATAATCTCGTTTCATTGGATGATAAATACCTGCCGAATGAGACGGCGGCTAATGCCAAACGTCTCCTTCAGGAAAATAACACGCCCATTATTTATACCCCGCACAGCGGAGGCGTAAAGGCCATGCAAGTGTTCAATGAAAAGGAAAACTTTCTTATTGGAGCCTATACGAGTGAGCCGGCAGTGACGGCGGAGGGCAACGAACTTACGGTCCGAATTCCACCGAGCTATGATGGATATATCGAACCTTTCACTACTTATGCTATGGACAACTTTGGTAAGAAAATTGCGGCTCTTCCAACGTCTTCTCAATACGGAAAAGATTGGACAGAGGCCCTGCTGCCACATTGGAAAGAGCAAGGGGGAGAAGTGGTCTATAATTCTTCCATCGATTTCTCTAAGGATACGGACTTCTTTACATTAGTTACAAATGCCTTAGAAGGCGATCCGGACGTGCTTTTTATTGGAGGCCCATCCGAGCCAACGGCTAAGGTAGCTAAGCAAGCAAGAGAATTAGGATTTGAAGGCGGGTTTATCGTGATGGACCAGGCCAAGCTGAATGAAATGAAAACCGTCACTGGTTCATATGAAATGCTGAATGGTGCAGTAGGTGTAACACCGCTTATAAATTCAGATTATCCAGGAACCGATGAATTTATTGAAAAATATAAAGAGAAATATGGAGAAGAGCCAGGATCTGAAGCTGGTTATCACTACGTATCAGTATATGCCTTTATGGAATCTATGAAAGCTGCGGGAACGGTGGAGGATCCATCAGCCATCCGCTCTCATATGCAGGAGGGACTGGATGCGATTCCTGAAGAGAAAGAAGTGTATACAATTAAGCGGATTGAAGAGGATGGAGGATTCACTACTGGTTTACGGATTGCGGCTGTCGAAAACGGTGAAATAGTCACGATTAACGTGAACGAGTAAGTCTGATTGAGCCAGTTGTATGAAAACACTACACCATATAGCTGGCTTTTTATACATAGACAGCGCTGAAAGGAAGGTTGTAGTAAACGTTGTAATTCATTAGTGGCTTATTCCGCTAAAGGGCCGGATTGCGGAAGACTCAGTTTCGAGATAAGTTGAGGCCGTTATGATATGAGGAGCGGGCGGGGAAATAACTCGCTTTCCTATGGGGGAACGGTGAGCTTCCTCGCTCGTTTCACTCCCTGCGGGATCTCACCTAGTCCCTTCTCCCATGGGAGTCTCGCCATTTCCCCACCAACCCAGCCACAGGAGAATAACGAACCCTGCCAGAAGAGGGGGATTCTCTCCTTCGAAATAGGTCCTCAATGCTTCTATGACAAGCTTTTCCACATCGTCCTAGCATGAAAATACACGCCTTATCCCATGCTTTTTTCTTACCAAGCAAGCAGGGGGGTTATGTGGTTTCGAGTTTCTGATTCAGCTAGGTCCGTAGGGGGACGATGAAGACTCCTGTGGGATGAACATGATCGGTAAGATCCCGGAAGGCGAAGCCTGAGGAAGCTTACCACATGCCCACGGAAAGCGAAATCGTCCCCCGAAGGACCTCCTTCATAACCAACATCTCGAAATCAAGTCTTCAAGTAATGGTAGCTTATCTTTAAGAATCGACACTGAGAGTTTAACAGAGTTAATAGAAAAGGTAACATGAATTTTTCAGAGTGCATTAAATGAATATCTTTAGTAAACGTTTTACCTTCAATTATAAAGCGAAATGTTCCTGTTGAGTTAGGCGTTGATATTAATAAAACAAGGAGGAGATTTTAATGATGAATTTTGAATTAACGGAAGAACAGGAAATGGTTAGAAAAGTGGTTCGTAAATTTGTAGATCAAGAAATCAATCCCTACATTCAGGAATGGGATGAAAAGGGTCACTTTGAATCCTCAATTATGAAACGTCTCGCAGACCTTGATCTGATGGGAGTTTATATTCCTGAACAGTACGGAGGGAGTGGAATGGATTACAATACGCTCGCGATTGTTTGTGAAGAATTAGAGCGGGGAGATACTGCCTTCCGTACGGCTGTTTCCGTTCATACAGGTCTAAATAGTATGACACTGCTGCAATGGGGCAATGAAGCCCAGAAACAGAAGTACCTCATTCCGCAGGCAAAAGGAGAAAAAGTAGGGGCATTTGGATTAACTGAGCCCAATGCTGGATCCGATGTTGCCTCTTTAAAAACGACTGCCACAAAAGAGGGAGACTTCTACATTTTAAATGGGCAGAAAACGTGGATTTCTTTATGCGACCATGCAGATCATTTCCTCGTTTTTGCCTATACAGATAAAAGTCAGAAGCATAAAGGGATATCGGCTTTTATCGTGGAACGGACTATGACGGGATTCTCGTCCCAGGCTATTAAAGGAAAGCTTGGTATCCGGGCAGGGAACACGGGAGAGTTATTTTTTGATCATGTAAAGGTGCCGAAAGAAAATCTACTTGGAGAAGAAGGGGAAGGATTTAAGATCGCTATGGCCGCTCTCGATAATGGGCGCTTTACGGTGGCCGCCGGTGCATGCGGGCAGATTCTTGCGTGCCTTGAGGAAAGCGTGAAGTATTGCCACGAAAGAGAAACGTTTGGTAAAGAAATCGGCAAGCATCAGCTGGTCCAGCAGATGCTCGCTAAGATGGAAGCTGGCTATCAAATGTCCCGCCTCCTCGTATTTCGCGCGGGAGAATTAAAAAACCAGGGCAGACGGAACACGCGGGAAACGTCCCTTGCCAAATGGCAGGCCTGTGATTTTGCCAATGAAGCAGCGAATGATGCTGTTCAAATCCACGGGGCTTATGGCTATTCACATGAATATCCGGTAGAGCGATTTTTAAGAAACTCGAAAGCACCTGTCATTTATGAAGGTACACGGGAAATTCATACGGTCATGCAGGCGGAATACGTGCTTGGGTACCGGTCTGATAAGACTTTATCACGATCACTCCCGGGATGGCCTTATGATGAGGTGAAGGAAGAAGTGTAAAGAAGGGGGACTGTATGTGACGGACTTAGAAAAACGCCCATGGTATTCATCGTATTCTCCGGAAATGAAGACAGAAATAAACCTTCCAGAAAGGTCTCTCTATACACTACTTAAAGAATCGGCTCATGAATTCGGCGAGAGAACGGCAATCGTGTATGAAGATTGCCTGGTCACTTATCAGCAACTGAAAGAGAATGTAGACCGGCTGGCCGGAGCGTGGAATGAACTTGGATTAACGAAAGGCGAACGAATCGGACTGATGATTTCCAATCACCCGGACTATATCACGGCCTATTATGCTGCTCAAAGGCTTGGTCTGACCGTCGTTCAAATCAATCCGCGCTATACAAAAAGGGAACTGCTTCATATCATTGAAGACTCCGGTATGAACTATCTGGTGGCTGAGGAAAACAATCGGTTACTTGTTAATCAAGTAAAGGAAAAAAGCGGTATTACTCTAGTCTTTGTCTCAAAAGCAGAGCGAGATCTTCCTGAGTCGCTAGAAAGTCTTATAAACAAGGCGAATCCTCTGGAAAATGATATTCCTATCTCAGTAAAAGAGGATGTAGCTGTGATTCAATACACTGGAGGAACGACCGGTAAAATTAAAGGAGCTATGCTGACTCATTACAACTTAGTGGCTAATGTTGCTCAGAGCCACGCGATGTATGGAAAGCTAATGGGTAAAGGGAAGGAAATCGTCCTTGCTGCTACCTCTCTTTATCACGTGTATGCAATGACAAGTGCTATGAATCTGGGTATCTATCTTGGCGCCACAATTCTGTTAATTCCTGAATTCAAAGTAAATGATGTAGCAGAAAAAATTAAAAAGTATCAGCCTACTTTTTTTCCGGGTGTTCCAAAGATGTACAGTGCTTTTGTCCAGTACCCAAATATAGAATCCTATGGTCTCGATTCTCTAAAATTTTGTTCAAGCGGTTCCGCTCCCCTTCCAGTAGAGATTATTAAACGTTTTGAAAGTTTGACGGGTGCCGTAATTGGCGAGGGCTTTGGTCTTTCAGAAGCATCTCCTTCTACTCATCGGAATCCTGCGGGCGGTATACGAAAGATTGGAAGCATTGGTCTTCCTATGCCGGGTACGGATTGCCGGATTATAGACGATCATGATGAGATCCTGCCAGTAAATAGCGTAGGAGAGCTCATCATTAAAGGACCACAGATTATGAAAGGTTACTGGGGACATGCAGAAGAAACAAAGAACACGTTAAGAAATGGCTGGTTATACACGGGAGACCTGGCCATGTGTGATGAAGATGGCTACTTTTATATAGTGGGACGGAAAAAAGAAATGATTATTAATGGCGGATTTAATATTTATCCGCAGGAAATTGAAAGCGTTTTATATGAACATCCCGCTGTAAAAGATGCAGCGGTAGTAGGAGTTCCAGATAGGGATAAGGGGGAAATTGTAAAAGCCTATGTGGTCCTGAAAGAAGATTGCAAGGTCGAAATTAATGATTTAAAAGAGTACTGTTCGACTCGTTTCACCCGTTATAAAGTGCCCAGGCAATACGAGATTCGTGATGAGCTTCCGAGGAATACAGTGGGTAAGTTATTAAAGCGAAAACTGATAGAGGAAGAAAAAAGTAAGTCCAACGGGGGGAGCCCCCCGCATGCAAGTCCATATTAATTTTTTAGAAAGATGAAGTCCTTACAATTTTATAATTCAGAGGAGTGGTACAGTTGAATTTTAATTTTGATGAAGATATTCAGATGTTGAAGAACAGTGTGCGCGATTTTATTCAAACTGAAGTAGAAGCGGTAGCCATGGAGATTGAGAGAGAGAATAGAATTCCTGATCATATTATTGAAATGTCTAAAGAAATGGGGTTGTTTGGTCTCAGTATCCCGGAAGAATACGGTGGTCTTGGGATAGGGATGGTAGGGAAGTGTGCGTTGTATGAAGAAATTGGAGCCACTCATAATGGCTACACTACGCTGGTCGGAGGTCACACGGGGATAGGCACGGTCGGTATTGTAGAAATGGGCAATGAAGTTCAGAAACAAAAATATCTGCCGAAGCTCGCGCGAGGAGATTCGATCGGAGCTTTTGCCCTCACCGAGCCAAGTGCTGGTTCGAATGCGACAAATTTAAAGACCACCGCGGTTAAACAAGAAGATAAGTACATTCTTAATGGGACGAAACACTACATTACGAACGCCACAGAAGCAGATATTTTCACTGTAATGGCCGTCACAGATGCAAATAAAGGGGCAAAAGGGATCACTTCATTTATTGTGGAAAAAGATTTTCCGGGCTTCCAGGTAGGAGCTATTGAACCTAAAATGGGGCTGCATGGTTCTCATTCAGCCGAAATTATCTTAGAAGATTGTAAAGTTCCTATCGAAAATGTACTGGGACAAGAGGGGGAGGGGTATGTGAATGCCCTTAAAATCCTTGCGAACGGTCGAGCAGGGCTGGCCGCAAGAAATCTAGGCTCCTGCCAGAAGCTGCTGGACTTATCGATGCAGTTTACCCAGGAACGAGAACAATTTGGTGTACCGATCATTGAACATCAGGCTGTGGCCCATATGGTTTCTGAGATGGCAGTAGAAATCGAAGCGCTTCGCTCCTTTACGTACCGGATTGCGTGGATGGTGGATCAAGGTCAGAAAGTAATTAAAGAAGCAGCGATGCTCAAATTATATGGATCAGAAGTGTACAACCGGGTAGCTGATAAAGCTGTTCAGGTTCACGGCGGCATTGGTTACATATCCGATTATCCAATTGAGCGCTTCTTTCGCGATGCACGAATTACGAGAATTTATGAAGGAACGTCTGAAATTCAGAAAAATATTATTTCCAGCCAGTTGAAAAAGGAATACAGCTTGTGAACGGGAGAGGGGAGAATTTATGAAGGAACCGGTTGTGATTGTAAGTGCTGTCCGAACACCAATAGGAAAATATGGAGGAGCCTTTAAAAATCTATCCTCGGCCGATTTAGCTTCCATCGCCATAAGAGAAGCTGTTTCAAGGGCAGGTCTTTCCGTGGAGCAGGTGGACGAAGCGATTATGGGAGAGGTCCGGCAGACCACTCAGTCTTCTAATGTTGCCCGAGTCGCAGCTTTACGAGCAGGCATTCCTGAAGCTTCTCCCGCTTATACGATTAACCGGCTATGCGCGTCTGGCCTGCAAGCTGTAGCCTCCGGGGTTCAGCAAATTGATTTTGATCAAGCGGAGGTCATTGTGGCTGGGGGCACTGAAAGTATGAGTCAATCTCCAATCTATCTAAGAAATTCGAGATTTGGAGGTGATCAGCCTGTATTAATCGATTCGAATAAGGAAGCTGGACAGCAGCCGAAGGAAATCTATGGAGATGATCTTGGAATGGGGATAACGGCTGAAAACGTTGCCGAACGCTATTCGATTTCAAGGGAAGACCAGGATGCTTTTGCTCTTGAAAGCCAAAGACGGGCATCAAGGGCAATGGAGGAAGCAGTGTTCGAAGATGAAATCGTACCGGTTGAAGTAAGGGAGCGTAAAGAATCTTTCATTGTAGATCGTGATGAGCACCCCAGGCCTCAAACGACGTTAGATAAGCTAGCGAGGTTACGGCCCGCTTTCAAGGAAAATGGGACGGTAACGGCGGGGAATGCGTGCGGTCGGAATGACGGGGCGGCTGCCCTGGTGCTCATGAGGGAGTCCGAAGCAAGGTCATTTGGTCTGACGCCGATGGTCCGAATTACAGATTGGGCTGTATCAGGCGTTTCCCCTGAAGTGATGGGAATCGGCCCCATACCTGCTGTTAAGAAACTACTTGAAAAGACTTCTACCAAGATAAAAGACGTTGGTCTTGTAGAGTTGAACGAAGCCTTTGCTTCTCAATCCCTGGCGGTTATTCGTGAGCTCGGTCTGAATCAAGAACGAGTAAATATTCACGGTGGGGCAATTGCTCTTGGACATCCTGTTGGTGCAAGCGGAGCCCGAATTTTGACCACCCTTTTACATGCTTTAAAAAGAAGTGATTCACAAAGAGGGATTGCTACCTTATGCGCCGGCGGAGGCCAGGGAATGGCCCTGATGGTTGAAAAAATATAGGGAGGGGATTTGAGAGTGAGAGGTCAATCTTCTTTTTTTGAACACATAGGCTGTACTAAACATAAGGGTCGAGAAGGTGAAATTATTCTCACTCTTCAAGTGCGGCCGGAAATTCTATCGGCCGAAGGCACCATCCCCCCTGGTATATTCTCTAGCTTGCTCGATATTGTGATTGGTTCAACCATAGCAGAGTTAGTCCAGAAGCCGACCACAACAGTAAATTTAAATATCAATTATTTTGACTTTACGAATTGTGGACCATTTACAGCAGTGGGCACAATAATCTGGAGAAATGGAAAAGTGATTGCAGGAGAAGGAAGCGTAATGGACCGTGATGGAAACCTGACAGCCAGAGCGGCCGGGACTTTTAAAGTAATGAACCGGTCAATAGGGAGGCAAAGGCATGACACAGACAATTGATGAAGTACGTGAAAGTTTTGAAGCCAGTCCATTCTTTTCCCATATTGGGTTTGATATTATTCATTTCGAAGAGGGAAATGTTCTTCTGAACCTGCCTGTTCAGGAAAAGTTGTTCAATGTAAATGGCACACTGCATGGAGGCGTTCATGCGACCATGCTTGATTTAATTATAGGAATGGCTATTCGCTCTACGACTAAAACCCGGTGTACAACCATGAATTTAAATATTAACTATTTGGCACCTTCGGCAGGCGGCAGCATAACGGCAAAGGGGAGGATCCTGCAGCAAGGTTACCGGATTGTAACGGCAGAAGGAGAGCTATATGATTCTGAAGGGACTATGCTGGCAAAAGGAATCGGTACGTATAAATTAATAAGGGATAAATAAAAGCTCAGTCCAGGACTGAGCTTTTATTTATCTTCTATTATTTCCTTTAGCACGACCGCGTGATTATGTTCTTTATCTTTAGATCCGAAGAGGAGAAGTAAACGTTTATCCGCTGCCACTGCCTTCAATTCTTGAATTTTCGATTGTGCTTCAGAATTAGCCTTAATCTCTTTACGATAAGCTTCCTTAAAAGTATTAAATTTAGCAGGGTCATGGTTGAACCATTTTCTAAGATCCGGGCTTGGGGCAATTTCCTTAAGCCATTCGTCAAGTTCCGCATCTTCTTTGGAAATTCCTCTTGGCCAGACACGATCAACCAGTACCCTGTGGCCTCCTAAAGTTTTATTTTCATCATAAATCCGCCTTAATAAAATGGACAAAAAAATAACCTCCCCGGGGGGTGATTCTTTAAGGTCAGTTTCTCAATCTTCTATTAACCAGTTCCACGCTTCTTCCAACTGGTTCGGTTTATAATCCTGTGCCTTTAAACCTGGTAAATAATCTGCTGCCTGTGTGCCGATCTCTATCAGTGCTCTTTCAGTAACTACTGCGAATTTTGAAAACTGTCTCCATCGTTTTAAATTAACCTTTGTCCCTTCCCAGAAACCTTCAAGAGTGGAACCGTTAAGTTCAGGAACAAAGGCTAAAACTTTAAAATTTTGATCATCATCAAAATAGCCTTGTATATAATCATCAAGCATTCTCGCATCATGACCCGTTAATTTCTCTCTAATGTCTATTACTATAGTGGATGCGTCTCGACTTGAAAGAAACGTAAACATAGAAGACACCTGCTTTCTATAGTAGATTAGGTTCGTGTGTTTACCTGTTCCCATTGAGTCATTGTATAAACATAGTGCTATCGATAGAGTGAGGTTTTTTGATAGCTCTATTAAATCTCCAAGTTGATTCTTAAAGATAAGCTCCCTTTTCTGTAAGACTTGATTTCGAGATATTGGTTATGCGGAAGGTCCTTCGGGGGACGATTTCGCTTTCCGCGGGCATGTGCTGAGCTTCCTCGGGCTTAACAGCCCTGCGGGATCTCACCGATCATGTCCATCCCGCAGGAGTCTGCATCGTCCCCCTCCGGACCTGGCCAAATCAGAAACTCGAAACCATTTAAGACATCGACGGGTTCACGAGAAAAAATCATGGGATCATGAGGCTATTTTCAGCCTATACCGGTGTGGAATAGCCTGGCATAAAAGCATTTTGGACCGATTAAGAAGGTGAGCACCCTCTCTTATAAAAGCGTCCGTTATTCTTACTCGGCGGGGTTGGTGGGGAAATGGCGAGACTCCCATGGGAGAAGGAATTAGGGGAGATCCCGCAGGGAGTGTAACGAGTGAGGAAGCTCATAGTAAAAGGAGGATCGACTAAGGTCGCCACGTCCTGTGGCAACGTCGATCGACCCTACGTCGTGTAGGGCCATAGGAAAGTGTTCAAATGTGGAATCACCCCGAAAGACACGAACAGCATAAGCCGAGCATCAAAAGGACGGTGGTCTTTCCGTCCGTTGATGAACGGCTTATGTCTCGAGTGTCTGGGTGATGGAACAAGACGAGTTATTTCCCCGCCATCCCTATACCTATTAAGTAACGGACCCCGATTTATCTCGAAACGGAGTCTTCCACAATCCGCCAAAGTTAAGTTAAGCAATAAAAAAGAACGCCTGCTATTTAAATAGCAGGCGTTCTATAAATCCAATTATTGATTAATATACATATCGACACCAGGACCGAATGGAATGCCAAGCAGTGCAAAGGCAACTAACAGTACGACCCAGATGGCAAAAAAGATAATACTGTACGGAAGCATGAGGGAAATCAATGTCCCTAAGCCAGCTTTCTTGTTGTACTCCCGCATAAAGGCAAGAACCACGATGATATATGGGTTCATTGGGGTGATAATGTTTGTTGAGGAATCGGCAATACGATAAGCCGCTTGAATGAATGCCGGGTGATAGTCCAATAGATAGAACATCTGCAGGAAGATCGGTGCTTCAAGCGCCCATTGGGCAGATCCACTGAAGATTAGCAGGTTCATCAGTGCGGTCAGCATGGAGAAGCCAACAACGACCGGCAAGCCTGTCATATTCATAGCTTCAAGTGCATTCGCACCGCTGACAGCGACCCACGTACCAATGTTGGTCCAGTCAAAGTAAGCAATAAACTGAGCGGCCGCAAAAATCAGGACAATAAATCCGGACATATCCTTCATCGCATCACTCATAAACCCGGAAATATCGCGAGTAGATTCGATCTTTTTAACCGTCACACCATAGGTAATACCGATGGTGATGAAGAAGAATAGAATAATTGGAACAATGCCATCTAAGAATGGAGACGGAATAATACCGCCTTCTTCGTTTCTTAAAGCGGACCCAGGCCATGCAAGAGCAATAATAAGAATAGCGATAAAGACTAAGCCTGATATAACAGCATTTCTAAAACCTTTTTTCTCTAGTGTGGTACTTGCTTCCAATTCGTTTTCGGAACCTTTACCTTCGTATTTTCCTAAGCGGGGTTCAATAATTTTTTCAGTAACAAGAGCCCCTGTAATAGAGAGAACAACGACAGATACAATCATGAAATACCAGTTATCTACAGGAGTTACCACGATATCAGAGCCGATACTTTGCATAACCTCTGTTGAAATTCCAGAAAGCAGGGCATCTGTACCAGCAATAATAATGTTAGCTGTAAAACCGGAACCGACTCCTGCGAAACCTGCGGCTAAACCAGCCAGCGGGTGGCGTCCAATTGTATAGAAAACCATAGCAGCAAGAGGAGGCACAATAACGAAAGCGGCATCGGAAGCCAGGTTTCCTAATATTCCGACAAATATAACCGCATAAGTGATCAGTGATTTTGGTGCTTTCAAGATGGTACTCTTAATAGCTGTTTCCAGTAAGCCAACTTTATCAGCAAGGCCAATACCTAACATCATAGCCAATACAAGGCCTAGCGGCGCGAATCCAGTAAAATTATCAAGCATGGAAGTTAAGATATACTCAAGACCGTCACCTGAAACGAGACTCTGAATCGCAACTTCTTCCCCCGTACCGGGTTCTTCCACGGTGACTCCAAATAGGGAAACGACCCAGGAGAAGAGAATCGTAAATCCGGCCAAGTACACAAATAGCATGAACGGTTCTGGCAGCTTGTTACCGACTCGTTCAATAAAGTTTAAAAACCTTGCCATACCTTTACTCGTTTGTTCATTGTTGTTACTCATGTGCTTCACCCTTCCAATTAATTTGGGAAATTTTCCTTAATACTTCCGTTTTAAGCCAAAAACTGTGTAAACGTCATGAGTCTAGTAGCAAGAAGGGCTCTTCCTCCCTAAAAAGGGAGGAACTGAAAGACCTTCCTCGGCCGGCCTCGTTCACCGGATTGTGATTCACCGGCTTGCTCCACAATGCCGACACGTTCCATTTCGGATAAAATTCGTCTTCCGTTTCGTTCTGTGCTTTTCAGCCACCTGGAAAGATCCTGAGACGAAAACTGTTCACGTCCGTAATGTTTCACATAGGAGACTATTTTAGAGACGACGCCTGGGCTGAGGTTCGCATCTTTCAGCTTCTCTTTCCAGGCTTGCCCTACATCGGTCGTCTGATAATCAATCTGTTCTTTCTGCTGTTTAAGCGAAATTGATTGATCGTCATCGACCACCAGGATGACGGGTTCTTCGTACTCTTTAACGTGACGGAAACCAATTCTTACGTGCTGCTCTGCCTGAAGGACTGTTTCGCCAAACCCAATCGATACTTTAGCTTGAAGGTTCGTCTGAAGGCGGATATCCTGAATCAGGGTAAATAAATCGGCTTCTGATTCATGGCTTAGTTCTCCACGTGTTGTGAAAATGAAGAATAACCCATCGCCCATCTGCATAACTGAGCCATTGGTTTTCTCGGCAATAGAATAAAGCGCACGTCGGACATCAAGTTCCTGGTACTTCGTTTTGAAGGAGTAATAGAGTTCTTCTAAGTGTTCAGGATCCAGATTAATTCGGAAACCGATGACAGCTACCTGTGAATTACGATAGAGGTTTGTCTGCGCCCGTTCTTCAAGAAACTGGATAATCAGCTTTATCGATAAATAAGATGGAGTCACACGAAAAACCGGGATCCCTTTATCTTTTAGTTTCTGGTAAACATATTTGATAGAGGTAATAACGACTTCCGTCTTCCCTTCTTCAAATAATTGAGTGTGATAGTTAACGAGATCATCAGAACTTTGTCCACTTTTAAAAGGATGATTATAATAGGATAATTCCTCAAGCTGGTAATAAGAGAGAATCTTTTCAAACTCTTCACTTTCAATCGTATCGATACCGACTTTCCGGTACACTTGGTTTGAGGCCAATTGAGCCTCAAGGAGAATTCCGAAGAAGCTCGCTCCGTGAAGAGGAGGATAGGCTCCTTCATTTTCGGTAATCAATTCATTTTCGATCGCGTACGTATAATTCAAAACGCCTGAGAAAAACCATTGATCAACTTCATATCGGTGTTGAGTTAAAATGTCGCTTACTTCCGATAGCTGTTCATAGGAATAAGGAACAAATGTGATCGTCTCAAATTCCTTGGCTACATACATAATCTGTTGCAAGGAGTCATGAGGTGCAATGACTCCGATCGTTGTTTTCATGGCTTTTCACCTGTTTCAACTTTTAGATATTCAGCCATTACTCTGGCCCCTTTGGCCAGATCTTCGTTGGACGCGTATTCTTTCGGATGATGGCTGATCCCTTCTTCGCAAGGAATGAAGAGGAGACCAGACGGCCATTTTTCAGCCATATTCATAACATCGTGCCCGGCACCGCTATCCATTTCCATAGAGTTTAACTGGAGTTGGTCTACTACTTTTGCGAGCTTGCTTTGAAGATTCGGATCTAAGAATACGGAGTTATTGTTCACAAGTGTGTTGACGTGAACCTGTATTTTTCGTTTAGCTTCAATTTTCCTGCAAAAAGATTCAATTCGATCGGCCAGCTCTTTTTTCAAAGTGTCGTCCACGCTGCGGATATCAATTCCAAGCTCTACCTGACCCGGAATGACGTTCATCACATTCGGATGAAGCTGAAC
This sequence comes from Halobacillus sp. B29, assembly GCF_052246755.1. Lineage (NCBI taxonomy): Bacteria > Bacillati > Bacillota > Bacilli > Caryophanales > Bacillaceae > Halobacillus > Halobacillus sp. B29. The sequence continues at coordinate 175,337 of NZ_JBQQCM010000009.1, forward strand.
GGTGCTCACGGTCGCTACCAGAGGCACGTCCTGCTCTTCATTCATTTGGTTGGCTTGTTCTTCTACAAACGTGATAAGCGGCGCGATAGCTGCAAAAGCATCGGACCTTCGGTGCATCGGTGTTGTACCTGTGTGGTTAGCCATTCCTTCAGCTGTTATCTGCAGACGAATCGGACAGGCTACTCCGCGAACGATTCCGATATCTGCTCCGTTATTTTCAATCTGCGTGCCTTGTTCAATATGAAGTTCTAAAAAGCTTTCTAGTTCTTTCTCGCCTTTTTCAGCCTGATCAATCGTATCCCAGGATAAGCCGAATGATTCTACTGCTTCCTTAATGGTTACGCCTTCTGCGTCCTCAACAGCGGCCACATCATCTTTGTCGAGTAGTCCGCTGACAGCTTTACTGCCTATCGTGGATACACCGAATCTGGCTGATTCTTCTGAAGCAAAACAAATGACGCTTATATTTTTATGAGGAGTATAGTCTTCATCTTTCAGAAGTTTAATTGCGGCAAGGGCTGTCAATACACCAGCAACACCGTCATACCCTCCGCCGGAACTCACTGTATCGACATGAGACCCAAGAGCGACAACTGGAGCCTCCGTATCCGTTTTCCAGTCTGCCCATACGTTACCGGCCCGATCGGAATGAACATCAAGCCCAAGGTTTTCAGCAATTCGGCTAAAGGCCTGCTGGGCTTGTTTTTCCTCTTCCGTGTAGCTCAGCCTTGTAAATCCATTTTCATAATCCATCTCGTCTGTGAGATTTAATTCAAGTAGATGTCGATTCAGCCATTCTTCTAAGTTAGTCAAGCAAATGCCCCCCTTTTATGATGTGAATGTACGTATCCAGTGCTGTGGTTAAGACCTCTTCTTCAAAATCGAAGGAAGGGGAATGGTGATTATCTGGTAAATGAGTGCCGAAGAGCATATAAGTTGCCTGGCCGCCTTGGGATTGGACTTCATTCATCATGAAACTGGCATCCTCTGAGCCTGATACGCGAGCCACCGGAAAAACCTTCTGAATGTACTCACTAGGTTCGCAGACTTTTGAAATGTAGGTAGCAAGGGCATCGTCACAAATCATTTGCTCCGTTTCACCTACGAAATCAATGTCTACATCGACCTGGTGCATGTCCGCCGCAGCTTGAATCATACGTCTGGCTTCCTTTTGCATATAAGCATTTATGGCTTTCGTTTCCCCGCGTGTTTCGATTTCCAGAAAGCCGCGGTCCGATATAATATTACGTCCATTGCCGGCTATCAGTTTTCCTGCGTTCACCCGGCTGATGCCTTCACTGTGCCGGGGGATGGAATGCAATTGAGTCGCTGCCGTGGCTGCTGCGAGTAAGGCATTGCGCCCTTCTTCGGGTTTCATACCCGCATGAGAGGACTGGCCGTTAAAATGGGCGTCTAATTTCGCTGATGCCAGAAACCCTTTGGTGGTGGCCGCCACCGTTCCAACAGGCAGATCCTGAATTCCGATATGTCCGGAATAAAAATAGTCCACGCCATTGAGCCAGCCTTTGTCTGTCATCGCTCTTGCGCCTCGCCCGCCTTCTTCGGCCGGCTGGAACAGGAGGGTAAACTTCCCGTTTAAGTCTGAACTATTCTCCGCAATGAAATGAGCGAGTCCAAGGCCGATGGTGGTGTGTCCGTCATGGCCGCAAGCATGCATCACACCTTTATGTTTGGATACAAAAGAGTGTTTAGAAGGGAAGTGCTGTTCATCTTCAGCTTCTGTAATCGGCAAAGCATCGATATCAAAGCGGAAAGCAAGGTGGTCGCCGGCTTGTTCTGTATCCCAAACCGCGACTAATCCGGTGTGACCGCCTTTCATGTCTGCAAGCCATCGGTCATCTACGGACGCGGAAGCTACTATTTCCTTTTCCTGAAGCGTTTCTTCATCAGGAACACCGTATCTGGAATCGCTTTGTAGAGCATCTTTTCCTACATATAAAGTAAAGCCCAATTTCTCTAATTCCTGGCCAATGGTATAGGTGGTGCAGTATTCCATAAACCCAAGTTCAGGATATTTATGAAAGTGACGGCGCCATTCAGTTAATTTAGGCTGGATAGCCTGAATGAATGAATCGTTATGAGGCACTTCGGTCACCTTCTTTACTTTCAGCCAGGATTTGTAGTGTATCCAGTGCCACCTGGACTAGATAACGACTTCCGATCGGCAGGGCCTTTTCATTCAATTGAAAACCAGAATCGTGAAGTGGTTTTTGATTGTCGGCATCTTCAATTTGAGTGCCGAGCCAGATAAAGGCACCCGGATAGTGAAGCAGGAATCTGGAGAAATCCTCTCCGGCTAAAGCTGGATCGAGAGAAGGTGTTGCCTCTTCACCTAAAAGACGCTGGGCCGATTTGCGGGCTGTCTGAGCCCATTCTGGTGTGTTAATGGTCGCGGGGTAGCCATCATAATAAGTTACTTCTGCCTCTCCTTCGAACGCTTCGGCCGTCTGCTGAATGACCCTGTGGAAACGTTGTTTTACTTTTTCCTTCACTTCTGGTTTAAAAGTACGTACGGTACCTTCGAAAACCACCTGTTCGGGAATAACATTGTACCCATAACCGCCTTCAATCCGGCCAACGGTTACAACTGCTGAATCAAGAGGATTTACGTTCCGACTGACAATTGTTTGAAGACTAGAGATGATTTGATTGGTAATAATTAAAGCATCATTGCCATCATGAGGCATGCTCGCATGGCCTCCTCTTCCTTTAACAGTCACTTTAAATCGGTCGGAAGCTCCCATCATTTCTTTATCCCGAATACCTACTTGACCTACAGGGAGGCTTGGCCATACATGTTGACCGTAAACGACGTCCGGGGTGTATTGATCAAACACTCCATCGTCAAGCATAGGTTGTGAACCGCCGTAAGGAGACGTCTCTTCCGCAGGTTGGAAGACGAGTAAAACCGTGCCATGAAGGTCTTCTTTTTGCTGTTGAAGAGCGTAACCGGCGCCAAGCAGCATAGCCGTATGGGCGTCATGTCCGCATGCGTGCATCTTTCCGTCGTTTTTAGATGCGAATTCATGCTGGTTGGCTTCCTGGATCGGAAGGGCATCCATATCGGCTCTGAGCGCTACTGTCCCTCCCGGATGTCCTCCCTGGATAATTCCGAGAACGCCGGTATTAGCAAAGCCGGTTTGGAATTCAATACCGTATTCCGTAAGTTTCTCTTTTACTAAAGCAGATGTCTGATATTCCTGGTTGCTGAGCTCTGGATGCTGATGCAGCGTCCGGCGGATATTCAGAATATCGCTTTCTATAAATGAAATGAGTTCTTTTATATTGTTCAAAAATGTTCCTCCTTTAAATTAAGGACATTTTCCTTAAATGTTCCGTTAATAAGTAGTATAACAAAATATAAATAAATTTCATCCTTTTTCGACAAAAAATTTAGAAAATTTGAATAGAGTGGTTTAAAAAGGGAAAAAGCATAGTTTGGTACTTCTCGTTTGTTGTCTATACGGGAAGGCTTCCGAAATGATACATTTCATCTTACTCCGTAACCGCCTCTAATGGTATTATAGGAAAAGAAAGGGATAACTTGAGGTGGGATTGATGGATCAACGCAAAGTTTTCGTTTCCTTATTACTGTTGCATATGCTTGTTCTTTTCGGAATTATTGGATATATGATTACGGAGCAGCTTTCTTTTTTTGATGCTTTGTGGCTGGCTGTTGTATCCGTGTTAACCATTGGGTATGGGGATATTTCTCCAGATACAATGGCAGGCAAGATTTTAACCCTTATTCTCATTCCGATTGCAATTGGGGTAACAACTTATATTCTGGCTCAAGCGGCTGGAGCAATTATCAACGGTGAATTTTCCAATGAAATGAGGAAAAGGAAAATGAATCAAAAAATTAAAAACCTAAAGGATCACATCATTATCTGCGGGTTCGGCAGAGTGGGGCAGCAAGTCCTTCATCAGTTACATAAAGAAAGTCACTCGCTGGTAGTCATTGAATCAGATGAAGACGTGATTGCCCGGCTGCCAGAGGGGACGTTATGCATTACAGGAAACGCTACCGAGGACGAGATCCTGCTGCAGGCAGGGCTGGAGAGCGCAAGAGGGGTGGTTGTCACTCTCCCTAATGATGCGGATAATATATTTATCACCGTTACGGTAAAAGGGATTAAGCCTGACATCTATACGGTCGTAAGAGCTGAACGGAACTTTTCCGAAGAGAAGCTGTACCGGGCGGGTGCGGATAAAGTGATTAACACTTCAAACATAGGTGGAAAGAGAATGGCGACTGCCATTACGAAACCAATCAGCGTCGAATACGTGGAGACCGTGCTTCACGATCAGAGCAATGACTACAATATTGAGGAAATTCTAATCAGATCCACTTCTGTACTTATCGGTCAAACTTTAAAGGAAGCCAGGATCAGAGAAGAATATGGAGTGAACATTGTAGCTATTAAACGCGGGCCGGAGATCATTAACAACCCCGATGCTGCTAAAACGATAATGGAAGATGACCTTGTTATCGTTTTTGGAACTTCGGAACAATTGAAGCGGTTTGAAGGGGCATCCATGTGACCTTTGACAAAAAAGTTTGGGGCAAGGTTGACGAGGATTCATTCAGGTGCTATGATAGAAATTAATTATTCTTGTTCGTCTATGAATGAAAGAAAAAGTAACCTAGTAAGTCACTTTCGTCTAGAATGAATATGCAGAGCAATAATAGTAATACAATGTGGAGAAATTC
>NZ_JBQQCM010000010.1:0-166193 GCF_052246755.1 Halobacillus sp. B29
CGGGGTCTCACCGATCATGTTCATCCCGCAGGAGTCTTCATCATCCCCCTCCGGACCTGGCCAAATCAGAAGCTCGAAACCACTTTAACTCGTAAGGAATTAGACCAGGTGGTTCTGTACCTATTTTTAAGGGTATAACGATGCACAATAGCCTGTTATAAAAGCGTTTAATGCAGATTAAGGAGAAGAACTTTCATCTTCTGGAAGGGTCCGTTCGCAACATTATAGTTGGGGGGGTGGGGAAATGATGAGACTCCCATGGGAGAAGGGACTAGGCGAGATCCCACAGGGAGTGAAACGAGCGAGGAAGCTCACCGTTCCCCCATAGGAAAGCGAGTTATTTCCCCACCTGCCCTTGTCCATCTAACGTAAAGGACCCATTTATCTCGAAACTGAGTCTTCAAGTAATGGGAGCTTATCTTCAGGTTGTCACGGGTGGCTTCGCAGGATAATCGTTTTAACAAATTAAATATAGAATTTTTTTATGAAAGTGTTCAGAAACGATAAACTTGTTGATTTTGCTGAAGGATTTGGATAAACTATCAATAATTTATAACTAAAAAAAGAGGCGGGATTCGATGAATCAAGCGCTAGTTCTACAATCCGATTTTGGCAGAAGTGACGGGGCAGTCAGCGCCATGCACGGGGTGGCCTATTCCGTGTCTGAGGGGTTATCAATCTTTGACTTAACGCATGACATCCCTCCTTTCAATATATGGGAAGCTTCCTATAGATTGTGGCAGACAATCGCATACTGGAAGGAAGGCACGGTCTTTGTTTCAGTGGTGGATCCCGGTGTAGGTTCGACGAGAAGGAGTCTCGGAGTAAAAACAGGAGCAGGCCACTTTGTAATTACTCCTGATAACGGAACACTGACCCACATTAAGCGTACAGAAGGTATTGTACAGGCACGTGAAATTGATGAAACTATTAATCGACTTCCGAGGTCAGGAGAGTCCTATACGTTTCATGGAAGAGATATTTATGCTTATACAGGAGCACGACTTGCCTCTGGAGTAATTTCGTTTGAAGAAGTAGGTCCTGAAGTACCGTTAAAATCACTGGAGGAACTTCCTATTCAGGAACCAAGTATAGGAAGAAATTATGCAGCGGGGAGCATCGACATACTGGACATCCGTTTTGGAAACTTGTGGACCAACATCCCCCGTGATTTCTTCAAACAAATTGGGGTTGGGTATGGAGATACACTGGAGGTAACGATAACTCACGATGGCCGAGAAGCTTACCATAACTCGATGACTTTTGGTCGTTCTTTTGCTGATACTCACAAGGGTGAGCCTTTAGTGTACGTTAATTCACTTGATAACTTAGGTGTAGCCATTAACCAGGGTTCGTTTGCGAATGCTTATAATATTGGAACTGGCTCCAGTTGGCAGATTACCTTACTAAAAAGCTGAGCTCTCCGCGGCCGGTTGTAACGTAAATTCATTTGATTCGTCTAATGAAATAGAGGTGATCAAGCATGAAAATATGGAAGATTTTATTGCTTGCTTTATTGCTAACCGGCTGTGGTGAGAGCACCGAAGAGGAAACTGATCAATCCAAGAAGGAACAGGAAATTAGCACGATGGAGCAGGAAGACCAGGAACCGGATAGTAAAGAAGAAAAAGGTACGGAGGATTCTGCTGATATGAACAAAGAAGAACCTGAGGATAAGGCTGTAGAAAAACAAGTTGAGATTATTGAGGAGCTTGATGCTTTTATTCAGAATGTTCAGCAAGGGATCGTGGATGAGGTACACATTGTGAGACGTACGACAGAAGGAGATCCCATTTTTATTGATCTTTCTTTTAACGGGGAAGATATAAATTATAAACACGATAATCGAAGAGATAAGCTCGGGAATGGGCAAATAACGACAAAGACATGTCAGAGTATCGATAAGGAAGAGCAGGAGGGTACACTCGCTTATCAACTAACTTGTGGTCATGAAAGGTCTGTAGAAATTTATCAAACCGACTATAATGAATATTAAGAGATCTCTCTTTCTTATAAGGTAAGCAGAATAGAAGCATTTGGAAATCCATCTGTGCTACACTGCCTCTGTAAACCTTTAATAAGAAAGGGAGTTTTTTATGAAAACCATGACACTTCATAGCAATGTGGAAATGCCTCAACTAGGATTTGGAGTATGGCAAGTAGAACAGAAAGACGCGGTAGCCGCTGTAACAAAGGCGCTTGAAACAGGATACCGCCATATAGATACGGCTGCTGCTTATAAAAATGAAGAACAGGTTGGCGAAGCTATTAAGCAAAGTGGTTTAGGCCGTGACGAACTATTTATTACGACCAAAGTCTGGAACGCCGACCAAGGATATAACAACACGATTCAAGCGCTTGAGACTAGTCTGGATAAGCTAGGTCTTGAGTATGTAGATCTATATCTAATCCATTGGCCGACTCCTGAATACGATGAATATGTAGAAACTTATAAAGCACTGGAACAGCTGCAGAAGGATGGAAAAGTAAAAGCGATCGGCGTGTGTAACTTTGATATTGACCATCTTGAGCGTCTGATGGAAGAATGTGAAGTAAAACCATCCGTTAACCAGGTCGAATGCCATCCGTATCTTGCTCAGAATGAACTGAAAGATTTCTGCCGCAAAAATGGTATCCATCTGGAAGCGTGGAGTCCACTAATGCAAGGAAAAGAAGTGCTGAAGGACGAAACCATTCAATCAATAGCAGAGCAGCACAATAAAACAGCTGCCCAGGTCATAATCCGCTGGCACTTGCAAAACGAGACCATTGTTATTCCAAAATCAGTCACACCTTCAAGAATCGAAGAAAACTTCAATGTATTTGATTTTGAACTGACGGCAGAGGATATGAACTCCATTAATAAATTAGACCGCGGAGAAAGAAAAGGACCTAAACCTTCTGAGATGAACATCCGATAAAAAGAATGTAGGAAAGAATGAAGCTGCTGGTTTTCCGGCAGCTTTTTTTATACAAGCAGGTGCAGAGGGATAAGTAGAATATTAATACATACATAAAGGCGCATTAGTAGTAGAGCAATCAAATAATTAGTATTATTAAGTATAGTTCATTAGTATTACGTAAAGATAGATACAAAAACGGGAGTGGGTAAAAAGTAATGGTTAAAAGGCTGAACGGGAATCTACTTATGTTATGTTTTTCTTTCGGAGTGCTTATAATTGCAGTGACGGTTTATATTTTGCACCGTATTTTTGGATTTTTAGAGTCTTACTCCCTGCTTATGGGGGTTAATAATCTTTCACCTTCTATGAATACCCTGCTTTATATCCTTTTAGGGATAACGGCGGCTCTTGTATTCACAGGTTTCGCTCTTTTTCGCACGAACCCGAATCACCGCATACTTCCATTAATCACTACCTTAGCCTTAACTCACGGCTCAATGCTCATCATTGCTTCAGGCGACGGGTTAGTTGAATATCATTTCTCTATATTTATGGTTCTTGCTTTAATTGCCTATTATAACTCTATCGCCCTGCTTAGCATCAGCGCGGGTATATTTGCCGTCCATCACTTAGTTGGGTATTTCTTTTTTCCTGTGCTGTTGTGCGGGACACCAAATTACAAATTCTCTTTGCTTATGATTCACGCTGTGTTCCTTTTGCTAACCTATGGAGCCACGCTCATCTTAATTCTACATAAGAGGAATTTAGTAAAAGAGATAGAGAAGGAGCGCAGCCTTAGTTCAGAGACGTACGAAGCAGTCGTCCAGCATGTGAACCGAAGCGTGGTCGAGCTTGGGAGGCTGGCGCAGGTCATTCAGTTTGAAACAAATGAAAGCGCCAATTCTGCTCAGGATATGGCTGGTTCTGTTCAAACCATGAATGCAGCGGCTGTTACTCAAAGAGGTCAGGCAGAAGAAAACACGGGAAAACTGGCAGAGCTGCTGCAAACGATTAAAGAAATGGATGAACATATAAAGGAAGTAGAGGACCACTCTGAGCTTGCCAATGAACAGTCGCTTGCAGGAGCGTCTGTTGTTGATGAAGCACGCAACAGGGTTCAGGAGGCAAATCGCTCAGTGGAGCAGTTAGAAAAGCTATTCGCCCAATTTTTGAATCAAACAGGTGAAGTCTCCACTTTCGTTTCTGTTATAAGGGATATTAGCGAAAAGACAAATCTCTTAGCCCTCAATGCTTCTATTGAAGCAGCAAGAGCAGGAGAAGCAGGAAAAGGGTTTGCCGTTGTAGCTGAAGAAGTCAGGAAATTAGCCCGCCAGTCGAGTCACTCTGCACAATCCATTCACAAAGTTGTATCGGGTATTCAGGAAGAATCAGCGGTCATCCATTCAGAAATGAATGAATGTACTTTAAAGATAAATGAAGGATACAAATTGATGGAGAATGCTGAAGGATCATTAAATGGTATCCAGAAAGCTACATCGGAAGTTACTCCCCGGATAAAAGATACTGGACAGCGTTCTTCCCAAATCCGTACAAGTGGAGCTGGGGTTCAAGCTTCCATGCAAGAGCTGAAAAATGCTGCTAAAGAGAACGAAGCAAGCAGTGAGCAAATAGCCGCAGCTTCTCAACAACAGCTGGCCATGTCTCAGGAATTAGAAGCTGTTGTTGATCAGCTAAATCAATTAACCTATGAACTTCAAGAGTTAGTGGATGGGATGAGTATTGAAAAAGTATCCTAGCAGGAGCGGTAGAAAACGGTGAAGTTGATCAGGGCTCTTTTTAAGGATAGGAAATAAACCCAATCCTGAAATTCAAGTTTCTTGAAAATAATCATTGTAACCGATAGGATGAGATCATTGGTAAAAATAAGTAGACGAACTCATCCTATATCCAATGTATCGTTCGCCTATGGGCAGGTGAGGTTATGCAGAATTTAAAGATTACAAATTATCTATACATCTTTTACTCATTGGTGTTCTTGCTAAATATTGTTCACGTATTCTGGGCAAATGATATTCTATTCTTTGTCATTGGGGTCATGGGAATAGTGATGTTGATTATTAATTTTCCCAGGTCTGACAAGGTGTTCCGAATCCTTGGTGTTGTGCTGTTAGCGATAGGCATTTTTTTCTTTATATCGAGTGACGTCTCTGTAAATGAAATACCTTCTTACTTTGCTGGAAACATAAGTCTGCTTTTTCTTCTTTCTATGCTTCCATGGATGAATAGCGTAGTGAAAGCTGGAAGATATAATAAATTGCTGCAGTCGTTGCTCGGCGGGAATGTGAAAGGTATGGGATCCTTGTACATACGAAGTGAAGTAACGATGGTCTCGCTGGCTGCTTTTTTGAATTTATCATCAGCCACAATTTCACAAGACCTGTTGAAGAATCAATTAAAAGAGGCTAAAACTAAAGTGAGAAATAGCTTCATAGCCATGGCGACGCTTCGGGGATATTCCCTTGCCTTACTTTGGAGTCCACTCGAAATATTATTGGCTACATCCATCTTCATTACAGGCGCGAATTACTTGGAAGTGCTGCCCTGGATGCTGCTCGTAGCCATTCTTGGAATCACATTGGACTCGACTATCGGAAAGCTCATTTTTCGAAAACATGATATAGGAAGTAATTCACTGACATCAAGCCATCCCCAGTTCCAAAAAAAGAAACTGGTGGAATTTATAGCTGCTCTTGTTCTATTTTTAGTGGTGGTTGTTTTCCTGGCAAATGTCGTTCAATTTGATTTTCTATTTGCCGTCACCATTGCTATATTCCCATTTGCTTTTATATGGGCAGTGGTAAAACAGCGAAAAAATAGCTTCTTGCAGATAGGATGGCCTATTTGGAAAAGACAGACGAATAATTTAAATAATTTCATCGTGTTATTATTATCATTATCGTTTTTTACGGAGGCCTTGAATGCTTCTCCATTTTTACAATATTTACAGGATCCAATTGTGGCTTTGGAAGGCAGCCCTATCCTCATAATGTTGTTTATTCAAGCTGCATTTCTTGTGTTAACCCTGCTCGGCGTGCACCCAATTGCTACGATGGGGATCTTTGGGGGAGTCAGCGGTCTGTTAATAGAAGCGCTGCCTTCAGTAACTTTGACGATTTTACTCGCAAGCTGCGCAATTGCTACGGTTCCGTCAGCTCCATATGGTCTTATTGTAACGATTACGTCTGTCGGTTTAGGGGTCAATCCTTATCAAATTGTTTTAAAAAATCTTCCATACACCTTAATGTGCGGATTTATAGGTATAATTGTTTCTATGATAACGCTTTACATTTACTAAAAGTCCCGTGTTTGTATAAAGACGAGAATCTTCTTCAAGAAGATTCTTTTTTTGTCGCTGAAAATCATGAATGAAAATGCTGTAAGTATATTAAACACCTGAGAAAAGGGGAATATATTGATAGACATTCAAGCAGTGAAGGAGTTTATATAAATGATCATAAGATTCGGCTACGTAGCCCATGCACTCTCCCTTTGGGAAGCCACCCCGGCAAAAACCATGACCTTTTCAAGATACAAAAAATTACAAGAAGAAGAGCGGCTGCCTGAGCTGCAAAGAATTACCCGTCTAAATTTACAGCATACACTCAGGGCCATTCATTACAATATTGCACATGAAATACCACTATATCGGTTCTCTTCCTCACTTGTTCCATTAGCCACCCATGACGAAGTGGAGTGGGATTATATTACACCATTTCAGGAGTTGTATGATGAAATTGGTACGCTCGTTAAGAAACATGAGCTGAGAACGAGTTTTCACCCAAATCAATTCACACTATTCACGAGTGATAAACCTCATGTGACAGAGAATGCCGTTAAAGACATGGAATATCATTATGCTTTATTAAAAGCGATGGGGCTCCATCATGAATCTCATATTAATCTTCATATCGGAGGGGCCTATGGGGATAAATCAGCTGCCCTGGAGCGCTTTCATGAAAATGTAAAGCAATTGCCAGATCCTATCAAAAAGCAAATGACCTTAGAGAATGATGATAAAACGTACACCACTACAGAAACCTTGGAAGTATGCGAAAAAGAAGGGATCCCCATGATGTTTGACTATCATCATTACATGGCTAACCATACCGCTGAGGAAGATCTAGCTGAACTTTTGCCAAGGTTTTACGAAACGTGGTCCGGATACGGGTTTCCACCTAAAGTTCACTTATCTTCTCCAAAGAGCGAAGGGGCTTATCGTAGTCATGCAGATCATGTGGATGAAGCGTTTGTAACCCCTTTTCTAAAGATAGTGAAACAGACAGAGCAGCCGATTGATGTCATGATTGAGGCTAAGGAAAAGGATCGTGCTCTATTGAAGCTTGTAGAAGGCCTGGCCGCTCAGAGAGGTGTGAAGAGGGTGAAAGGGGCGGAGCTTGATTATTAAAGGTAGATTAAACACGCGTAGAAATGAGATTCAGTAATAGGAGGTGTAGCAGATGAGTGAAGAAGAATACCTGAAGTACACGATTCAATTAGCCGCTGACAATGTGGATCACGATGGAGGTCCATTCGCTGCCATTGTTGTAAAAGAAGGGACTATTATCGCGGAAGCAGGTAACAGAGTGACAGAGAAGATGGATCCAACAGCGCACGCGGAAGTTCAGGCGATTCGAAGTGCGTGCGAGACTCTGAATCACTTTGAATTGAAGGGATGCGAGCTTTATGTAAGCTGTGAGCCCTGCCCCATGTGTGTGGGAGCTATCTATTGGGCGCGTCCTGAGCAGGTGTACTTTGCGGCAGGGAGAGATGATGCCTCACGGGCAGGTTTTGATGATAATCTGATCTATAAAGAAGTCTCAAAGGATCCACAGGAGAGATCTCTACCTTTCCGCAGGATAAACATACAGGATGCAGCGCTTCCGTTTAAGAAGTGGGAAAGGAAAGAAGATAAATCAGCGTATTAAGTTTCCTTTCCATTTACTGCAGAATTCGCTTTGCTTCTATGAACCTTTGTATTCCTGTGAACAATTCCACAGCGAAGAAAAGAAGAGTGGACCATAGAAGGAAGTTGGGAAACAGAAGCATAATACTAAAGAATATAAAGCCTTCAGATCGTTCAGCCGCTCCTGCTTGATAATAAAATGACTTGATACCTGCCTTTTCAGAAACTGCTCCTACCACTAGGAAAACCGTCATGGAAATAATGATCGAAACGCTTAACAGTAGTAGTGGCCACATGACTTCGGGATGCAGATAGGCAATCGCCACAATCATGGCTACTTCCACGATTCGATCGAACGTAACGTCCATGACGGTTCCAAAGGGAGAAGATTTAGTATGGCGTGCCATCGTTCCGTCAACAGCGTCTAAAAAACCTGATACCCATAATACGATTACTCCCAATATTGGATAACCGCCTAAGTAGAGAATACTGGTAGAAAGTCCTGCAATAAGTGCGAGAATGGTTATCTGGTTGGGGGTCCTTCCTCTTCTGAGTAAAAAAGAAGCTGTTTTTTCTATAGATGGCTGTACATACTTTCTGGCGTGCGTGTCTAACATTAAAATCACCTGCTTTTCTCTTTTTCTCTCATTTTAACCCTTTCTAGTAGTTCGTAAAATCATTTAAGCTCCTTTTCCGTACATTGTACAGCTGGTAATGTTGGAAAGAATTAATAGTGAAAAAATTTAACCTCCCATGTTAATGTGTGAAATAGATTATTTCAGGGAGGTTTATTGCATATGTTTAAGAATTTAATGGTTTCCTTATTGGTGTTTACTGGAATATTCTCATTTACTTTCCCTGCGCAGGCGGAAGGTGCTGAAGAAACTTATACCGTCCAAAAGGGCGATTCCTTATATAGCATTGCATCGAACTATGGGGTTTCTACCCATCAGCTGAAGGCGGTCAATGATAAATGGTCTTCCATGATTTATCCAGGAGAACAGCTGCAAATGCCTGTGCTGCCGGAAGAATGGGAGAAAAATTTACTGGCCCGCTTAGTTGAGGCGGAAGCTAAAGGCGAAAGTTATTCAGGTAAAGTGGGCGTGGCGACGGTAGTCTTAAACCGTGTAGAAAGCGATAAATTCCCAGACTCCATTTATGGAGTGATTTATGATGGTATTCAATTCTCTCCAGTATTGAACGGGACGATCGAGCAGCCTGCCAGTCAGGAATCGAAACAGGCTGTAGAGGAAGCCGTAGCTTATCAGGGATACGATAGAGAGTCTCTTTTCTTCTATAACCCTTCGAAAGCTTCCAGCAGTTACCTTAGCAGTAAAGAAGTAACGACTGTTATAGGTAATCACGTATTCTTGCGTTAAAATCAAAAGAAGCGGGCATGGTCATCCATGCCCGCTTCTTTTGATCTTTATTTTAGGTCCATTCGTTTAACCAGCTTCTTCTTCGTCAAACAGTTCGACCTCTTGTTTACTTTTACGTTTCTTATACACTCTGTTCACATAATCATCAGTTAAAGCAGCAATTTCTTTATGCAGGAACAGCAGGGGAATGATATTCGTAAGCAGCACAAAGGCAAGAAGCAAATCAAGGAATTGCCACACAAATTTCAGCCCTCCGATAGCTCCGACAAAAACCGCTAAAATATAAACGATTCTCATAACACGGGCAAATTTAAGGTTATATAAATACTCGGCTTGTTTTTCGCCATAGAAAACTAATATACCGATGGTTGTCATAACAAAAAATAGTAGAAAGATCGAAATGAATGTACTGCCAAAGGCGTCTCCAAACTCTGTACCAATGGCAATATTAATCATGTTGGAAGCATCTGTACCTCCAACCTCTTTCCATGCTCCGGTAACTAGCACGGTGATGCCCGAAATGGTACAGATAACAATCGTGTCAATAAAGACACTGAATATTCCCCAGAGACCTTGTCTTGAAGGGTGGTCTGTCTTGGCAGCAGCATGAGCAATAGGAGCTGTTCCCAGTCCTGCCTCATTAGAATACAGACCGCGGGCAATCCCCCAACGTAGAGCTTGAGCTACACCCGCTCCTGCGAATCCTCCTGTTGCAGAAACCGGGGTGAAAGCAGAAGTGAAAATTAAACTGAATACTTCCGGTAGCTGACCGGCATTGGCAAAGATGACATAAAGGCAGACAGTTAAATAAATCAGTACCATACCCGGCACCAATTTATCGGTTACCTTGGCGATACGCTGAATACCTCCAAATACGACAGCAGCAATAGCGACACATACCACAGCTCCTGTAATATAAACAGGCCAGCCGAATGCTCCCTCGGCCTGTGTGGCAATGGAGTTGGACTGTACCATCGTACTCGGAATCAGTTCAAGCATAAGAAAAAACGCAAAGGCTGAGGAAAGCCATTTCCAGCCGAGGGCTTTTTTTATGTAATATTGAGGTCCCCCGACCCAAACGTTCTTTTCGTTCTTTTCCCTGTACTTCATACCCAGCAGAATTTCAGAGTATTTTGTCGCCATTCCTATGAGAGCAATAATCCACATCCAGAATAATGCTCCGGGGCCTCCTAAGGAGATGGCAATAGGAACACCAACGATATTAGTGGCTCCTGCAGTAGAGGCTAAGGCAGAGGTGAATGCTTGAAATGGGGTGATGGTACCTTTTTTATCAGTTTTCTTGAAGATCTGACCGATGGTTTGATGGAGAACGTGGCCAAAGAAGCGAAATTGAAAGAATTTGATTCTAATGGTAAGAAAAATACCTCCTGCAATCAGAATAATAGCAAGTGGATACGTCCATAAAAAATCTGATAAGTCAGCAATCCCTTGCTCTATACTACTCCATAATTGTCCCAATTAAAGGGCCTCCTTTAAAGTATTAGAAATTTTGTGTGAATTAATCCATATATTCCCTAAAATGTTGTAATTAAACACACAATGAGCAAGAGAGATGAGAACGAAAAGCGGTTCGCGTATGATGGTTATAAAGGCTCTCAGGAGGGATAAGCTTTGTTAATCCATAAGGATCATTTCAAAGATCATAATATGAGTAAGTTGATCAAAGGGGCAGTTGTACCGAGACCGATTGCATGGGTGTCTACAGAAAGTACTGATAATGTACGCAATTTAGCGCCATTCAGCTTTTTTACAGTAGCTTCAATGGACCCCATTACGTTATGTTTTTCAGTGGGAAATGTAGAACGGGAAAAAGATACACTCACTAATATTAAAGAGACCGGCCAGTTTGTCGTGAATATCGTATCTGAGTCGCTTGCCAATCAGATGCATGAAAGCAGCAAAGCTCATCCGAGAGAAACAGATGAATTCATAAAGGCAGGAACGAGGACAGAACAAGCGGCATATGTAGAAGCTCCACTAGTTACGGATTCACCCGTAAGCATGGAGTGTGAGCTCGACAGGATCATTGACCTGGGGCTCAACCAGCTAATTCTTGGACAGGTTGTTGGCTATCATGTTAGGGAGGAATTTTATATGGAAACAGATAAGATTGACCCTTATAAGCTGAAACCTGTGGGGCGTATGGCAGGAGATTATAGTTACATCCGTGAATTCTACAAGCTTCCAAATGAGAATTTGCCAGAATAAAAAAGCACCCAATGTGGGTGCTTTTTTATTCCGTACGGGGCTTTGTAGGGTCACAGGAAGGGTGCTCTCCCTGTGTAGACTCAGCTATTTTAAATAAGTAATAACATTCTTCGCGAGCCATATGGTCTGCCATTAAAGCAGAAAAAGTACCTAGGAGTTCGGCATTCATCTCCATTTCTTCCAGTTCTCTCAGAAAGGTTTTAAAAATCTTCATTTCAAGAGCTACTTCATCATTAAATTTTCTTAATGCTGGAAAGGATTGGCGATTAGTGCGCAGGTACCCTTTCATTTCTAAGGCTTTTAAGTAAAATTGCTCAAAATGCTTCGTAAACTTATCGCTTTTTTCTTTCAAGCGCTTTTCCACACCATCCAGTTCATCATTAATAGCTCCCGCGTGTCCTGAAGCGTCCATTAACCAAAGGAGATGGTGATGCAGCTCATGGAAGAGAGGCGGTACTTCTCTTTTTCCTAAATAGCCAATAACCAGCATATACTCTTCCAGTTCATTTACCATGTGATTAATAAAAGTGGGAGGAAGGTGGATCTTGATTTGACTAAAGAGAGAGCGCTCAAGTAAATCAAGCTTAAACCGGTGAAATTCTCGTACTTTTTCTCCAGCTTGAAGGCTGAAAGTCATCCAATCCTGTATGGTTCCACTTCTGGATTGATTGAGATAATCATCCCATAACTGTACGTAAGACTTAGCCAATTCAATCGTTTCTTGTTCTGAAGGGTATAAAGAATCTCTGATAAACCTGGCATGGTCTCCCAAAATTTGCAACCAGAACTGGTGCTCGAACTTAGCTGTTTCTTGAAAGCTCTTCATTGTCTACACCCCTTGTCTATAGCTTCCTTCCATAGTTATTCAAAAAGGGAGGGGCTCATACGAAGGGCTCTCATAAAAAAAGCTCGCAGATGCGAGCTGAAACAGACTTGAACCTTTTCTACTAATACTCTGGAATTGAGAGTGGTTCAGTATCTTATTTTCCAAAGGATGAAAGGAATTTCACTCGGTCTCCCATAGGCGGAACGGTATCATCTACCAGAGATATTTCCAGCAAAGATGGGCCGGTGGTTTGAAGCAACTGGCGAACCTTTTCTTCAGTAAGTTCACCCAGGTGGTCAATTCGAGCGCACGGTACACCTAAGGAAGCAGCCATTTGAGAAATATCCACCGGTTGTTGAGAAAATCGTTCATGGGCTCGTTTATATTGAAGGGAGTGGCCATGATGAACCATGCCAAGACGTGAATTGTTCATAACTACGAACAATACGGGAATATCGTACTCTTTTGCCGTAAGGATCTCCATTCCGTGCATAAAGAAGCAGCCATCTCCTGTAATACTAATCGTTGGCCGTTCTGGTTCAGCAATTTTGGCGCCAATAGCACTGCCAATACCACTTCCCATAGCCCCAAAATGCACGTTTATATCAAAGGAGTCTTCATGAAAGACATTCATGTGGTTAATGACGTAGGCCATAAATTCTCCAATATCAATTGTATATCTTGAAGAGGAAGGCAAAATTTCTTGTAGCTTATGCAGCACATTGGAAGTATTGTACTCTTCCGTCAAAGATACGTTAGCCCTGTTCTCCGAAGGATAAGAATTTCTTTTCTTTCCGCGTGCATTTAATTCTGTGATCATAGAAGAAACGGTAAGGTGAACATCGCTGTGAATCGCTGTATCTACGACATATTTTCGATTGAAAACAGAAGCATCGAAATCGACCTGTATGGTCCATTTGTCTTTATTAATATTAGGGTTCCAATTATTGGTGGCCGTTTCTCCGAGACTGGAGCCTAATATAAGAACCGCTTCCTTTGTACGATCATTAATCAGCTGGGAAGCTTGTTCATGACCGGCAAACCCGAATACACCGGCGAGAAGTGGATGGTCATCGGGGATCAATCCTTTGGCCTGCGGAGTAGTGACAATCGGCCAGTGGAGAGTTTCGGCTAATTCAAGCACATCATTAACTGACCCCCGTATACCTTGGCCAGCAAAGATATAACCACTTTTGACTTCCGTCATTTTGTCAACCGTTTCATGGATTAACTGGTCATCCGGCAGTAAGGGAGTGCGAGATGGGAAAGCTGGAATCCGGGGGGCAGGAATATCGTGCAGCTGCACATCGATCGGCATTGCAATATGTACAGGACCCGGGACTCCCGTAAGGGCAATTTCTACGGCCGTATGAATTTCAGAGAGAAGGTCTTCCGCCTTATCCACCCGTTTACTGTACTTCGTGACAGATTGATAAAGTGGATCTGCATGAAGCTCCTGGGAAGCGTTAAGTCCAACAGTGTTTACAGGTACAGCGCCCGTTAGAAACAACACGGGCAAGTGTTCCCTCATAGCATTTGCTGCACCCGTAACTAAGTTAGTACCGCCGGGACCGCTGCTCCCAATACAGACTCCGAGAGACTGAGAGTACTTGGCATAAGAAGCGGCCATATAGGCAGCTGCACCTTCATGTTTAGCAATGATTGGCGTAATGGTAGGTGTATCATAAAGTTCATCAAAAAAAGCATTAACGGACCCTGCAGGGATTCCGAAGATTTTGGACACATTTCCTGACACTAGGTAATCCAGAACAGCTCGAACGGATTTCATTTTTTTAACCCCTTTTTAGAATGTTTTTTTACAAATTCTTCAATCAGTTGACCGGGAGGGAGAGGACGACTGAAAAAGAACCCTTGGATTAAATAGCACCCACGGCCTTGAAGAAAATCAATCTGATCCTGCGTCTCTACTCCTTCAGCAATCACATCAAGTTTAAGGCTGTTCGCTAAAGTGATAATGGTATCGGTGATCGCTGCATTATTTTTATTAGTTGTAATGTCATCAATAAAGGATTTATCGATTTTAAGGGTATCCACAGGAAAGTTCTTTAAGTACCCAAGCGATGAATATCCTGTGCCGAAATCATCAATTGAAATTTTAATCCCCAGGTTTTTCAGTTGTTTAATAGTAGTTGTTGTTTTACAAGTATTGTGAATGATAAGATTTTCTGTTAACTCTAATTCCAAGTTCTCTGCTGGTAAATGAGTTTCATTAAGGACACGCATCACCACGTTAACTAAGTTGTTCTGGTTGAATTGCTGAGGCGACAAATTGACAGAAACCGTCCAATTCTTATATCCCTTCATGTACCATTGATTCATCTGCTTACAAGCCTCTTTTAATACCCATTCTCCGAGTCTCGTGATTAACCCTGTTTCCTCAGCAAGAGGTATAAAGGTTTGAGGTGGAACGAGCCCTAAATGAGGATGATCCCAGCGAATCAGCGCTTCCATACCAATCATCTCTTTGGTTTCCAGATTCATTTTGGGCTGATAATGTAACATAAACGAGTTTTCTTCGTTTAAAGCTTTGTAGAGGTCGTTCTCCAGCTTTATTGTTTCTATAGAACGATTATCGATGTCCGATGAATAAAATTGAAACTGGTTCCCTGAAAGCTCCTTGGCCTTGTACATAGCCAAATCGGCATGCTTAATAAGCTCTTCGGCACCTGATCCGTCAGATGGGTAAAGACTGATACCGATACTTGTTTTAATGGCTATTTCCTGGCCATTTATTGTGAATTGCTGCTCGAAGACCTGGAGGATCTTGTTCGCATAATTGACCGCATCCTGCTCTTCCTTCACGCTTGGTAGAAGGATGATGAATTCATCGCCACCTTGTCTCGAAACGGTGGCATCTTTAGGCATAACAGACTCCAGACGCTGTGCTGCCTTTTGGAGTACCGTATCTCCAAATCCATGACCGAATGTATCGTTAATCTTCTTAAAGCGATCTAAGTCCAAAAACAGAATGGCTAGTGAACGATTATGGAGCTCGGCGTATGTTAAGGCCTGGTTGAGCCTGTCTTGAAATAAAACACGGTTGGGTATATTCGTTACCATATCGTAATAAGCGTGGTATTTTATTTTTTCTTCCATTTGTGTTCTGGAGGTCACATCTTTAAATGTAATTACATAACCTACGATCTGCTCAGCTTGTCTTTGGGGTGTAATCACATATTCGACCGGAAAGTAAGAACCATTTTTCTTTTTAAAATAACTATCAGAATGACTATGATTGTGATCGGCATCATCTGCTTCCACAAATTTTCGGAAATGGTCTGCCTCGTCAATCTGGTAGAAGATCTTTTTGTAAGAAAGTCCCATGATTCCATCTTCGTTCGGATAACCGAGTAGTTCGATTGCGGAAGGGTTAGCGAAAGTGATTTTTCCGTCTAAGTCAAGCCCGAAGATCCCTTCGCCGGCTGAATTTAGGATAAGTTCTTTCTCATTACTGATTTTTTGTAAATCTGTGATAGCTTCCTCAAGTTCCTTATTCTTTTGCGTTAGTTCAGAGGTGCGTTTATTAATGATCCATTCTTGTTTTTCCATATAAATTAGATTAAAAAGAACAGGTGCTGTGGCATCTACTATGGATTCAGCAAGCTGGCGAACATAGCGCGGATAGGTATAGCCTTTTTCTTCTAAATTTACAATTGCTATGGTCCCGAGTACTTCTCCTACAGCTACCAGAGGGATCATATATAATCCTTTAATACCAAATCGCGTGCATGCCTCATGGTTCGGCCTTGAATCTATGGTAACGTCAGGAATCATGATGGAGTGTTTCTCTTCTACAACCTCGCGGAAAGCAGCATCATTTGTAAAATCAACCTTTAGTTGCTGGTGTGTGTTCTTCCAATCATCCTCTGTCCAGTCACTGCTTTTACTCAAGCTGACGGGCTTCATCTGTAACTCAGCTGCGGGGTCAAGGAAATGTGCGCCAATGTTATTGTTTTTTAACACTTTACTTAAGTAATAGAAACATTTGTCAATGGCTTCTTGAAGAGAAGAACAGAGTGAGAGTTCGCGGGTTACATCCAGTAATAGCTGCTTTTCTTCGATCAAATCTTCTTTACGGGTCAAATTAGTGGCATTTCGTATAGCGACAGCAGCCATATTTACATAAGCATTGATGGATTCTATTTCATCCTCGGTTAAATCCATAGGAATTCCATAGTCGAATAAAAATACCAATCCATAAAGTTCATTTTCGTAGAAAATAGGAGCCACAAGTAAAGAATTAATTTTGAACGCCTGGATCGCCCTTGAATCAGGACGATTGTCTTTTGAGGTATCTGGAATGTAAATGGTTTTCTTCGTTTCAATGACTTCTTTGGCAAGTTGATCGTATTCTGGATCTACAATATGCATATCAAGCGTCATTCCATTTAGAAGAGCTGGTTTCCCGACGTAGCCTCTATAGGTGCCATCTTCTTGTGGCAGGTAAATCCCAACAGAATCACAGCGTGTGATTTCTTCGGATATGGCTGTTACGACGTGCTCTAAAACATCGCGCAAATCAAGTTTGGTATTGATAAGCTTGGTAATTTGCGCTAGGCGAGAATATCTAGTTTGTTCTTCAGCCATTTCATAACCTCCATACTCGTCATATTATGATATTGTTCGACTTCTGAAACGAACCTCCTGCTTTAGGACTTCACTTAATATGTTCTCTATCATAAAAAGGGTCAAAAGTCATATCTAAATTACTTATTTATACAGTTGTAAAGTATCAGGATTTGATTAGGGTAAAAGGACAAAGAGGGTGTATGGATCGTAATGAACACATCTGCTCAATTGGAGTTTTTATTTAAGAAAAGCTTCCGTTTGTTGAAGACTCAGTTTCGAGACATTGGAGAAGCTGAATGTCCTCCGGGGGACGATTTCGCTTTCCGCGGGCATGAGGTGAGCTTCCTCGGGCTTAACAGCCCTGCGGGATCTCACCGATCATGTTCATCCCGCAGGAGTCTGCATCGTCCCCCTCCGGACCTGGCCAAATCTGAGACTCGAAATTACCTAACATACTGTTTGCTTGATGAGAAAAAAGCATGGGGTGATGAGGTTATTTCATGCTAGAACGATGTGAAAAAGCTTGTTATAGAAGCATTTTAGAACCTATTTATGAGGAGAGCATCCTCTCTTGAAAAGGGTCCGTTATTCTCACGTGGCTGGGTTGGCGAAGGAAACAGCGAGACTCCCACGGGAGAAGGAGCTAGGCAAGACCCCACAGGGAGTGACAGCGACCGAGGAGGCTTGCCAGTTCCCCCGTAGGAAAGCGAGTTGTTTCCGTAGCCAGCCCCTTTTTATATTAGCAACGGACCAAAGATATCTCGAAACTGAGTCTTCAACAATCCGGCCCTATTGTGTAATAACTTTTCTGATTAAGATTGAACATAACCTTTATCAGAACCAATAAAAAAAGTGTAAACATCTACGTTTACACTTTTTTCATTCTCTATTGTGTTAGTGTATCTGTAACCTTATCTATAGTCATGCCGTGGGCAATTACGCCATCAATGGTCCAGTGACTAGGTTCGTTCATTTGATAGACTTGGTCATTTTCAACAGCCGGGGTGCTTTGCCATACGGAACTATTGTTAATAATTTCCAACCCGGCTTCTCCCTCCTGAGCAATTAAAAAGACATGGTCAGCATCCATCTGCCCTAGTTTTTCTAATGCGATTGGGTTCCACTGCGCTTCGGCTTCCGGAAGGTTTTTAATAAACTCAGGCTCTGTCACGCCAAGGTCGTTGTATAGAACTTCTGCACCATAACGAGTGTTTTCGAAAACATAGAATTGTTCACCTGAAGCCCATACGAATGCAACTGACTCGTCGCCAATGGACTCTTTCAGACTTGCTTTGGCTTCCTTTGCTTTTTGATCAAAATCAGCCAGTGCCTGTTCGGCTTCTTTTTGTTTACCAAGAATTTCGCCCATTTGGGTTAATTGCTTGCGCCAATCTGAACTGTTTTCTTCACTGAATACGTAGGTCGGTGCAATATCACTGTATTCTTCATACGTACCATTTTGCAGAGCGGATGGACCGCTGAATAAGATTAAACCTGGATCCTGGTTAATGGTTTGTTCTAATGGAAGATCCCAGGCTATTTTGGGAACCCCCTCTAATTGAGGCTGTAGGTAGTCGAGAACTGTGTCACCAATCGCCCACTGTGCCACAGGCTGCTCTCCAAGAGCTACTAAAGGATCTTCTAAGTAAGGGGCGAGAATGCGTTCAGGGTTGGAAGGGATGGTTACTTCTCCCATCTCATGAGTCAACGTTCGCTCTTCGTTTGATTGTTCATCTTGATTTTGGTCTGAAGGGTTTTCTTCAGAGGACGAAGAGTTTTCGTTATTATTACATGCCGTTACTACAGTAAGCACGAGCAATAGACTGAATAACAAAAGGGATTTTGATCTAAGCATGACTTTCCTCCTAAAATGATAGTCTAATACCCGATAATGATAATCATTTTCATTGGAAATGTCAAGCCAAAACCTGCTGCACCTGACTTGAACTACTAGAATATTATCGATATAATACGTAGTGATAATGATTCTCAATTTTAATTAAATAGATACATAAACTGATGCTAGTGATAGAGAGGATTTACTGCCGTGAGAGAAGAGGTTGAGCGAAATAAAAATAATAAAAAAGATATAGAAGGATTAACCTCGAAGTTCTTCCAGGCTGGACTTGTATTTTTGCTGGCTATTGCTGGATTATTCCTGTCTCTTGGACTATCCGTTTCTTTAGGGGTAACCGATATACAGTTAAAAACGGTATGGGACTCTATATTTGCTTTTGATCCAGGAGTCACAAATCATCAGGTCATCCGTGAACTGCGTTTACCTCGTGCATTTGGCGCTGCTCTAGTGGGCAGCTTTCTTGCTGTTTCAGGGGCTGTCATGCAGGGATTAACTAGAAATCCGCTGGCTTCTCCCTCGATTATGGGTGTTACGCACGGGGCTGCGTTTGCTCTTATCATTGCTTTAGTGTTTTTCCCGACTATGACGAATCTGGGGATGACCATTTCAGCTTTCATAGGGGCGGGACTCGCCGTACTTATTGTATTCGGTGTAGGGTCTTTTTCAAAAGGCGGCTTGACCCCTGTAAAACTTGCCCTTGCCGGTGTTGCAGTAGGTGGTATGTTGAGTTCTCTATCATCTGCCATCTCTCTTCATTTTCAGGTGGCCAAGCAAATGAGTTTTTGGTACGCCGGAGGGTTAACGGCGACAGATTGGCTGTCTGTGAAAATTCTTTTAGTTGTTGGAGTTGCGGGTTTAACGCTTGCATTATTTCTCTCAAGAGCGGTCACAATCCTTAGTTTAGGAGAAGATGTGTCCAAAGGACTCGGTCAAAACACTTTTGTCGTAAAGTCTTTAGGAATTGTGGTTGTTTTTCTTTTAACAGGAGCTGCTGTTTCTGTTGCAGGGACGGTTGGATTTGTAGGATTAGTTATTCCTCATATGACCCGGGCTTTAGTAGGCACGGACTATCGGTTGATTATTCCAGTATCGGCTGTGCTCGGAGGATTGCTTCTTGTGTTATCGGATATTGGAGCGCGGCTCGTTAACGCTCCTTTTGAGACACCTGTAGGAGCCATCACGGCGTGTATTGGTGTTCCTTTCTTTCTATACCTTGCTCGAGGAGAGGGGAGGGGGATGGAATGAATAAAAAGCAGAGTCGCTTTGGCTGGGTTGTCTCTATACTAGGAGCTAGTATATTTTTGTTATTTCTATTCAGCTTAAACATGGGTGTCGTCAACATAGCTCCAATGGAAGTCATTCGTACGCTTCTTGGGAGTGGAAGCAGCACACAGGAAATGGTGTTATTTGATATCCGCCTGCCGAGAATGGTGCTTGCTCTTCTAATCGGTGCAGGCCTCGGGGTCTCAGGCGCCATTCTTCAAGGGGTATCACAAAATGACCTTGCGGACCCGGGGATTCTTGGAATTAATACAGGCGCCGGTTTTGCTATTATTGTCTACATTTTCTTTTTTCAAGGTTCGATGTCCAAATTAAGCGGCCTTGGTATTTACGCCATGCCCGTTTTTGCCCTGGCAGGGGCTTTTCTGGCTGCTTTTCTGATTTACCTATTAGCCTGGAAAAAAGGGATTAATCCAGTTCGGTTAATTCTTGTTGGTATCGGGGTGAATTCGGGATTCAGCGCAGCTTTAATTATTTTTCAAGTAAAGATGAACCCTCAGGATTTCACTCAGGCTATGGTGTGGCTTGCTGGAGATATATGGGGAGGGAACTGGGACTTTGTTGCCGCTTTGGCTCCGTGGATCATTTTGTTGACTGTATATGCCATGTACAAAGCGTCAGTTCTGAATATCTTGAATCTTGGCGATCAGATTTCCACAGGTCTGGGAGCGGCCGTGGAAAGGGAACGCAGGGTTTTATTGGCGCTTGCTGTTGCGCTTGCCGGATTATGCGTAGCTGCTGGTGGCGGCATTGCTTTTCTTGGATTGATAGCCCCTCACGTGGCTCGAAGATTAATGGGACCAAAACACGAGACGTTAATTCCTGTTACGGCTTTAATAGGTGCACTGATTTTGCTAGCAGCGGATACAGTAGGAAAGAACTTGATCGCTCCTTCCGAAATACCGGTTGGTATCGTAGTAACCATTGTCAGCACCCCTTACTTTATATATTTACTAATGAAAACCCATTAGAAGAGGAGACCAATTATGAACGAGATGTTTGATGTAACGATTATTGGCGGAGGAACAACAGGTTTGTACACATCATTTTATAGTGGCATGCGTGGTTTAAAAACAAAAGTCATTGAATATCACCAGGAGCTGGGCGGGAAAGTAGCTTTCTTCTACCCTGAAAAGAAGATATATGATGTAGGAGGGTTTCTCGGTGTCCGGGGAGAAGATCTCGTGACCGAGGTGGAAAACCAGGCGTTAAGTGTCCAGCCTGTTATCGTTACAGGCGAACAGATTCGGACGATTGATAAACAGGAGGATGGATCCTTTATCCTGACAACAGCAAGTGGTGAGCAGCATTTCTCGAAAACCGTTATTGTTGCCTCAGGTATGGGGACATTCGAGATGGAACCTCTTCAGGTAGAAGGCAGTAGTCAATATGATGACAGGTGCATTCACTACACTATTCAAAACGTAAATCAGTACGCTGGAAAAAAAGCAGCTGTTATCTCTCAAAGCCGAGTTGGAATCGACTGGGCGCTTGCTCTTGAAAAAGTTGCAGAGGAAGTACATTTAATTAACCGTGGCGAAGAATTTAAGGCCGTGTATGAACAGGATATAGAAACTCTTGAAAAGTCATCCGTTCACGTTCATAGGAATCAAAAGGTAGAAGATTTAGCAGGTGACGGACAAGTGCTCACAGGAGTTACTTTACAGGACGGAACCGAATTGGATGTCGGGCACCTTTTAGTCTATGAAGGACTGAATATAGAGAAAAGCCTATATGACAGCTGGGGCCTTGAAACAGAAAAAGGGAGGATTCCTGTTGGTACGGATATGTGCACATCTATCGATGGGGTTTTTGCAGCAGGCGACGCGGCTATTTATCCAAGTAAGACGATGTTGATCGCTTCTGGATTTTCAGAAGCAATGACGGCCGTGAATAGTGCAGCCATGTACCTGGATCCTAAAGCAAAAGCGCAGGTGTATAGTACGGTTATTTATAAACATGCGAAAGATTGACACGGATAAAAACCCCAAATGAGAGAAACCTTTTCCTGCCGAATCTCTCATTTGGGGTTTTTAAATTAGGGAGAATTTAATGGCAGATGCCCAAATTATAGGCAACGATCTTTAATTGGGCACCAATCGTTAGAAGCCAGGCGGTAAGATTAATTAGAGCGATTGCAGACCATTTTCGAGTATGAACAACGGATTTTCGCTTACTAAAATAATAGGTTAAAAAAGGGATCGTAAGTATCGTTATGATAGTAGTCAATCCTAGCAAACCTTTGTATTCGTTTGTCCATAGAAAATGATTAGGAAATGGGATAATAATAGTTGGCGTGTATAAGATGGAGATAAAATAATATCCTAAAATCCAAGAAGTGAGCATAAAGAAAAGGCTCATCCAAAGTGAGAGTAGTTTCACTTGTTTCTCTCCTTTGCATCATTATCCCGACCTTTTTGGTCGGGTTAATGATATCTTATGTTTCCCCGCTCGAAAAGTCAATATTACCCGTATGATTTTTGGTGTTCTTTTTTCTTCTTCAAGTATTCTTCATCTTCCCTTGCCTGGATCCACTTTTCTTCGAATATCTCGGCTGATTTTGCTTTTTCTTCATCAATATCCCGTTCATTAATCTCCCCATTTTTATCGTACTTTTTACCACCTTTATAATTTGCATAGCGGCGGGAGCGTGTATATCCCATCTGCAGAAATTTCCGTGCCATATCCATACCGACGAAGTCATCATTTTTCTTGTATTCTAAGAACATTTGATAGATTTTATCTGATGATTCCCTGGCTATTTCAGGAGTTTTAAAGCGCCAGTGGGGGAGGATCTCCCCTTTGTAGGGTTCAACCATCAGGACGCCCTGTTCTCCACGCCCTACTCTATATTTGTCCGGGTTCTTACGGAAATCTGTATTTTTAAAGTCTATGGAATAATCGAATGGCAAAGCAGTCTCTCCTTCATTACGTATTTTCAACTCCGAACATATTTAATCCCAGATCCTGAGACAGTTTTTTTATGAGGGCTCCACCTGCGGTACTGTTGCCTTTTGGACTGATGGCTGGTCCAATGACACCAACCCCCATTCGGCCTGGAATAGCACCGATAATACTGCCAGATACTCCGCTTTTACAAGGAAAACCAGCTTCTACAGCATAATGACCTGAAGAGTTATACATACCTGAGGTCATCATAATAGCTTTGACCGTGCGAAGGTGATGAGGAGGGATTAATCGTTCTTCACTTTCGGAAGTCATTCCACCTCTTGCAAGGAATGCGCCTACGCGCGCAAAGTCCTCCGAACACATCATGACCGAATTCATCCGAAAGTATAGTTCGAGTGCATCATCCACACTGGTAACGAGTGTTCCTGTACTTTGCATGAAATAAGCCAGAGAACGGTTACGGGCGCTATTGGCACGTTCCGCCTGGTACACTTCTTCACTCATTTGCAATTCGTTATTATTTGTAATTTTTTTAAGGAAGTCAAAATAGCGGTTAAACCGGTTTTCTACACTTTTCCCTTTGATTAATGCAGCAGTAGCGATGGCACCTGCATTAATCATCGGGTTAAAGGGTTTGCTAGTATCGTAAGATTCAAGCTGACTAATGGAATTAAAAAAATCCCCCATCGGTTCCATCCCCACTGTCTGGAAAACACGATCTTTGCCAAAATCCTGCAGGGCGAGCATTAGACCGATGATTTTCGAGGTGCTCTGCATGGGAATATAATGATGGTGATCACCTGCTGATAAAGACTTTCCTTCATTCGTTATGATGGTCACACCTAGAAGGTCCTTCATCGTTTCATCAAAATTGGGAAGGTCCATGTTTACTTTACCTGAGGAAGCATAGGGTTTGCTGTCTTCGATAGCATCCTCAAGATATTCTTCAGTGAGTTTCTGCATGTAGTTCTCTCCTTACCTGTTATTCATCTCTACCTATTTCCCTTGTAAATGGAAAGGATAAACCAATTACCCCCCTCTAATGCTCGATAGTATAAAAAAAGGAAATAAAAGGCACCTCAGGTCATCCAGATAATGGATGACCTGAGGTGCCTTTTATTTCCAGTTAAGTTGTTTAAGGTTGTTTAAGGTAGCGTCTATCTTTAAGGAACAGGCGCCAGAACAGATAAAAGGCAGGAATTAAAATTCCAAATCCAACCCCGTACACAATCAGCATCGGATAGAAGGTTGATGGATTTGTGAATCCATCTGTAACTGTGAGATGCGGATAGACAAGATAAGGAAGGTGTGCCGAACCGTAAGCATAGATGGCAATTCCATATTGGAGAATGATCGCAGTAACAGCAAGCCTTGACCAGCCGCGCACTCCGTCCCGTTTTTTAATAAATAACAAAGTGTACCCAATGATAAAAAAGAACACAGATAATCCAAACCACAGCCAGTTATCCTCGATGTTTTCTACAATCCAATTTGCTTCGGCCGGGAATGTCCCAATTGTTAACATAGCAATAGCGATCGACACAGGACCGAGCCAAATCGCATGCTTGCGAAAGGTCTGATAAGCTGACCAATCATCTGCTTCCTTGGAATAATCCATAAGGAAAACGGCTGAAATAAAAAGCTCGGTGGAAAGACCAAATGCAATATGCATATACAAGGTCGGGTGAGTAAGCAGCTCAGCGTAATGAAGGACGGGTAGATCATTTTCAAAATCCACAAATCCACCGAGTGTGATCGGTAAGATACTTACAAGAAGTGCGGGAATAATTAACCCGGAAAATCCTGAGGTCAGCCGCATAAGTTCCCTGTACTTTTGAGTGTGGTGTTCAAACACCATAAACGTTGTTCGAATCGTCAAAAGCAGCAGTCCAATTCCTACGGGGACAAGCAGGATACTGCCAAGTAAAGTTGTTGCAAATGGGAAGAACGTAACAACGGAAACAACGAAGATGACTAAAAAGACATTTGTAACTTCCCAGGTAGGGGATAAAAAGCGGTTCGCTATTTGCGAAGCACTGGTCTGATCATTTTTTCCGTAAATCATTCCCCAGAATCCTGCTCCAAAATCCAGGGATCCAAGGATGGAGTAGATAAAAAGTAAGCTCCATAATATCGTAATGGCGAGCGTCGAGGCTTCCATAGGTTAATCAGCTCCTTTATAGGTAAACGTGGATTTAATGCGCTGCATCCAGGTCTATGCTTACAGGGTTCCGCTTAAAATAGGATCGCAATACGAAACCGGTGATAAATAATAGAGTGATATACAGCGTTAAAAATAATCCAAGTAAAAAGCCGACGCTGCTTGATTTAGTTGCGGCTTCGCCTGTGCGAAGTACGTCTGTTATGGTCCAGGGCTGTCTTCCAATACAGCTGAAGCACCAGCCGGTTTCAATCGCAATCATCGCAAGTGGTCCGCTGACCGCGAGAATAGCCAGAAGCCATCCTGGAAATTCTCTTTTTAGCACATGCTTCCAAAATATAGCGAAGAAAGCGACGACAATTAAAAGCGAGCCGATACCGACCATGACGTTAAATAGGACATGTACATACAGAGGGGGCCAAAGTTCTTCAGGAAATTCGTTCAGGCCGAGAACTTCGGTATCCAAGCGGTCTCCAGCCAGAAAACTGAGAGCGTATGGAATCTCTACGGCATATTTGACCCGCTGGTCTTCCAGTGATGTATAGCCTCCAATGGATAAAGGCGCATAGCGGGTGGTTTCGAATAAACCTTCAGCGGCAGCGAGTTTACGCGGGTTATATTCATGAAGCATTTGAGCCGTTTCGTGTCCATTTATCGCAGTACCCAGGGACATGATGGCCCCGAAGTACAAGGCAATAGTCAGAGCTTTTTTATGATAATTGCGTTCTTTGCTTGAGAGGCCTCTTCTCATTAAACGGATAGCAGCTATGGAAGCAATGATAAAAGCAACTGTCATATAAGCAGATAAAGTAACATGGATGGCTGTCACCCCAAAGCTCGGGTTAAAGAAAGCAGCCCATGTATCGACATCCGTAATAGTTCCGTCCGGTGTTATGTTAAAACCGGCGGGTGTATTCATCCACGCGTGGACATCTGTAATTAGAATTGCCGAAGCGGTGGCCCCAAGAGCAACCGATATAATGCTGATAAATCTTAAAACAGGCGGCAGCCGATCAGCTGCATATAAGTAGATCGACATGAAAACAGCTTCGATTAAGAATGCGAATATTTCCATCTGAAAAGGGAGGGCAATGACTTGTCCGACAATTTCCATGAAATTAGGAAAAAGCAATGATATAAGAACGCCGACAATCGTACCGGAAGCAATTGAAACCGCAAGTATAATGGCGAAACCTTTCGTCCACCTTCTTGCCATCAGTGCATAATCGGAATCTTTTTTAATGTAATGCAGAACTTCGGCGATGATAATCATCACAGGGAGTCCCACACCGATTGTGGCATAGATAATATGAAACCCTAAGGAAGACCCAAACAATACGCGGGCCATAACAACGATATCCATGAAATATTCCACCTCCAATAACTATCCATCATTTATTTCCTTAATCTCTTTTTATATACAAAAAGATGGAATTTCGATCGGCAGAATACAAAAAAGACACCCACTAAGTTAGTGAGTGTCATACTTTTGACAGAGAACCATCCATTCATCAATTGAAAAAGCTTCCATGCTACCTTCTTTAAGGACAAAGGAAAAATAGGAAGAGGCTTGAGGCCCCGCTTGAAGGAAATACTCTTCCACAAGCTGCTGACTGTTTTTATCATGAAGGGTACGCTCAAGCCAATCCCGGAAAGGCAGTGTTTTTTTGCGCTTCATTTCTCTTTTTAGCTGAAATCCTGTAGGCTTAATCATTGTTTTCCATTCTGAGACTTTCCAGGCACGGTGGTGACTGGGGTCACGCATTTCCTCGAACGTGTTGTAGAAAAGGTCAAGGTCATCATCCTCAGGGGCGATATTGTCGATCATCATAAATAATCCACGGGGTTTCAGTACCCGATAAGCTTCTTTTATAAATTTCTCTGGGTCTGGAAAGTGATGAGGAGCAATTCGGCAGCAGACTACATCAAAGCTTTCATCAAGAAACGGGAGGTTGGATACATCCGCAACAATATAAGAAAGGTTTTTTATATCGCTCAAGTGCCGGGCTGTGTTTTGCAGCATATCTTTGGTGAGGTCGCTTGCCACAACATGATCCATCCACCGGCTCATTTCCCTGGCTACATGCCCGCCGCCAGTCGCCAGATCAATCCCTTTCCAATTTGGTTCAGGATTCAACCATTCCGTAATTAAGTTTAAGTCCTGCTGATTATTATGGGTAGCACTACTTACATAAGCTTCTTTGTTTTTAGAAAAGGTAGATTGCACCCTTTTTTTCATTTCTTCAGACATCCCGCCACCTTCTTTCTGGTTTGTTATTAGTGTACTCCCCAGGTGGTAAAAGCGATAATACTGGATTTTAATCCAACCTGATAAGCAAAATGCATCAAAGAACACGACCGCCACGTTGACTCGTATAAACCCTCCGAAAAATGGGCAGGATGGTGGGTGAAGATCCTTTGACAATTCTAGGATTTCCATGTACGATATGGAGAAACTACGTATTTTTTCGTTGACGAGAAGAGTAGGCTGTAAAGGCTGTCCACAGAGAGTCGCTGTTTGCTGCAAGGCGATGACAGGTTAGAGCTGAAGATCATCTCTGAGAAGTTTCGCTGAAATGAGGGTAGAGTAGGTGGAACCGGCAGACGGCCGTTATCCGTTTAATGAACCGAGAGCCGTGCAATTGCTGCGCGGAATATGGGTGGTACCGCGGATCTACATCCGTCCCTGTTTTTATGAGCAGGGGCGGATTTTTTATATTTTAAAAGGGATTTCCCCTTGAGTCTATGGTTGATGAGTTTATCGAGATAAAAATAAAAAGGGTAAGAGGTGGAACGAATGCGCAGTGTTAATACGAAAGAAGCAGCAGTAGACCGCGAGAATCGCGTCAAGGACTATTGGAACGCTGAAAATGTATTCAATCGTTCAATGGATGAACGAGAGGGTGCAGAAACGTTTGTATTCTATGAAGGGCCTCCAACAGCTAATGGACTTCCGCACGCCGGTCACGTACTGGGCCGTGTTATTAAGGACTTCGTAGCTCGCTATAAAACCATGGGAGGTTATCAGGTACTTCGGAAAGGCGGCTGGGATACTCATGGTCTCCCTGTTGAACTTGAAGTAGAGAAGCAACTTGGTATTTCCGGAAAACAGCAAATCGAAGAGTACGGTGTAGAGAAATTTATTGAAGAATGTAAAAAAAGTGTCTTTAACTACGAGAAGCAGTGGAGAGAGTTTACGGAGTCCATCGGCTACTGGCTGGATATGGATGATCCGTACGTAACGCTTCAGAACCGATATATTGAAAGTGTCTGGTATATCCTGAGTGACCTTCATAAACGTGACTTATTAAGCAAAGGGCACCGCGTTACCCCTTACTGCCCAAGCTGCCAGACCACACTTAGTTCGCACGAAGTTGCTCAAGGGTATGAAGATGTTAAAGATCTGTCAGCAACAGCTAAGTTCAAAGTGAAAGGATCCGAAAATGAGTTCTTCCTGGGATGGACGACAACTCCTTGGACCCTTCCGGCTAACGTAACGCTTGCTGTACATCCTGCACTTACTTATGTGAAAGCGAAGCAGAATGGCGAAGTTTATATCGTTGCTGAAGCACTGGCTGAGAAAAATATGGGAGAAGACTACGAAGTTCTATCTACTCATAAAGGCAGTGAATTTACCGGAGTAGAATATGACGCGCCATTCCCATTTGTTCAACCAGAGCGTGGCCACTTTGTGGTAGAAGCAGATTTCGTTAACGCAGAAAGCGGTACAGGTGTCGTACACATTGCTCCTGCTTATGGTGAAGATGACTACGCTTTAGTAAACGAACACAATCTGTCTTTCTTTAACGTGGTGGACAGTCAGGGACGTTATACGGAAGATATTCCTCCGTTTGCAGGACGATTCGTAAAAGACTGTGACGTTGACATTGTGAAGTACCTGGCAAACGAAGGTCTTCTTTTCCATAAAGAAAAGTATGAGCACAGTTACCCGCACTGCTGGCGCTGTGACTCTCCGTTGCTTTACTACGCAATCGAAAGCTGGTTTATAAAAACGACAGAACTGAAAGATCAATTCCTGAAAAATAACCAGCAAGTGGAGTGGTATCCAGACCATATTAAAGATGGCCGTTTTGGTAATTTCCTTGAAAATATGGTCGATTGGAATATTGGACGTAACCGTTTCTGGGGTACACCGTTACCTATCTGGATCTGCGACTCCTGCAATCACCAGTATGCACCGCACAGTCAGGCGGATCTGCAGGAAAAAGCGATCGGTGATATCGGAGATGTAGAGCTTCATAAGCCATATGTCGATCGTGTACAGTTGCAATGTGATCAGTGTGAAGGAACGATGAACCGTGTCCCTGAAGTTATCGACGTTTGGTTTGACAGTGGCTCCATGCCATTCGCTCAGCAGCACTATCCATTTGAAAATAAAGAGCAGTTTGAGAAGCAATTCCCGGCAGATGTCATCTGCGAAGGAATTGACCAGACCCGCGGATGGTTCTACAGCCTGCTTGCTGTTTCGACCTTGTTTACAGGGAAAGCCCCTTACAAACGTGTGCTTTCTACCGGCCACATCCTGGATGAAGAAGGTCGTAAGATGTCGAAGAGTAAAGGGAATGCCCTTGACCCAATGGATCTCGTGAATAAATTTGGAGCGGATGCTTTCCGTTGGGCTCTCCTTGCTGATAGTGCTCCATGGAACAACAAGCGCTTTTCAGAACGCGTTGTTGTGGAAGCTAAATCCAAAGTGATTGATACACTTGTAAATACGCACGGATTCTATACGCTGTATGCAAATATTGATGGTTACGAGTTCGATGCGAAGGAAGCGGGAGAGAAAACACTTCTGGACCGCTGGGTACTCGCCCGATTGAATAGTGTTACAGCTACGGTTACCGAGGCTCTGGATAATTATGACTTTACAAAAGGTGCTAAAGCGCTGGAAAAATATGTAGATGAATTGAGTAACTGGTATATCCGCCGTTCCCGTGATCGTTTCTGGCAGGAAGGAATGACTGAATCCAAGAAAGCGGCTTACCATACCTTGCATGAAGTTCTGGTTAACTTGAGCAAGCTTCTCGCACCGTTCATTCCATTTGTAGCGGATGATATTCATCACAATCTAACAGGCAAAAGTGTTCATCTCGCTTATTTCCCTAAAGTGGATGACAATCAGGCAGACCATCAGCTTGAACAGGATATGGATGCCGTCCTTCAAGTAGTTGAACTGGCTCGCGGCGTACGCAATACCGAAGCGATTAAGACGAAGCAGCCGCTTTCTGAACTAGTTGTCATTCCAGTTAACCCTGAACAAGGAAAAGCACTGGAGCGATACAATTCCATCATCCGTGATGAAATTAACGTCAAAGAAGTGGTCGTTAAGCAGTCTTCTGATGATCTTGTCCGTTATGAAGTGAAACTGAATTTCCGTGCGGCAGGTCCTGTCCTCGGTAAGAATGTAGGAGTGGTGAAAGGCTACCTTGAAAAGCTTTCGGATGAAGAAGCAGCTAAGGTTGTAAACGAAGGGAAAGTCGTGGTACCAACAGGAGACGGAGAAGTTGAAGTACCGATGGACCTACTAAACGTAGAACGCGTAGCTGATTCCGGCTTGTCTATGGGATCAAACCAGGACTTCCACGTGATTCTTGATACAACGATCACTGAAGAGCTTCGCCTTGAAGGTCTGGCGCGCGAAGTGATCCGTGTCATTCAGGATGATCGGAAACAGCAGGATCTTCCAATTGATCTTCGCGTCAATATTGCTCTTGATGGCGATGAAGATGTGAAGAAAGCCATCAAGCAAAATGAAGCCTTGATTCGTGAAAATGTACTCGTGAAGAACCTTACAGTAGGAGAAACAGATAACATGAAAGACTTTACGGTTGGCGAAAGCCAAGTAAGAGTCGCCCTTCAAAAATAAATATGTATAAATAAAAGACCTGGCTCAGAGGAATCCTCGTGCCAGGTCTTTTTTAATAGGACAAAAACGAGTTTACCATCTTATATAAGTGAAAGGGTGATGAATTTACAA
This sequence comes from Halobacillus sp. B29, assembly GCF_052246755.1. NCBI lineage: Bacteria > Bacillati > Bacillota > Bacilli > Caryophanales > Bacillaceae > Halobacillus > Halobacillus sp. B29. Next base: position 31,060 of record NZ_JBQQCM010000010.1, read on the forward strand.
ACTATTCGATCATTCTGGGCAGTTATGTTAACCTTAGAGTAACTATTATTCACTTGTGAATAACGATTGCAAGCAATTTCCTAGGAGTGAGTACAATTCTATTGAATTTATATTCAAATTTGAATAATAAGGGTGATGTGGTGATATGACAGAGTGGGATGAATATAAAACGATCTTTCATTCGCTGCAGGAAGATATTCTCGTCACAAAAACTGACGGGACCATTGTGAAAGTCAGCGAAGGCACTGGGGCAGTATATGATATTAATGCAGATGAGCTTATGGGCAGATCCGTCTATGATCTGGAAAAAGAAGGACTCTTTACTCCTCTGGCTACGCCAAAAGTGGTGAAGTCGCAAGAGAGAGCGACTTTTGTTCAAACCCTTAAGGGTGGTAAGAAATTGCTGGTTACGGCTTTGCCCGTTTTTAACAATGACGGTGAGCTTGTACGTGTAGTCAGCTACTCTCATGATGTAACGGAATTAATGGAAATCAAGGCCGGAATGGAAGAGATGACGGTTGAGATGGAGCGTGTGAGAGATGAGCTTACTCGGTTAAAGCAGCAGAATGAGGGAGAGTTTATTGCTAAAAGTGAACAAATGCGCAAAGTCCTCGCTACAGCCAGTCAGGTGGCGGGTGTAGACGTAAATGTTCTTCTCTTAGGTGAGTCTGGGGTAGGCAAGACAGAGCTGGCAAAAATGATGCATGAAAAAAGCGAGCGTTCAAGCGGCCCCTTTATTGAAGTAAACTGCGGAGCGATCCCGGATTCATTATTTGAAGCCGAACTGTTCGGTTATGAAGGCGGCTCCTTTACGGGGGCTACTAAAGGAGGAAGGAAGGGATTTGCTGAACTGGCTTCTGGCGGAACCTTGTTTCTGGACGAGGTAGGAGAGTTATCCCTGGCCAATCAAGTAAAGGTACTAAAATTAATTCAGAAAAAAGAGTTTTATAAAGTAGGCGGCCGTAAAGAAATTCATTCCGATTTCCGCCTGATTAGTGCAACAAATAAGTATTTAAAAGAATCTGTAGAGCAAAAGCTGTTTAGAGAAGACCTTTATTTCCGGCTGAATGTAGTTCCTTTAACGATTCCTCCTTTAAGGGAAAGAAAAGAAGATATTACCCCGCTTCTCCAATCCTTTCTTGAGCATTTTACGACCCGTTACAAAAGAAAAAAAGTGTTAGATCGAGATGTACTGCATGAATTAAACAAATTGGAATGGAAAGGGAATGTAAGAGAGCTTATGAATCTGGTGGAAAGATTAGTCGTTACTTCGTCGGACACTATTATTCTTCCTTCCGATCTCCCTGAATCCTATCAGCAGATTATTTCTTCCTATTCAGAAATGAATAATTTTGAGGAACCCTTGGCTATGACAATGGAAAAAGTAGAAAAAGAAAGACTGGAACAAGCGAAACAAAAATTTCAAACTACGACTAAAATAGCAGAAGCACTGGGCATCAGCCAGCCTACAGTAGTTAGAAAACTCAAAAAATACAGAATTAAATAATAAATTGGCACGATACTTGCATGTTACAAAGGTAAGAGACTATAGTCTTTTGCCTTTTTATTTGTTTTTGTGATAGGTCTTTGCTGTCTTCTCTTAAAAGTGATCTTTGACTAAAGGGGATTGTGGAAGGCGCTTATTCAATGTGTTGTGTGGAGGAGTGTTCCAGGAATCAGCTCGTCCAGCTAGTACAAAGGTGTAGAGCGGTTGAGAGATTTGTTTTAGACGATAGGTTGTTTTCAATGTAACCTGATTAAATAATTTTAAGGAGTGGAAGCGATGGAGGTTAAGCAAAAAGAAGATTTTCAACAGGAGGAATGGAACGAGAAACTGGGAAACAGGAAGCAGCAGTCCCGACGGAATTACTTTTGGTTTATAGTTCCCTCTCTATTAGGTGTTCTATTGTTTTTATTCCCTATTCCTTATGGCGGGAAAATTACGATTGGTGTCGGAGTTATGGCAGAAGCTGTACAGGCAAACCTGGAACCGGTTCTTCCGAGTTTAATGACAGGAATTCTTGTGATTTCGGCTATCCTTCCAGTGGTAGCGAAAACGGTGAAGCCCAAATTTATCATCGATAAACCGTTCATAAAACAACTATTTTATGTGAACACGTTTTGGATGAGCACGAGAATAATTGGAGCTGTATTTGCTCTTATGACTCTTTTTGCCGTGGGGCCGGAGTTTATCATTTCTGATGTTACCGGTGGCACTATGCTTTATTCTCTCGTTCCTGTTCTCGCTGCCTGGTTTTTGTTTGCGGGAATTTTAATGCCATTATTAATGGAATTTGGCTTAATGGATTTTATAGGGACAATGCTTCGTAAAGTCATGAGGCCAGTATTTAAGTTGCCGGGCCGTTCTTCTATTGATGCTTTAGCCTCCTGGATGGGAGCGGGAACAGTAGGTGTCTTAATTACCACCAAGCAATATGAAGAAGGATATTATACAAAGCGGGAAGCTGCCACTATTGCTACGAACTTTTCGATTAACTCGATTGCTTTTAGTTTAGTGGTGATCAGCTTCATAGGTTTAGAAGAGTTCTTTGTACCTTTCTATTTAACGGTAGTGATAGCTGGGCTGGTTGCTGCCTTCATCTGTCCAAGGATCCCTCCATTATCAAGAAAAGCGGATACTTATTATGAAGGAACTGGGAGGAGAATCTCAGAAGATACACCTGAAGGAATGTCCAATTTTCAATGGGGGTTAAATAAAGCTCTTAGTAAAGCTTCAGAAGTTAAGGGTGTTAAACACGTAGCCAAGCAAGGAGTTCAAACGGTCCTCGATATATATTTCGCACTGATTCCATTAGTGATGGCGCTTGGAACAATTGCTTTAATTATAGCTGAATTCACACCATTTTTCACGTACCTGTCTTTACCGATTGTACCTGTACTTCAATGGATGCAAATACCTGAAGCTGCTCAGGCAGCTCCGGCCATGCTCGTTGGATTTGCCGATATGTTCCTACCTGCGGTTATTGGAGCGGGTATAGAAAGTGAATTAACTCGATTCGTCATAGCCGCCATCTCCTTAACTCAGCTTATTTACATGTCTGAGATTGGAATACTGCTGGTTAAATCTAAAATACCAATTTCAGTGGGGGAACTTGCTGTTATTTTCCTGCAGCGCACAGTTATTACACTCCCAATTATCGTATTGATTGCCCACTTTATTTTTTAGGAGGAAAGTAGATGAATTCATCATTTGATAGTCTATATGGAAGCATGTCTGATTTACTAGCCCCGAGTATGGCAAAAGACCATCCGAATCTTCCGGTTGAAAAGGAGGAGGGGTGTTACTATTACGGAACAGATGGTAAAAAATATTTGGATTTCACTTCGGGTATTGCTGTAGCTAATACTGGTCACCGTCATCCGAAAGTCGTTCAGGCTATTAAGGATAGTGCAGATAACTTAATGCATGGTCCTTCCGGAGTAATTATGTATGATTCTATTCTCAGAGTTGCTGATCGTTTAAAAGAGAAATTACCCGGAAATCTGGATTGTTTCTTTTTTGCAAACAGCGGTACTGAGGCCATAGAGGGAGCTTTAAAATTAGCAAAATATGCGACTCAACGCCCTTATACGATTTCCTTTACCGGCTGTTTTCACGGCAGGTCGCTGGGGGCGCTTGGAGTCAGCACCTCGAAAAGTAAATATCGGAAATTTTTGCAGCCTAATGGACTGACTTATCAGCTGCCTTACGCTGACAGCTCAGGGTGTCCAGAGGGGCAGTATGTAGGGGAATACTGCGCGGAAAAACTCGAAAAAGAGGCAGAGCTTTTATTTGATCATCAGGTAACACCCGAAGAAGTCGCCTGCATGATTGTGGAGCCAGTCCTTGGAGAGGGGGGTTATATTATTCCTCCTAAAGCCTGGCTTCAAAAGGTTCGCGAAATTTGCGACCGACATGGTATTCTTTTAATTTTTGACGAGGTCCAGACAGGGTTCGGACGAACTGGGGAGTGGTTTGCTGCTCAAACATTTGAAGTTACTCCTGACATCATGGCGATTGCTAAAGGCATCGCTTCAGGCATGCCTCTAAGTGCTACGGTTGCTTCTAAAGAATTGATGAGTAAATGGCCAATGGGGACCCACGGTACCACGTTCGGTGGAAACCCTATCGCCTGTTCAGCAGCGCTTGCTACCCTGGATGTAATGGAAGAGGAACATCTAATCGATAATTCAAGAGAACTCGGAGCATACGCCTTACGACGGTTAAAAGAAATAAGAGAAAGGCATGAAGTCATCGGCGAGGTAAGGGGGGTAGGACTCATGATTGGAATAGAAATTATCCACCCTGAAACAGGGGATCCGGATGGAGCTGGAATGATGAATATATTAGACACTTCCCTTGAAAAAGGTGTCCTGTTCTACTTATGCGGGAAGCACCAGGAGGTTATCCGCATGATTCCTCCGCTAATCGTTACCAGAGAGCAGATTGATCAAGGCTTGGCCGTATTTGAAGAAGCCGTATATGAGTTCGAACAGAAAAAAACATATGTAGGTTCATAAACTAGAAAGCCTGAGCATATTGCTCAGGCTTTCTTGCTAGGATCAAAATTAAAGCAAAAAGAATAGCAGCTAGTACCAAAACTCTCTGGAAATATCCATTTCAATGGTTGGATTTTCAGTCTTCAATTTACCAAGCAATTTGCCGCAGTTTCTAATGTGAACCAAGTATTTTCTGCCGGTCTTCATTTTAAATACCAATCCATTATAACTTCTATCTGGCGTACCGATTTGAATAGCTCCTTTAGGAATTTGGCTCAAATTAACCTCGTAAATCATATCAATTTCTTGAATGGGGAGACGAGTCGTATCCCAGCCGAACACTCGGCTAAGCTTAAGCTCATTATCGGTAATTTTATAATTAACCGTTACTAAATTACCGATAACAAAAATAAGAGCAAAAACTAGAAAGAACAAGAGCATATAAACAATAACCATATGAAGCATTTGCCTCCCTTCTATTTAAATCCTTAATAAAAGGTACGATTACATAAGAGAAGGGTTTCAACTACTATTGATCAAAAGGTGGGAGACTTATTAAAAACACTCTCTACTTATAAAATGAAAGATAACCTGAAAATAAATATCACTTCTCTATGAATTCTGAAACATCATACCACCCACTTCTTCGATAGAGTCCGCCGGGAGTACTGATTTTACTCCGCACAAAAACAATTTTTATGGGTAATGGTGTGAAGGATTTTAATCAAAGATGATATTGAACTAATGGGCCGGTTACTGTAAGACTCAGTTTCGAGATAATCTGGGTCCGTTTCCCAAAATTTAATAAGGGTGGCTGCGGAAACAACTCGTCTTGTTCCATCACCCAGACACTCGAGACATAAGCCGCTCATCAACGGATTGAAAAACCGCCATCCTTTTGATGGTCGGCTTATGCTGGTCGTGTCTTTCAGGGTGATTCCACATTTGAACACTTTCCTGCGGCCCTACACGACGTAGGGGCGATCGATGTTGCCACAGGACGTGGCGATCTTAGTCGATCCTCCTTTTACCATAAGCCTCCTCGCTCGTTTCACTCCCTGTGGGGTCTCGCCTAGCTCCTTCTCCCGCGGGAGTCTCATCGTTTCCTTCGCCAACCGAGCCACGTGGGAATAACGGACCCTTTTCAAGAGAGATTGCTCTTCTTCTAAATAGTTACTAAAATGCTTCTATAACAAGCTTTTTCACATCGTTCTAGTATGAAAATTACCACGTCCCCCCCATGCTTTTTTATCATCCAACAAACAGGATGTTAGGTGGATTCGAGTCTCAGATTCGGCCAGGTCCTCCAATGTCTCGAAACTGAGTCTTACGCAAACGGGAGCTTTTATTAAGAAACCAAGACTCAGATAATCAGAATATTTATAGATGAATTCAATAAGTTGAGCTCCTGGATAGAGTTTGAAATAATTGAGCTTATATTCTGATAGAGAATGGAGTGAGAAGCAAGCTATGCAGTGGTTATTAATGGTACTGGTTTTCATAGGTGGAATTGGAGTTGCCGTCCAGTCATCAGTAAATGGGGGACTCGGGCAGAAGATTGGTGTGTTTGAAGGAGCATTTACATCCTTTTTAGTAGGAACAGTCGTCTTATTTTTAGTCATGCTCTTTTTCGGTAAAGGGAATATAGTTAACGTGTTTCAGGTGCCAAAATGGCAGCTTCTTGGAGGCGTGCTGGGAGCTTTCTTCGTTTCGACCATGGTTTTAGCTGTACCTAGAATTGGAGTAGGGGCTGCTATTTTTACGCTAATATCTGCTCAGCTTATTGCAAGCTCACTTATCGACCATTTCGGCTGGCTTGGTATGAAACAGATCCCGCTGGATGGTCAAAGAATAGCTGGAATGGCTCTCATGATTATTGCTATTTTGCTTTATACTAAAAATTAATTCTTTCATACATAAAAAAGGCGCCTCTCACCAGAGAAGCGCCTTTTTTAGTTATCGAGAAACAGTTCATCTTATTCATTGTACTTGTAAATTTCTTTTTAACATCAGGCCCTTGCCAGCATACGTTCCAGTGCTTTTTTAGCATCGGCCGCAATCTCAGGATCTACTTTTATTAAGTTTTGAGGTTTCCCTTCGGCTAAGGTTTCCAATGACCATGCGAGGTGAGGGAGATCAATTCGATTCATGGTAAGACAAGGACACATCCGTGGATTTAAGGAAATGATATGCTGTTCCGGGTGTTCGTGGATAATTCGGTTCACTAAATTCATTTCCGTGCCGATCGCCCATGCACTGCCAGGAGGAGCATTTTCGATTTGATTAATAATATAATTCGTTGATCCAGCATAATCCGATAGAGCTACCACTTCACGGCTGCATTCAGGGTGAACAATGATGTTCATATTAGGATAATCTTTTCGTACCTGTTCGACGTTTGGCACAGTAAAGTTTTCGTGAACCGAACAGTGCCCTTTCCATAAAATCACTTTCACTTCTTCGACAGGTACTTCGTGAAGCAACTCTTCTTGTATAGGATCCCATACCGCCATTTGTTCGAGAGGGATGCCGAGGTCGTAGGCCGTATTCCGCCCCAGATGCTGATCCGGCAAAAACATAATACGCTCTTTTTGGGATAAAGCCCATTCGATCATCCCCGCTGCATTGGAGGAAGTGACTGTGGCTCCGCCATGCTTTCCTACAAATGCTTTAATGGCAGCAGTTGAATTAACATAGGTAAGTGGGAGTATGGTGTTGTTAAAGATGCCCATTAGCTTCTTCCATGCTTTTTCAGTTTGCGTGAGGTTCGCCATATCGGCCATCGAACAGCCAGCTCTCATATCAGGGAGGTACACATGCTGGTCCTCCCGAGTCAAAATATCGGCGGTTTCTGCCATAAAATGTACTCCGCAAAAAACGATCGCTTCTGCTTCGTGCTGACTTGCCGAAAGCTGAGCTAGTTTAAGAGAATCTCCGCGTACATCGGCAAACTGGATGACTTCATCTTTCTGATAGTGGTGACCAGGGAGAAAAAGTTGCGCGCCCATTGTCTTTTTTACACGCCGAATGATAGTTTCTAATTCCTCTTTACTCCTATTTTTGTAACGCTCGGGTAAAGTGGGGCTGGAATTTTCCATCGTTTCAAATAGATTCATAGTTGGGCCTCCTTTGTTTAATCGAAACATTTGCACTAATATCAAGAGAAGTAGCTGAATGGGTAAGCGCTCCAAGGGAAATATAATCAACTCCCGACTCACGGTATGCGGCTAAATTATTCAAGTGAATTCCTCCTGAAGCTTCCGTTGTAATGTGAGAAGGGACGAACTTGACCAAAGTGCTGATTTCTTCTGGAGACCGGTTATCGAACATAATGCAGTCAGCTCTAGCCTGGACAGCTTCCTTAACCTGAGCTTCCGTTTCTGTTTCCACTTCAATTTTTACCATGTGCCCCAGCTTGGCTCTTACTATTTCGACGGCTTTTAAAATGGAACCGGCAAAAGCTATATGATTATCTTTCAACATGACGGCGTCGTACAAACCATATCTATGATTTACTCCCCCTCCCATCCGGACAGCGTATTTTTCAAACATTCTTAGCCCAGGGGTGGTCTTTCTTGTGTCACAAATTTTCGTTTCTTGATTATTGAGAGTTTCAACTGCTCGTTTAGTATTTGTAGCGATTCCGCTCATTCGTTGAATTAAATTAAGGATCACCCGTTCACCTTTCAGTAAATTTACGATCGGTCCTTGAATAGCAGCGATGCACTCACCTGAACCGACTTCAGTCCCGTCCTGAGTATAAAGTTCAATCATAATCGACGGATCAAGAAGCTGGTAACCCTCTCGAATAATTTCTGAACCACAAAAAATTCCGGACTGTTTGCTTACAAAATGCAGTTCACCTTCTGCATCTTCAGGGAAGAGGAAGTCACTGGTTACATCTTGATCTCCTATATCTTCAATAAAAAAATCTTCCAGGAGGCGCCTAACTTTTAATCTGTTCATTGAATGACCTTCTTTCTAATGATCTTTGCTTAAGAACCTTTTTTGTCTGCCAGTAGGTCCTTTCTTCAGGAAAATCACTGCGGTAATGACCTCCCCGGCTTTCCTCCCTTTCTATAGCTGAGTCTGTAATCAGCCAAGCCGTCTGCATCATAAAGAAACGGGTGATTTGCTCGATAGTGAGCAAATCAAGCCTTGATTCATAAAACTTTTCTAATTGGAATGATTCCAGCCACTTTATTTGCTCGGTAAGCCCCTGAGCCGAGCGCACAATCCCTACCTGGTCCATCATGGATTGCTGGATTAATTCTTTTTCGGGCAAAGCGGGGAAGATGGGTGTAGTCTTTTTCTTGGTTGAATGAATAGGCATATGCTTCACAGGAGTGCAGTTAATGTGCTGGGCAAGTCGTTTTCCAAACATGAGTCCTTCCAGCAACGAATTACTGGCAAGTCGATTTGCACCATGCACCCCAGTACAAGCCGTTTCTCCAAGAGCATATAGTCCTTCGACATTGGTTCGACCAATGGAATCGGTCTGTATACCACCCATAGCAAAGTGAGCGCCCGGTGCTACAGGTATTCGTCCTCTACTTAAATCAATACCATGCTTTTTACAAAGAGCGGTGACAGTAGGGAATTTAACAGAAAAACCTGCAATGGAGCTTATATCTAAATAAATGCGCTGTCCTTTCCGTAGCCACTCATAGATGTGCTGCGCCACAATGTGTCTTGGGGCTAAGTCTTTCAAAGGGTGAACATTTTCCATGATTCTTTCACCCATATCATTAATTAATATGGCCCCTTCTCCTCTAACTGCCTCTGAAACAAGCCCTTTTGTTTTTCCGTTTGAGTATAAAAGGGTGGGATGGAATTGAATGAATTCCATGTCTGCAAGCTCTGCCCCGGCCATATACGCTAAAGCCAAGCCATCTCCCGTAATCGTATCCGCGTTAGAGGTGAAGGAATAGAGCTGGCCACAGCCGCCAGTTGAAAGAACGACATAAGGAGCTGTGAATGTATGTACAAAGTTTTCTTTATTTTTACTTTTAACACCATAACAGCGGCCCTGGTCATCAAGAAGCAGCTCGAAAACAAACTCATTTTCATAGATAGAGATATTAGAAGATAAGTGTTGAATAAGTCCTTCTACAATCCGCTTTCCGGTTTGGTCTCCACCTCCGTGAACGATTCTGCGGTGGCTGTGAGAACCCTCTTTACCGAGGAGTAGAGAACCAGTTTCATCGGTATCAAACTGACATCCATCCTTAATGAGTTCCGCAACAAGGGCGGGAGCTTCTTCTGCTAATTGCATCACAGACTGTGGATGATTTAAGTGGCATCCGGCTTCAAGTGTATCTAAGTAATGAAGATAAGGGTTATCGAGAGGCCCGATTGCTGCTGCGATTCCTCCTTGAGCACAAGTTGAATTGCTATGTTTCAAGAAAGACTTTGTGATAACAATCACATTTAAATCCTTAGTTAAGTGTCTGGCTAACTGTAAGGAGGCAATTCCGCTTCCTACAATAATCACGTCTGCTTTTTTCATATTCAGCCTCCTGTTTATTTACAGGTGTATTGACACTTATATTTACACAGAATTAAACTTATGACAAGTGGTTTACTTGAAAAAGGGAGGATAAAAGGAATGTCTAACTATTTTGACTATGCATCCACTTGCCCAATCGATGAGGAAGCCCTGGAAGCTTATATCAAGGCTGCCCGCGAATTCTATGGAAACACCAGCAGTCTGCACGACCCGGGAACAAAAGCTGAAGTGCTGCTATCTCATTGTCGCCAGACACTTGCGGATCTTCTCGAGGTTAATAAAGAAGGGATTTATTTTACAAGTGGAGGTACAGAAAGTAACCTGCTTGCCATAGAAGGTCTAATGAAAGCAGGTAAAGGAAATCATCTGATTACTTCAGCTGCCGAACATTCTTCTGTAAAAAATGCAGCAAAAAAATTGGAAGCAGATGGATATGAAGTCAACTGGGTTCCATTAACGAAGGAAGGAACCATTGACGTAAGCGAATTAGAAAATTTAATGCGCGAAGATACTGTGCTTGTAAGTATTCAGCACGTAAATAGTGAACTTGGATCAATCCAGCCTATAAAAAGAATTCGAGAGATTTGCGATAAGTGGGGCGCATTGTTACATAGCGACTGTGTTCAATCATTTGGTAAGGTGGATTTAAAATCAATGACGCCTTACCTGGACAGTTTCTCACTCTCAAGTCATAAAGTATATGGACCTAAAGGAGTGGGAGCCTTGTACATCAGCCCGTCTGTTTCTTTTCAGCCCCTGCTGCCAAATGGAACTCATGAAGCTGGCGTTCGAGCTGGCACCGTAAACACTCCTGGGATCGCAGGCTTTATAACGGCTGCTTCAAAATCCATTCGAGAGCTTCAAGACCGCCAGTCTAAAGTTAAAGCTTTAAAGCGTGAGTTCTTGACTGCTTTGAAGGATATAAGAAACCACGTCACAGTAGTATGCGAGTCCGTGAATTCGGTCCCGATTATTGGCATATGTATGCATGGCCTTGAAGGGCAGTGGGTAATGCTCGAAGCCAATCGCCGCGGTTACGCTTTTTCTACTGGAAGTGCCTGTCAAGTTAGGAGTGAAGGATCTCCTTCTATACTTGAGGCAGTAGGAATCAGTGGAGAGGAAGCAAAATCTTTCATTCGTGTGTCTTTTAGCCATGAGCAGACAAGTGCAGATATAGAGGGTCTAGTCGAGTGTCTTAAAGAAATAGCATCCAGCTATTCTAATTCTTTCTAGCTAAACAGAGAACCCTCCCTCTCTTGAAATAGAAGAAGGGGAGGGATGTATGCTAACCGGTTAATACGTCTTCGTTCGGATATTTAACCGGATCTGGCTTGTAACGGGCGAAAGCAAAGGCAAAGGTCAGTGGTCCTAACTTTCCAACCAGCATGATGAAAATCAGCGTCAATTTTCCGATTAGAGTTAGGTGGCCTGTCAGTCCCATAGACAAACCAACCGTTCCAAAGGCAGATATCGTTTCGAACAGTATCATTAAAAAAGGGGCATCTTCGGAGAGGTTCAGAACAAAAGTCCCCAAAAATACTACACCTACACTGCCAACCGTAAGAGCGAGAGCGCGCATGATCAGATGGAAGTGGAAACTTCTGCGGTACAGGTTCACATGTTCTTTTTGCCTGAAAAAAGTAATGGAAGCAAGGACTATGATGAGGGCAGTTGATAGTTTAATGCCGCCAGCGGTTGAAGTGCTACCCCCACCAATGAACATAAGCATCAGCATGTAAAAGAGAGAAGATTCTTCCATCTGACTAATATCAATGGAATTAAATCCTGCTGTTCTTGGTGTTACTGCCTGAAAATAAGCTGCCTGCAATTTACCGAGTGTAGAGAAGTCTGCGATGGTGGCTGGATTATTGAATTCTAAAATGAAAATCATAAACAAGCTAACCACATTTATGCATAAGGTCCCGACCAGCATGATTTTAGTGTGAAGGGAGAGGTGGTAAAATTCTTTACTTTTCCATAAGTCAAAAACAACCGTAAAACCGATTCCTCCTATAATAAAAAGCAAGGTAATGACAATATTAACGAGCGGGTCCACTGCATAAGCAGAGAGGCTGTCGGACCAGATCGAAAAACCGGCATTGTTGAAAGCTGAAATGGAATGAAAAATACTTGCATAGATACCTTTAGCCATCCCCATTTCCGGAACCCATCGTAACGATAGAAAAACTACGGCAAAGGTCTCAATTGTTATTGAAAAGATAAATAATTTACGAACCAGGCGTATAACACCGCCTAAAGAAGTTTGATTTAAAGCCTGCTGAATTAACAGCCGCTCTTTAATTCCAATTCTTTTACCAAGCACTATGTAAATCAGTACCGCAAAGGTCATAATTCCTAAACCGCCAACCTGGATCAGAACTAAAATGATAACCTGACCGAACAAGGTGAATGCTGTACCTGTATCTATTACGACTAACCCGGTAACCGTCATGGCTGAGGTTGCTGTAAATAGAGCATCAATGAAAGTTATTCCATTGGTTGTAGCGGACGGTAGTTTAAGCATTAATGTGCCAGCGGATATAAAGAGCATAAATACGCTGATCAGCGTTTGAGGCGGACTCATGTGAATCATACGGGTTTTCATGGTTATCTCCTTTAGTAAAAGAATGATCTTATTATAATCCAAGCTTACAAAAGAGAAATAGTCCATTAGAACTACTTTTAGTTAACTTGCTTGTTTTTAATAAAATCTTTATAATCATAAGTGATAATGATTTTCACTATTAGCATTTACTATAGATATTGAAAGTTTGTTTATAGATTTGAGGGAGGATTTTTGCATGGCAAAGCTGATGACAGAAAAAGTCGGTATCGCTTATGGTGAGTACAATGTGGTGGAAGACCTGGACTTGGATATTCCCGAAAATCAGATAACGACCATTATAGGCCCGAATGGGTGTGGGAAGTCCACAATACTGAAGGCTTTAGCCAGAATTCACACCGTAAATTCAGGAAGTGTCTATTTAGATGGCAAAGCGATAAAAAAAGAATCCACTAAAAATATTGCCAAAAAAATGGGCGTGCTCCCTCAAACGCCGAAAGCACCAAGCGGTTTGACTGTATCTGAATTAGTTTCTTACGGGAGGTTCCCTCACCAAAAAGCCTTTGGAAAGTTAAATGAGCACGATCGAGAAATGATTCAGTGGGCTCTATCCATTACAGGTATTGAGGAATTTGCAGACCGTCCAATTGATGCTCTCTCTGGCGGTCAGCGCCAGAGAGTGTGGATTGCGATGGCCCTGGCACAGGAGACAGAACTGCTTATTCTGGATGAGCCGACAACATACTTGGACTTAGCTCATCAGCTGGAAGTCCTTAAGCTATTAGAACAGCTGAATCGGGAAGAGGGACGTACGATTGTAATGGTCATCCATGACTTAAACCATGCAGCTCGATTCGCTGACTATATTGTAGCTTTAAAGGAAGGGCGTATAATTAAGGAAGGAACACCAGCAGAGGTAATCAAGCCAAAAGTTCTGGAAGAGGTATTCCAAATCGATGCGGAAGTCGTTCAAGATCCAAGGACGAACCGGCCGGTCTGCCTTACCTATGATCTACTGGGATCCGTTCCTAATGTATGCCAAAAAGCCATTTTATAAATGTACCCCCGTGCGCTTGCCCGGGGTTTTTTGTGGGCTCATAGTTTGTCCGAATATCTCATAGGATAAAAAAAGAAGGGGGGAGAAACGATGGGGCTGTTCCATGAATTTCGCCAGTTCACAGTCAGAGGGAGTGCAGTGGATATGGGGGTCGGGATGGTACTGGGAGCGGCATTCAGCGGATTTATTGATTCGCTTGTTACAGATATTCTGCTTCCTCCTGTAGGGCTACTATATGCCAAAATGAACTTTGAAGAAATGTTTCTTAATTTGAGCGGGGGGTTCTATCCAAATCTGTCTGCGGCTAAAGAAGCTGGGGCTGTAACGATCAATTATGGACTATTCCTTACGGCAACGGTCCGTTTTATGATTGTCTTATTTGCTGTATTTCTTGTAGTCAGGCAAATTAATCGCTGGAAAAAACCTCATCAGCACCCGTTACATGCCATGACTAAAAAAGAGTGCCCTTATTGTTGTACGCCTATACCCTCTCAGGCAGTTATTTGCCCTAATTGTGGTTCTCAACTGGAACAAAACTTTAATAAAATAGAGCACCAAAAAACTCGGTGGAATATTAAGTAGTTAGCCTCTGTCATATCTCCGGGATGATTATTAAAGATAAGCTCCCGTTTGTATAAGACTCAGTTTCGAGATAACTCGGGTCCGTTGCAAACATTAGATGAGGGCGGCTACGGAAACAACTCGTCTTGTTCCATCACCCAGACACTCGAGACATAAGCCGCTCATCAACGTATTGAAAAACCACAATCCTTTTGATGGTCGGCTTATGCTGGTCGTGTCTTTCGGGGTGATTCCACATTTGAACACTTTCCTACGGGGGAACTGGCAAGCCTCCTCAGTCGTTAACACTCCTTGTGGGGTCTCACCTAGCTCCTTCTCCCGCGGGAGTCTCGTCGTTTCCTCCGCCACCCCAACGATATCTAGTGAACGGACCTTTCCAGAAGAGGAAAGTTCTTCTCCTTAATCTGCATTAAATGCTTTTATAACAGGCTATCGTGCATCGTTACATCCTGAAAACAGGTGTAAAACCATACGTCTTAATTCCACATCAAGCAGGTATGTTTGATGTGATTTCGAGCATCTGATTTGGCCAGGTCCGGAGGGGGATGATGAAGACTCCTAGGTTAAAAGCGGAAGCACCTTGCTCAGCGTCGTATGGACTGGACTGAGCTGGCGGAGATAAAGAAAACACGAAGAGCGGAGCGATTCGATGTTGCCTTATCGTACAGAAGTGAGGGAAGTCTCACTAGACGCTAGGGCTGGAGCTGGATAGCTCTCCATATCGTTTATGTTCTGATATTTGATTAAGACTAAAAAAAGAGTAAGAACGGGATGAACGTGATCGGTGAGACCCCGGATAGCGTTAGCTCGAGGAGGCTCAGCACATGCCCATGGAAAGCGAATCATCCCCCACAGGACCTTTCTTCTCATAAAAATATCTCGAAACTGAGTCTTAAACAATCCGGCCCTATAGTTGAAGAAAGTAATAATGAAAATCAACAAAAAGGAATACCTCGTATAGGGCATTCCTCTTTGTTGATTTTTATTATAATTACCTATTCCTCAGAGTCAGAATCGCTCTCTTCTGAACCATCTTCCATTTCTGACTGCTCTTCTGTATCTTCTCCATCTTCACCTTCACCGCCACACGCGGCCAACGTAAGTACAGAAACTAAACCTAATGCTAACATCCATTTTTTAATCAAAAGGAACATCCCCTTTCAAAGTATATTACATATAAAAGGTAACCGATGTAAGTAAATGGTGCATAAAGGAAATGTTAAAAAATTCTAAATTTCAATCAATTGCTTTCGAATAATTTACAAATATAGTAAAAGGTTCAGGGCAAATATTTACTTTTGGTTTGGATACGCTATAAGTATGAATGTAAATGAGGTGTAATTATGGAGAACAAAGTCAGCCGATGGTGCCTCATCAGTATGGCATCCATTCCACTAGTAATGACGCTTGGAAATTCAATGTTAATACCCGTTCTTCCGATTTTTGAAAAAAAAGTGGGGATATCTTCTTTTCAATCCAGTACGATCATTACCAGCTATTCGTTAGCTGCTATTTTTCTTATACCTGTCGCTGGTTATTTATCTGATCGTTTTGGAAGGAAAATCGTGATATTACCCAGTCTGATCTTAGCTTTTATAGGTGGAGTAATAGCAGGATTTGCCTCTTGGAAAATGAGTGATCCATTTCTATGGATCATTATCGGGCGAGTTCTCCAGGGCATGGGAGCAGCTGGAGCGACCCCTATTATTCTCCCTCTCGTAGGAGATTTGTACAAAGATGATGATGAAAAGACCAGTTCCTGTCTAGGATTAATTGAAACGTCTAATACATTTGGTAAAGTATTAAGTCCAATTCTTGGAGCAGCATTTGCTGCTTTCCTATGGTTTTTGCCGTTTTTTTCTATATCTTTCTTTAGTCTAATATCCATTATCCTAGTTTTCTTTTTTATTAAAGTTCCCCAAGGTGAAAAGGAAGAGCCTAAAAAGTTAAAGGAATTTCTTAAAAACACGAAGAAAATTTTTAAACAGGATGGGAAATGGCTGTATCCAGTATTCTTATTAGGGATCTACGCTATGCTTATCTTGTTTGGTGTCCTTTTCTTTTTATCGGATATATTGGAAAAAGTTCATGATATAGATGGCGTAAAAAAAGGTTTTGTTCTGGCTATCCCGTTATTTTTTCTTTGCATCGCTTCCTTTATAACAGGAAAGAAAATAAAAGGGGAGACAAAAACCATGAAAAGAGTCATTCTTCTTTCCTTAGCTGGGATTTCAGCAAGTGTGATTTTTGTAGGCTATGTGAATAAGCAGCTGTTTCTTCTTCTTATTGTCACGAGTGTTCTAGGCATTGCGATAGGAGCTATGCTTCCAACACTAGATGCCCTTATCACTGAAGGAATTGAAAAAGAAGAAAGAGGGACCATCACTTCTTTTTATAGCTCTTCAAGATTTATAGGAGTGGCCGCTGGACCGCCAGTGATGTCACTTGTCATGAAAGAGTTATTAAATATCAGTTATATTAGCGCGGGCATAATAGGTGTTTTATTAATACTAATTGTTATGAAGTTTATTAAAGGGGACAATAGTAATTCGGCTTCAAGTAATCCTGCGGTAACATCGACATAAAAAAGGCGGCCTGCTTAAGGGCCGCCTTTCGTATTAGCAGTATTGATTATAGGAAGATGTTAAGTTCTCTACAATCTCTTCTACTTCATAATCTTCAATTTCTTCCCGGGGGATGAAATGAAGGACCTGTCCATCTTTTAGTAAAGCCATAGATGGAGATGAAGGCTCATAGCCTTCTAAATATTCTCTCATTCGTGAGGTTGCATCACGATCCTGGCCTGCAAATACGGTTACTAAATGATCGGGTTTAGAATCATTAGTAAGAGATTCTCTTGCGGCCGGGCGAGCGAGACCTGCGGCACAGCCGCAGACGGAATTAATAACAACGAGCGAGGTTCCTTTTGTTGATGCAATGAATTCATCTACTTCTTCTGGAGTCGTTAATTCTGTGAAACCTGCATTGGTTAATTCATCTCTCATTGGCTGGGAAATTTCTTTCATATATGCTTCATATGGATTCATAAATAATCCTCCTATTTAGGTTTTTGTTTAGTGGCCTGGGTCATTTGATGCCAAACAGATCCTTTGGCGTCTTCGCCACCTTCTATTCTTTCTATGGCCATATTAATTTGCATTTTCACTTCAAACTCAGGATCCTCTGCTGCTTTCCTTAAAGCAGGAAGTGCAGTTTCATCTCCTAGTTCATATAAGAACATAGCTGCACGCCAGCGAACAATCTTACTAGGATCAGCCAGTGAATCAATCATTCGTGGCATAGCTTCTTTAAATCCTAAATCTGAAATACAATCCCCCGCTGTCCGCCTTACGGTAACGGACTTATCATTCAATGCTTTATAAAGGAAGGGAAGTGTCTCCATTTCTTCTATCATACCAAGGTAGGCAGCAGCTAACCTGCGAATAGAGGCTTTACTGTCGTCCAAAGCCTTATCTAAAATGGCGTAGTCCTCGGCGGTAGGGTTCATACGATCGAGTGCCGCATAACGTACTTTCCAATCGTCATGATCCAATGTTTCAAGTGTAATCCTCGACTGCTTATCCGTCGTTTCTACATAGTCCGCGTCCTGATCAAACGCTTGTTTAACTAGTGAATCGAGTCGTTCTTGATCGTAACTTGCCGAAATTTCTTCCTTAACTTGCTCCCCAATCTCTGAAGTGTCTCCGAAACGCGGGCTCTGTTCTGCCCACTTGCGTTCCATGATCATATTTGGGGAGGCTGGGGCTGCTTTCATTGCAGCCTCCATAAATCTTTCCGGAAGACCGACACGCTTCTCTTCTTCGCCTTCTTCAAGCTTTACTTGCATAGGAATACCACGGAACATTTGAATAAATACTTTAACTTCACCAAATGTATCCTCGGGAGTGTCTGAGGATTCACTTTCATTGAGAGCCTCAATTTCAGAAGATGAGCCAAGGGTTTTTCTTACTTCTGGCAGTATCTGCTCCCACGAGATTTTTGCATTTCGCTCCAGGGCAATAAAATCCGTCACATGGTAAAGTCCCTTTACCCCCTCAATCTCGAATAATCTTTTTATAAAATCCGGGGCGCTGTCCAAATCGTCCCCTTTCTTATAGTTATGAGTTTCCCCTTCAGGTAAGTGCTCATTAAGATTGATTTTCATTGAGTTTGGGCTGGGCGTTGGTTCAATTGATACAATCTTCATTTCGATTCCCCCTCCATACTCCGTTAAGTTCTAGTTTATCAAAAATAAGAAACTCCATCCATTGTTAAGAAGGAAAGAGGAGTTGAGTAGACGGGAAGATCAAGAGGATATGTCTAGCCAAGGGCGACGAACTGTATAAATGTGAAAGTGTACAGAAGTAGAAAAAAAGGACTGAGCTGCAGTAAACCACGAAATTTCCCGGGAAATATCCTCAAAGTTCTGTAAAAAATTATAAAAATGTGAAACAACTTGTCTTTTTTTACGTAGTAGAAAAGTGAGAATAATTAAGGAGGGGTTCATTTGTCTCAATCTGTCATGCAGTTGAAGAATGTTAGTAAAACAATAAAAAACAAACAGATTATTAAAGGGCTGGATTTTGAAATTTACAGCGGAGAAGTATTCGGATTCCTAGGTCCTAATGGAGCAGGTAAAACAACCACGATTAGAATGATGGTGGGGTTGATGGATATGACGAACGGAGACGTCATCATACAGGGCCACAGTGTTAATAAGGATTTTAAAAAAGCTATTCGCCACGTCGGCGGAATTGTAGAAAACCCGGAAATGTACCCTTTCATGAGTGGTCGGAAAAACTTACTGCACTATTCCCGTATGATTCCAGGAATTACAGAAGAACGAATACAGGAAGTCATTCGCCTGGTTGGACTGGAAAACAGAATCAAGGACAAAGTAGGTAAATATTCATTAGGAATGAGGCAGCGTCTCGGAATTGCGCAGGCACTCTTACATAGACCATCCATTCTTATTTTAGATGAACCTACTAATGGCCTTGACCCTGCAGGGATTCGAGAGGTAAGGGCATATATTCGACGCATGGCTGCTGAAGAAGGTGTTGCAGTGATTGTTTCAAGTCACATCCTTTCAGAGATGGAAATGATGTGTGACCGGATTGGAATTATCAAAAATGGAGAATTAATTTCCATACAATCTGTGGAAGACGCTTTGCAACAAACAGATAAAAAGGAGGTTTCGGTTGAAGCTTCTCCTATTGACCGTGCCCGGGAATTAGTGGAGAAAAAGCTGGACGCGCCTGTCCAGGTAAACAGCACCGCAATAACCTTCAGCAGTACACGTGAAGAAATACCAGGAATTATAAGCGGACTGGTTAAAGAGGGGATCGATATTTACAGTGTGCATGTCAATCGATCGACACTAGAAGACAAATTCCTGGACTTGATAGGAGAGAATTCCATTGAATAACTTTATACAATTAGTACGAAATGAACAAATGAAGCTTTATTCTCAAATCGCAACTTGGATTATGCTGATTATACTTGGGGTATTGGTTATTGGGTTCGGTGTACTTATGAAAGTTGATAATACGATGATTAGTGGAGAGGGACCCACAGGGGAAAACTGGAAGCAGGAATTACAGGAGCAGAATACGCAGTTGAAAGAGCAGCAGCAAGGGCCGCCGAGTCCAGGTGAAGAAAGGGAACAAATTCAGTATCCTACTTACACGGACATTGAAATGAATCAGTACCGCATTCAAAACGATATTAAACCTTCCGGATATGATGTTTGGGACTTTTTGCAAACCAACCGAAGTTTAATATCCATTATCAGTTTGTTTACCATTATCGTTGCTGCCGGCATGATAGCTAATGAGTTTAAGTGGGGAACTATAAAACTCTTACTGATTCGACCTATATCCAGAACGAAAATCTTGCTCTCCAAATATGTTTCTGTGCTCTTGTTTGCTGGGACGATGCTTCTTTGTTTATATGCTTTGTCATTTATCGTTGGAGCCGCACTTTTCGGTATTGACAGCATCTCTCAGACTTATTTGTTTCGGCAGGCCGGAGAGATACAAGAAGCGTCGATTTTTCAGCACACCGTTTCTATGTATTTACTTAGTTCGGTCAACTTGTTATTGATGGCAACTTTCGCTTTCATGATTTCCGCGGTCTTTAGAAATAGTTCGTTGGCCATAGGTGTTGCTATCTTCTTAATGATGGCTGGTAACTCTATTGTGCTCTTTTTAATGGAAAGGGAATGGGCCAAATATATCTTATTTGCCAATACGGATTTAACGATGTATTTAGAAGGAAACCCTATGTTCAATGAGCAAACAGCAGGGTTTTCAGTGGCTGTGTTACTCGTGTACTATGTAATTTTTGTTATACTGGCCTGGGTCTTCTTTACAAAAAGAGATGTGGCAAGCAATTAAATAAATAAAGGAGAGATAGGAATGAAACGAACAGCTGAAATCGTACTTACTGTTATTGGAATTGTACTGTATGGTCTACCCATTCTGTTGAGTGGTATTTTCTTAAGTAATAAAGGTAACCCTCAATTCAGGCAGGAATTGGAGAACATGATGAATTCGTCTCCGGAAATGCAGGGGAACGGGGCAATTAATGTTAATCAGATGCTTGATGCTATGGGAACTTTTACGATGATCGTCATGGTCGCCGCTCTAGTAGCGATTGCTTTAGGAATTTTATCAATTGTATTTCTTAAAGGAGATAAAAAACCAAAGGCAGCGGGCATTATTTTAATTGTAACAGCGATTATTATGACATTTGGAACTGTAGGACTTGGTATATTTGCAGGTGTGGCTTACTTAATAGCAGGTATTGTCGCACTGGTTAGAAAATCAAAAAAACCTACAGATGGGGAAACTAGTATTGAGAGTTATTAACGTGGATAAAAGGAACAGGGCTTAAAGTCCTGTTCTTTCTTTAGTTTACGAGCCTTTTCAAGGAGATAACATTCTTGTTTTTTGCATTTAACGGCCGTGAAAGATGCTTTTGATGCTATGTTTTCTGATCGGCGATATCGAAAGGGATGCGGCGGATAAAGTTCTTTTGAATATTGAAATAGAAATTTGTTCTTAGAGATGAGGAATGAACAGAAAGATTTACAAAAGCAAGCAGTGGAGCTATAAGTGTTATGATTGTGCTCATGAAAAAAACACTGGGTTTACCAGCGCTTTTCTCGGTTAATCCAGATATCGATTCATTTCATCAACGTTGGCGGGCTCCCTATTATATACTGATCCTTCTTGAGCCATAAAACCACTACCTCCACAGATTTTACAAGTATATTTCCACTCTTCATCATCCATGAGCAAACCTTCTCCGCCACAAGCAAGGCAAACTTGATCTCTCGGCATATCCATACTCCTTTGCAAAATTAAGATTTACTCTTAATGTGTACCACTACCATAAAAGTTATTCTGAGTAGGATTATTGGGGGGAGATAATGGGAATAGCACAATCATTGGAGGGATACATGTGGCTAATAATGACAATAGGCTAGAAGAAGAACACGAAACTAAAGAAACAGACACTTCTTCCAATGGCAAAATTGATCGGCCCGGCCGGCAATTTTATATTCCATCTCAAATTGTAGATGAGTTTGGGGAAAAAGGTCGGGACCATTTAAATAAACCATTCAGAGCCCAATTTTTACTTGCGATCACAGCAGGATCGTTTATGACATTTGGAGCAATATTTTCAGTATTGCTTGCTATGGGCGTTGAAACGCAGGGCGTTTATCATTTGCTCTCCGGATTGGGATTTGCTGCTGGTTATGCAATGGTGTTCATTTCGGGTTCCGTATTATTTACAGAAATCAACGTACTGCTCCCTTCTTATCTTTTTAATAAAGCAGGTTTAATGAAAGCCAATATTTATAAATTCTGGGCCTCTGCATATATAGGGAATATACTAGGGGCATTTATGGTGGCAGGTCTGATACAACTTTCAGCGTCATTATCAGATCCATTCTACACCGAGCTTTCGTTATATTTAGATAAGAAAATGAAGTTTATGGATCACGGAATTAAAGGTTGGTTTGAAATATTAGTCTCAGGTATTATAGCCAACTGGTTAATCGGGATGGCAGCCTTTCTGACTACGGCAGCTCGTGATATAACAGGTAAGTTCCTGGGAACCATGCTCCCGGTTATCTTATTCGTGGCCGGTAATTTCCAGCACAGTGCTGCTAACATGGGCTATTTTAGTATGGGTATACTATCTTCAGATAAGTATGAATGGTACGAATACATCTTTTTCAACCTTATACCAGCAAGTATAGGTAACCTGATTGGCGGTGGAATTCTCGTTTCTCTATTGTTTTCATACGCTTACAAAGAAGATATTCAGACATCCTTAGGAAAACCAAAAGCAAGAAAATAGTTAGATCAATACCTCAGGTCATCCATATTATGGATGACCTGAGGTGGATAAAAAGTAAAGGAGGTTTAAGAGTGAAGCAAATCATTGCTATGGGTGGTGGGGGATTTTCGATGGAAGATGATAATCCTGGGCTTGATCAATACATATTAAGACAGTCAGATGCAAATAAGCCTTCTATTTGTTTTATCCCTACAGCAAGTGGGGATGGAGATGAGTATATTGAAAAGTTTTATCGTTTTTTTGAGAAAGAAGATTGTAACCCAAGTCATTTGGCATTATTTAATCCTCCCCATAACCTGAGGGATTTTGTATTAGACAAAGATATTCTTTACGTCGGCGGGGGTTCGACTAAAAACATGCTGGCGCTGTGGAGAGAGTGGGGACTAGAACAAATCATCAGAGAAGCCTGGGAACAAGGCACTGTCCTGGCGGGTTTGAGTGCAGGGGCTATATGCTGGTTTCAACAAGGATTGACGGACTCTTATGGCGACAAACTAAGGCCGCTTGAATGTTTGGGCATTATTGAAGGGAGCTGTTGTCCCCATTATGACGGGGAAGTCAACCGACGTAAGGCTTATACAGAGTATATTACAAATGCGGAAATAAAACCGGGTTACGCTCTGGATGATGGAGCAGCACTTCATATCGTGGATTTTAAAGTACATAAAGCAATTAGTTCCAGAAGAAGTGCGCAAGCCTACTACGTTTACAATAAAGACGGCACAGCCTTAGAAGAAAAGATTCCGATTACTTATTTATCCTAAAAAAACCACCTCAGGTCATCCATAATATGGATGACCTGAGGTGGTTTTTTGCCTAACTTTATTCAAATAATAGGATTTCGGGATCTTTACGATAGGAGTGGACGAGCATCGCGTGAAGTTGTCCTCGATGATGATACATATGTGCAACGATTTGAAGAAGCCATTCATAACGGGTATAAGTTACTCCCCACCATGAGACGGTTTCCGTATGAAGATCCTGCTCTGTATAATTCTCATATTGTGTTTTTAGTTGAGAAAAATGCTCGAATAGCCTTTCAAGAATCTCTTCTTTTGAATGTAAAGAATAGGATCGATAGAGGGCGTTCATTTCTTCTTCAGATGCACTCTCAGCAACCTTTCCATCAGCTGCCGGGATGATCGATAGGTGTTCCAATAGCTCTCCGATTGAATATTTCTCTTCAGTCGGCCGTAAAGCGAGTTCTTCCTCAGTTAATTGTCCAGCTATTTCAGAAATAGACGCAATGACTACTTCTAATTGATGAAAGGCGCTTTGACAATACATATTCATATTATCCAACCTCTTTTGCAAATATATTGTAACTTCATTTATTCTACACTGTTCTAATAAATTCCTTTAAAGGAAAAATAGTCTATATATTTCTATTACATAAAAAAGAAGCTGTCTACATTCAGCTTCTATACGACTTTAAGCACCCGCTTCATATAATAATCTGGTAGTTGGGCAAAGAAAAGATCGTTGTATTCATGAATAAATCTGTTTTTTGCTTTACGCAAAAGTTGTAAATTCCTCTCCGCTAAACCTAGATAAGCTTGTTGGAAAGGAGTTAAAGAGGATAATGTGGAAAGAATTTCAATAGCTTCCTTTCGTTGACCGCGTGAAAGTAATAAATGAGCATTTTCGGTTGGATCATTGGAAATGATTTGTTCAGACTTCTGATGAAACGCAGCAATAAAAGGAATGGTATGATCACGGGTCACTTGAGACGCATGGGAATAACCATTAGTTTCGGCGATATTTATCGTCTTCTCGGCATAATCCATGGCTGCTTCGTAATTTTCAAAGCTATAGCATAAAGCAAGATTGTGGTGCATCATTATTTGTTTTCTTGGAGCAAGTCCGGCGTTTATATACTTGTAGGCAAACTTCCTTGCCAGTACTAAATGATTGGCTTTCCAATAATGCTGGAACGTCAGTTCATCGAAACGCAGTTTCATATAATAGTGAAACAGGGGTTCATTGATCGTAAATAAAGCGGTTTGAATTTCCTCAGTGAACTTATCCATTCCTGCATATTTCTTTGTATCATAATGTGCATAAACAAGAAGGAAAAGATGAAGGCACTTGAGAGAAGGATGTTCGAAACAAAGCTCTTCAATGGACTTAATATCGTTAATGCTTAAAGGTTGTTTTTTTCGATCCAGAATTATGCGGTAGAGCTTTGCAATGTCTTCATGCATATAATTTTCATTTAGGTGACCTTCAAGTTCCTTGAAAAAATCATTCATATATAGGAATTCTGCTAAAGCTAATTGATCTTCTAACATGGAAGGCCTGGAGCGTTGACAGAAGAACCTGGTGAGCTCTGTTGCTTCTATACTGTTTCTTTCTTTCAAGTAATCATAATAAACCTGATAAACCGGGGACGTATGGTGAATATGGATGCTATTTAATTTAGCTGGTTGAATAACCTTGTGGATCTGCATGAATCCCCCGCCCTCATTTATTTATTTACTATATTATAGCTTTTTTTTAACGTAACTAAAAGTTTTGTGCCCAGATGATGGAAAAGAGGCGGGAGGCACTTTTTTACGAAAATATATAAATAAACCATTGACCCTTACGCTGCGTCATACCATAGACTTTGAATTGAGGTGATCACCATGTATAAAGTCAAGGAGGTAGCAAGGCTGGCAGGTGTTAGTACACGAACCCTTCACCACTACCACGATATTGGACTGCTGAGCCCTTCAGAAGTGAAGGAGAATGGCTATCGTTATTATAGTGAAAAAGAAATAACTCGATTGCAGCAAATCCTTTTCTTTAGAGAATTGGACTTTTCATTATCTAAAATCCAAGAAATATTAGACGCTCCTGATTTTGATCAAGCAAAGGCTTTGCATCGCCATAAAAAAATCCTATTAGAAAAAAGCAGACGTTTGGAACGAATCATTTTATCTGTAGATCAGACACTTCAATCATTGGAAAGAGGAGATCAAATGAACAACCGGGACCGTTTTCAACCATTTGATAAAAGTCAAATTGAACAACATGAGAAAATGTATGAGCAAGAAGTGAAAGAACGCTGGGGAGAAACTGAGGCTTATCAGGAATCTAAAAGAAGAACAAAAGCATACTCGGAAAAGGATTGGAAAAACATCCAAGAAGAAGGGGCAGAAATTGATAAACAAATTATCGCACGTATGAATCAAGGACCAGATGATTTAGACGTTCAAAGCCTTATAGATGAAAAGCGAAAGCATATATCGAAGTATTTCTATGATTGTCAGTTAGATATATTTAGAGACCTTGCAGAGATGTATGTAAGTGATCCAAGGTTTACGAAGAATTTCGATCAATTGCAGCCTGGATATGCAGAGTTTTTACAGAAAGCGATGGACATTTACTGCAATAGGATGGAAGATTAAACACCAAAAGGGACTAGTTAATAGTCCCTTTTGGTGTCTGGCAAGGGCTAATGAGGCTGACAGACTAGTCCGTTATGCACTTTAATATACCCGTGTCTTAAAATATCAAAGCCGTTTTCATACATATACAATCCCATTTGCTCTACTGTCATAAGTTCACGATACGTATGATTCATCACATCCGCCATAATACGATAGTATAAGCGTGACCGAACTTGATTTCTGGGGGTGGTCATAATAGCATAACCACCCGGCTTAAGGAATCGTCGGTGCCAGTCAGCAACCTCATGCTTATATTCATCGGGAAAGTGTTCCAGTAATCCAACAGAAAGCACGATGTCAAACTCCTTATTAAAATCAAGGTTACGAATGTCTTCAACGATATATTCTATGTTTAAGTCATCTTTGTAATAGACAGCAGGATGTCCTGTGCGTGGGTTTTCACCTAAAAAAGGATAGCTATCCGGGAAATCTTTAAATCTAGTTGTCTTACAATACTCGTCATAATCTACCATCACAATTTCTGCTCCGGGATACATCGCTCCAAGCTGCATGGCTTCGTATCCTTCAGCGGCTCCTAAAAATAATATGCGAGGCCTGGTTAAATGAAGTCCTTCAAATAGTGCACGTTTCCCTCTGGGGTCCCAAATTCCATCTTGAACGCGATGAATGTAATTCCAAAGTTGAAGTTGGATGACTTGTCCAAGAGCTTGCTTAACTTCCGCAGGTTTAAAAGTACGGAGACTGTTTAGGAAATGGTGTTTAGAATTCCCTATCTCCTTTGGGACATCTTTAATAAACCATTCATGAAAGGATTTGTTAAATAACGTCCAGGAAGTGTGGGGGTCCATATCTCGATTGTTTTTTGCCTCCCAGTCCTGTTTTTCTTTGGCGGAAGCCTCCACTTCATAAGGTTTGCCTACATCATTCCAGGACAATTGTGACCAGTCCCTCACCGTATTTAAAGTGACAAACTTATTGTAGTCTTTCTCAGAGACTTGACGTAGATCGGTACGGTACTGACGATGAAGATGAGTAGTCCCGATATCTTGTTCAGAATAAGGTTTTGTGCGGTTCTGTGCACGTGACATTTCTTGTAACATGATACCCCGCCTTTTTCAGAATAATTTTATTTATTATAAACAATAATGACAACGCTTACAATATTTGGTTGTTAAATCGCTCTATATCAGGCGATTTCGCCAAAATAACCGGTAATATTACAACCGTGTAAAAAAAGTGTAATATTTGATATATAATTGTTGTCGTCCTGTTATTGTTGTTTGCCTTCTAGATGGGTAAAGTTAGAGTTGTTATTTAAGACAGAGATAAAAAATAATTCGACTGTTAACTAGGGAGGCATTAATTATGAAAAAAACATTATTTTCAATAGCAGCGATCTTAATGATTATGGCATCTACAACAATTACAGCTAGCGCACAGGAAACTGTGGTTGATAGAGGAGATACACTTTGGGGCATTGGTCAAGAATATGGGGTGTCTGTTGAAAACATTAAAGACATCAACGGTTTATCATCTGACTTGATCCATCCTGGACAAACTATTCAAATTAGTGAAGAAGAAAGCAATGAATCAAATGAATCAACTTCAAGCGACGAACTATACACAGTTAATTCCGGAGACACTCTATGGGGTATCGGTCAGGATTATTCTGTAAAAGTAGATTCATTGAAATCCTGGAACGATCTATCTTCTGACCTTATTCATCCTGGTCAAGAACTAGTCGTTGAAGGAGCTCAGGCTGCTTCTACAAGTAATGAACCTGAAGAGAAAGAAGAAGCGAAAGAAGAAACATCTGAATCAAACGAGACTTCTAGTGATGATGTAGCTAAAACCATGACAATGGAAGCTACAGCTTATACGGCATTTTGTGAAGGCTGCTCTGGAACGACCTATACTGGTATCGATCTAAGAGCGAATCCGGATCGTAAAGTTATCGCAGTGGATCCTGACGTTATTCCACTAGGCTCTGAAGTTTACGTTGAAGGATACGGTAAAGCTGTTGCAGGAGATATCGGCGGCGCTATTCAAAATGACCGCATTGACGTATTTATTCCTAACCAGGACGATGCTCTTGAGTTCGGACGTAAAGACGTAGAAGTAACTGTATACGAATAAGTATGACCTCACAACTGAATGATTAATAAGATAATATGACGATGTCCATTTGGGCATCGTTTTTCTTTTTTTGATTTTTTACAACTTTATTATCAATTTTCCATCATCTAAAATAGGAATCTTTATCATCCCCCTCCTCCCCATAGAGTAACGGACCCAATTTATCTCGAAACTGAGTATTAAAGAAAAGGGAGCTTTACTGGAAAATCAACACGGAGGTTAAGTAGAGCCTTTTGTTATTTTGGTAAATATTACATGTATGTGAAGCAAATGTAATATCTGAAAAAGGATTGTTGTCATCCTGTTATTGAGATACAAATGTGAGGTGTTAAGGTAGAAGATGTGATTTTAAACAGAGGCGATCATCTGTTTAGCAAACAAGGAGGTCATTATCATGAAAAAATCAATTCTTTCAATAGCAGCAACTTTTGCAATTATAGGTACAACTACCATTACCGCAAGCGCAAGTGAAGTAGTCGTAGATAGAGGAGACACCCTTTGGGGCATTGGACAGGAAAAAGGGGTTTCCGTGGAACAGCTTAAAGCCGCAAACGATTTATCATCTAACCTGATTTTCCCGGATCAGACTCTTACCATTAATGATGGATCAGATGATCAAGCAGAAGAAAGCGAAGAAAATCATTCAGAAGCTGAAGATGTACAAGCTTCTGGGTCTGAAGATTCCTCTGGTGAAGATGTAGCTAAAACCATGACGATGGAAGCTACAGCTTATACGGCATTTTGTGAAGGCTGCTCTGGAACGACCTATACTGGTATCGATTTAAGAGCCAATCCGGATCGTAAAGTTATCGCAGTGGATCCTGACGTTATTCCACTAGGCTCTGAAGTTTACGTTGAAGGATACGGTAAAGCTGTTGCAGGAGATATCGGCGGCGCTATCCAAAACGACCGCATTGATGTATTCATTCCTAACCAGGACGACGCCCTTGAATTCGGACGTAAAGACGTAGAAGTAACCGTATATGAGTAAGAACAATTACCCAACTGAATAACTACAAAAGCATATTTATATGACGATGTCCTATTGGACATCGTTTTTCTCTTATCCATTAAACAGGTAAATATTACATGTGTGTGAAGGAAATGTAATATCTGAAAAAGGATTGTTGTCATCCTGTTATTGAGATAAAACTGTAAGGTGTTAAGGTAGAAGATGTGATTTTAAACAGAGGCGATCATCTGTTTAGCAAACAAGGAGGTCATTATCATGAAAAAATCAATTCTTTCAATAGCAGCAACTTTTGCAATTATAGGTACAACTACCATTACCGCAAGCGCAAGTGAAGTAGTCGTAGATAGAGGAGACACCCTTTGGGGCATTGGACAGGAAAAAGGGGTTTCCGTGGAACAGCTTAAAGCCGCAAACGATTTATCATCTAACCTGATTTTCCCGGATCAGACTCTTACCATTAATGATGGATCAGATGATCAAGCAGAAGAAAGCGAAGAAAATCATTCAGAAGCTGAAGATGTACAAGCTTCTGGGTCTGAAGATTCCTCTGGTGAAGATGTAGCTAAAACCATGACGATGGAAGCTACAGCTTATACGGCATTTTGTGAAGGCTGCTCTGGAACGACCTATACTGGTATCGATTTAAGAGCCAATCCGGACCGTAAAGTTATCGCAGTGGATCCTGACGTTATTCCACTAGGCTCTGAAGTTTACGTTGAAGGATACGGTAAAGCTGTTGCAGGAGATATCGGCGGCGCTATCCAAAACGACCGCATTGATGTATTCATTCCTAACCAGGACGACGCCCTCGAATTTGGTCGTAAAGATGTAGAAGTAACCGTATATGAATAAGTGATAAAAAATACTTTTTCCTTATAAGCCTTGCAGAATAAAATTCTGCAGGGTTTTTATATTGTTTCGTGTATAGTTTTGAACAAAGAGATAAGTACAACAAACTAGTGATTAGATTTATATATTAAATTACCGGTGTGTTTTGTTACTAAACATACTTTTTTACGAAATCAATGTGCTGAACTTTAAAGATACAGCTCCTGATTTCGTGTGGAAGAATACAGGGTTGCAAAAGACTCGCTTCCCGCTCATCACATCCAGAAGCTGTGTCCTCTTCAATCCGACCCTCTCGTTTACGTTAATAAGTCGTTGGGGAAGGTCAACCACGATGTTTAACGGCGCCACATAAAAAAAGATTCCTGTACAAAACAGGAATCTTTTTTTATGAGATAGTAATACTGCTGTATTGCTTATCTGCAAATTTTAGAAATTCGTCAACCACTCCGTCAATAAAATCAATCGTGCCCTGATCTGTAATTAGTCCTTTTTCATCTACCTTATGCTGGATCTGTCCGACAAGGATTTCATTACCTGGCAGGACATTTGCGGACATACCTGGAGAATTCAGAATTTGACGCAGGTGCATCTGTGCCCGTACTGTGCCAAGTACCCCCATCGTGGCGCCTGCGATGAAAGTAGGCTTGCCTTTCATCTCCTTGTCGCCACGGGAAAGCCAGTCTAAAGCATTTTTCAGTACACCTGGGATCGAATGGTTAAATTCTGGAGTTACGATTAAAAAAGCGTCTGCATCTGATAATTGAGCTTTGAAATTTTGCACAGACGCAGGGGCTTCATGTTCAATATCTTGATCATAGTGAGCCAATTCACGTATAGGAATAACTCTTACATCCATGTGGTTCTTGTATCGATCTTTTATAAAGTTGGTTAACTTCATGTTGTAGGAATCTTTTCGAATACTCCCAACGAGAGCAGCTACTTTTAACATGACAACGTCCTCCTCGTATTGTGCTCCACTTCTATTATAAGAATAGGTGCAAATGGTTTCTAATTTTTTGCTCAATATTGGCAAAAAGTGGGTATATAGCGGGTAGGAGGGAATACAGCTATGGATTTAGTACAATTGCAGCCATATACATCACAGCATTACCAGGAACTTGCGCAGCTATCTTTACCAAAAGAGCAGACTCACTATACAGGAATGCCTGAGGATTCAGTGGAGTGTGCTGATGGTGATCCTACAAGAAACCCTGTAACCATTCTTGCAGATGACGTACCAATAGGGATGTTTGTTTTACAGAGCGGTCCAGTAGTGTCCGAATACACGCCTCATAAAAACGCTCTTCTTCTAATAGCTTATATGATAGATTATTCCCAGCAGGGAAAAGGATATGCCACTGAATCCTTAAAAAAACTCCCCAGTTATGTTCGAGAGCATTATCCAGAAATCGAATATATTGTTCTGGCCGTTAATGTAAATAATTATGCTGCTCAACATGTATATAAGAAAAATGGATTTTATGAAAAAGGTGAACGGATATTAGGGAAAAAAGGATGGCTGATGATTTTTGAAATGAAAGTAGAAAAAATGTTTGAAGAATAGTATTTCTTGTAAATTTTAAGTTTTAGTCTAATCCTTCAGGGGAAACATAATTATAAGCCTAAATAGAAAAGGAGGTACACCACTATGACTCTGCTATATTCAAAAGCTCGCGAGATGTTTGAACAGGATTACAAAAACAGTCCTGAAGCTAAAACCGATCTTCAGACAAAAGGTATGAAGCGCACGCGGTCTGGAAAGGCGTTATTTTCTTTCCGTAAGCAGA
Source organism: Halobacillus sp. B29 (assembly GCF_052246755.1). Taxonomy (NCBI): domain Bacteria; kingdom Bacillati; phylum Bacillota; class Bacilli; order Caryophanales; family Bacillaceae; genus Halobacillus; species Halobacillus sp. B29. Next base: position 62,784 of record NZ_JBQQCM010000010.1, read on the forward strand.
ACAAGAAGAAATAACTAAAACAGTGGTGACGGTAGCTATGAGAAGAAATTACAAAAGAATAAACCTTTCGGATCTTATGAAAAAAGAAGATCCGTGGTGGGTCAGCGTTTAGTGGCATTGTATGTCTCAGAAACGCTGACTTTTTTATGAAAAAAATCCTTGGTTTGTTAGTATTTTATTATTTTTAAATAATTAAAAACAGGAGTGTCTGAAATAATGAAAAGGGTTTAATCAGGTGAAGGGAAGGCTATCTGATAATAAAGGAGGCTGCGAAGTTATGACGGTTTTTTCAAATGATGCTTTAATTGGTGAACATATTCTGATTACAGGAGCCACAGGCGGAATTGGGTATGAAGCAGCTAAAGAAGCTGTTCGTACAGGGGCGCATATAACGATTACTGGTAGAAACGTAGAGAAGTTAGAGTCGTTAAAAGAAGAGTGTAAAAAACTTAATTCAGAGGTAGAGGTTTTTGTAGGTCCAGCAGATATAAATAGTGAGGACGACCGGAAACAATTAGTACAAAATGCGAAGGAGTCCATAGGTCCGATTACGGGGCTTGTTAATTCAGCAGGTATCGGGGGAGGATCCCCGCTCGAAGATCTTACAGAAGATCAGCTTCGAAAACCTATGGAATTAAATTATTTCTCTACTGTTCTGCTTACTCAGGAAGTTTATAAAGATATGAAAGAACAACGACGTGGATCCATTGTTAATCTATCTTCTTTATCAGGTTTACGAGGTACTCATAGCAATATTGCTTATAGTTCCTCTAAATTTGCTGTGATTGGCTTTACTCAGTCCCTCGCTATAGAAGCTATTGAATATAATGTGCGTGTGAATGCCATTTGCCCAGGTTTCGTTGATACGTCAATGGGAAGGCAGGCTATAGCTAACATTGGTAAACGAGAAGGTCGGAGTTACGAAAAGCAAAGACAAATCTCTGAAGAAGCACTGCCTTCTGGCAGGATAAGCACCCCGGAAGAGGTAGCTCGTTCAATAGTATATTTGTTAACGGATGCTTGTGAGAATATCGTTGGTGAATCGTTAAAAATTTCAGGCGGAGGAGTTATGAGATAATCCTTTATATTACATTTTGACGACAAGCGTTTGCTTGCTGGTTGAACTGGGAATTAATAAACATATATAAATTAGGAGGAGGTTTTCTCCAAATGGGACGCTTAATTAAACGAATTATTAAATTTGGTCCGATCGTCTATCCGGTCATTCGTAAGTTTATGCGGAAACGCAAAGGGAAATATTAGGAACGTGCCTATCTTCATAGGCGCGTTTTTTTACTATTCTATGATAAACTGGAAAAAAGATCAGACCACTTAAACTGTCACCACGTATGAAGGGGATATGAACATGAATCGTTGGGACTCAACACCGGTTATCCGTTTTTTTGGAGGCCGTAAATTATTGTACATATTAGGTGTTATATTAATCATCGGTCTTAATATTTTAGTCTATTCTAGTGTGGATTTCATCTTTGAACCTATCATCGTGTTTATAAAGACGGTAGCTTTACCGCTGATATTGTCCATTGTCGTCTATTATTTATTGCGGCCCATTATTAACTTAATGGAATCATTGAGAATTAAGCGTATATGGGCGATTTTAATTACTTTATTATTAGTTATCGGGTTAATCACGTTACTGGTTGTTTTGATTATTCCTTTTCTTGAGAAACAATTTTTAAGTCTTGCGGAAGAATTGCCTGAATACCTTAATGCTCTGGTAATTTCACTTGATCAATGGCTGCGTGATTCCTTTTTAGGAAGCTATTACAGCAACCTCTTTCAGGATATAGACGGGCTCCTAAACCAGCTCCCTGAAAATATGTCGTCTTATGCCGTTCAGACTGTGGAGGGCATTACGAATTTTATCACGACGCTTACAACTGTGCTCGTGGCTTTAGTTACATTGCCATTCATCTTATTTTATTTACTGAAGGATGGACATAAGCTCCCATCTAAGATGTTAAGTTTCTTTCCTCCGAAGGTTCGGCCGGAAGTGAATAGTGTATTTAAAGGAATTGATCATCAGCTAAGTGCCTACATTCAAGGGCAGATTATAGTCAGTTTCTGTATCGGTATCATGATGTATATCGGCTTTGTCATTATTGGTTTAGATTATGCTCTCCTTCTTGCAGCTATCGCCAGTGTGACGAGTGTCGTTCCCTATTTAGGACCGGTGATCGCGATTACGCCAGCTTTAATTATTGCCATTGTAACGTCACCGTTTATGGTATTGAAGCTTGCATTCGTATGGACCGTCGTCCAGCTGTTAGAGGGTAAGTTTATTTCACCTCAGATTATGGGGAAAAGTCTTCATATTCACCCGGTTACGATTATATTTGTTCTTTTAACGGCAGGTCATTTATTTGGGGTAGTCGGTATACTTGTAGCTATTCCAGGCTACGCCATTCTGAAAGTGTTTGTATCTCATATTTTCTATTGGCTGCAGCTCAGGTACAATTGTTTCGTGGAAGACGGGAATAAATATAAACTCCCCGAGCGAAGGTATTGATAACTAAAACCGGGAGGACTATGGCCTGAGATTAAGGGAAGCCTTTAAGGTTGATCTCCTTGATCTTCTGGCGCGTTTCTTCCGGCCACCAAGCTCCGCAGTCACTTGAAACGATGCAGGCTGCACATTTCTTTAAATCATACACCTTCATCCCTCTGATCGGAGGGGAATAAAGATGAAGGGTGATCAGAGGGGTTGTTCCCTCCCGCCCCATTTTGTGCACCCCGTGTTGGGGTGCGTATAATAGAACACCTTCTTTTTTGATTTCTGTAAAAAGGGCTTCTGGCAGATGTCCTTTTTTTACTTTGAATACCGTATGTCGCGTTGCACCACTGAGCACTTGGATCCAGCCCGTAGAATCACCGTGGTCATGAGGCGCACATTCAATGTCAGCCCAGTTCATTACCAAAAGCTCAACTTGCTCATCCGCGTATAAGAGTTTTCGGTAATAGGGTCTTGGACCTGGGGACTCGAGCCATGCTTCTGCCTCACTTTTTTGAACATCAAGTTTTAATAATGCCTTCTTTAATGCTTCATCAGAATAGGATGGCATACTACCCAAGATATTGCTGGCACGATCCTTTATATCCATAGATCTCCCTCTTCTCCATTTTAGTCTCAGTTTCTTTGAAAAAGAAAACGAAGTCTTCCTTGAACAAGCAGTACGCCAAAAATAATGAGCCACCCTCCGGTAATAGATAGCCAGGAAAAGTTCTCCTTTAACAATAGAACGGCAGCAATTAAGGTGGCCAGAGGTTCTAAATACAAGAAAACAGAGACTTGAGATGCTTCCATGATTTCTAATGCTTTGGCCCAATACCAGTAAGCTAAAGCCGATACAAATACCCCAAGAAATAGTAAATGGCCCCAATAGTAAACTTCAAGATCAACAAGTTGACCAAATCCTTGATTTCTTATAAGAAAGGGCAGCGTCAATAGAAAACCGCACATACTCATATAAAACGTAATAACTATAGATGGTAATGGAATAGCTAGTTTCTTGAGCAGAACCGAATAAACCGCCCAGTTGAATGTGCTTAAAATCATTAGGAAGTAACCAATGCTTAGAGCAAAACTGAATGATTGGCCACTTCCCAGAGTGGTAATCAATAAGACCCCGGAGACGGCTATAGTAATTCCGACGGCTCTGACACGAGTGAGATGCTCCTTTAAGAACACAATAGATAAAAGAACCGTAAAAATGGGAGAAAAAGAAATGAGCCACCCAGCAGCTGAAGCCTGTATGGTAAGCAGGGCGGATGCCTGGATGACCTGGTGAACAAATACTCCGAGGACTCCCAGTGATAATAAATGAGGAAGATATTTTAACGGTACCCTTATGTTTTCTTTAAGAAGATGGATGAAACAGAATAGAAAGGTGCTGCCGATTCCGAATCTCACGACAAGAAGTGAAAAAGGGTCGAGCACCTCCAATACAGCTTTAGTAGAAACAAAAGAAACTCCCCAGAAAGTGATGGACATTGTAGCATAGAGGGATGCGGTTAAACGGGTGTTAGGGAAGGGCATGTCCCGCTTCCTTTCTGCCAAGTGTACTTTAATACACTATATGCTTAGGGCAGACAGGCATCCCTATAAATTTAAAAATTGGCAGTGCGCAATTAGTTTGCTTCTGAGGTTGATCTTTCCAAGCGGGTAAGAAACATACCTGGTGTTACTTCTTTTTCATGGGTAGGATGAAAACCGTGACTGGTGTAGAGGTTGATGGCGGGGGTGTTTTCACTGCCTGTATATACATAACTGGGCTTAGAAGGATAAGTCCCGATTACATTGCGGAGGAGACTTTGACCAATCCCCTTACGAAAGTGTTCAGGGTGTACCATAAGACGGTATATATCTATATAATTATCTTCTATTTTATAAGAAATCGCTCCAACCAGGTCTGTGCCTATATAAGCTCCTATAAACGTTTCGCCTGATTCCATAATAGAGGTTACATTATCTTCGCAAGGAGGAAGATCAGGGAAACCTACAATAGCAGCTTCTACTTGATAAGAGAGAAATTGAAGGCGTAGAATACTGTCCGCTACATGGAGCTTAGCGGGGGAAATTTTAAAGAGATTCAATGTTATTATACTCCTTGTACCTTTGACTTTGACTCTTTTTTCATTTTAGCAGAGAATGACGGAATTATAAAAACGGTTTCAAGTTAGGGGTAATGAAAAGAAAGGGAAAAACGTAAAGGAAAGCCTGTATATCGTGAGTGTTCTTCCGTAAAAACAGACGCGGAAGCTCTGCCCGAATAAAAAAGGTGTCCTTCTAAGATAGGACACCTTTTGAGGCAGGTCTATTAAATCATCCAATAAGTGAGTAATGATAACAAGACCGAGGTAATAATCATAAGGAGCATCGGTTTTAAAGCCTTTGTCCTTACATCTTCCAAACTTACGCTAAGACCAAGACCGACCATCGCCATGGTTAAGATAAAGGTTGTACCGACAGAAATCCCGTCCATAACAACTGAAGGAATAGTGAACCAATTTCCTTCTATATAACTTCCAAACAGGCTCATAGCTATAAAGCCCAGCAGGAACCAAGGAAAAGCAATAGAGGTCTCAGATCCTTTATTCCCTTTTTTGTTCATGATCCATACTAGGATCAAACTGAGGGGGACGAGCAGGAAGACGCGCCCGAGTTTAGCAAGTAACGCCATTCCTAGTCCATTGTCCCCGGCGGGTGCCCCAGCGAGAGCTACATGAGCTATTTCGTGGAGACTTAACCCGGCCCACATTCCGTATGCTTCCATATCTAATGGAAGTAGTGGGCGAATCAGCGTATAGCCAATTGCAAACAATGTACCAATAATGGATATTATCCCTGCACTGATCGCCGTATCCTCTTCCTTCACTTTAAGAATTGGTGATACCGCTGCGATAGCAGAAGCACCGCAGACACCAGTTCCTATTCCAAGCAATATGGATAAAGAAGTGTCGGCTTTCGTTAATCGTGCCAAAAGGATCATGATTCCTATCGCAAATCCGATGACAACGGCATCTCGTAATAATAAGGGAAGACCTTCGCTTAAAATGACGGATATATTTAACTTCAATCCAAATAGGATAATGGCTAGCCGTAGTAGTTTTTTCGCTGAAAATTGGATGCCAGAGCGTATTCGTTCTGGGTAACCGAAGAAATGGCGGTAAAGGACTGCCAAAAGAATAGCGGTCGCAAGGGGTCCAATTTGACGGATTAAAGGAAGGGATGAAAGCAGAAAACCTGCTCCCGCAAGTATTGCGGTGAATCCCATTCCCGTAAGGAGTGGTCGAAGTGAGATCGAACCTAAGAAATGTTTCATCTTTCAACCTTCTTTTCGCAAGATTTTCACCTCATATACTATACGACCCGTCATGACATTAGTAAAATAAAACTTTATAATATAAATGATTAATATTATTAATGATAGGGTGATTGAATGGATCTTGAAGCGATGAAGACATTTGTAGCAGCCGTGGATCAACAGAGCTTCACAAAAGCTTCCAAAATGCTAAATCTTTCCCAACCCACAGTAAGCTTTCATATTAAAAATCTTGAAAGGTATTTCGAAGCGGATCTTATTGATCGTTCTCCTAAACGATTTATAGTGACTCAGACAGGTGAACTCGTGTACCAGCGTTCAAGGCAGATACTAGGACTTATTGATAAAACAAAGGCTGAAGTGCTTGAATTCCACAAGCAACTAAGGGGGAAGCTCCACATTGGAGCAAGCTATACGGTAGGCGAGTATATCCTGCCATCAGTTTTAAAAGAATTTGACGAACATTATCCAGCGATAGATCTGGAGGTTAAAATTGCCAATACGGAGCGCATTAATCGGGCGATCCAGCTTCATGAATTGGATATTGGACTGGTGGAAGGACAGGTGAACCATCAGGGACTTAAATCTGAACCTTTTCTGGAAGATGAGATGGTCGTTATTGTCCCCGGGGATCATCCGATTCGTGAAAAGGCATCTATTACCTTCCAGCAGTTGCAGGATCAAACCTGGATTACCAGAGAAGGTGGTTCAGGCACAAGAGCAGTTATGGACTCCATGTTAGAGTCATATAACATAAGACCGAAAAAATTGATTACGATTGGAAGCAACCATGGTGTTGTTCAGGGAGTGAAGGAAGGTCTTGGGCTTTCTTTGATATCGAAAACCGTAGTAGAACATACAGCAGCCGAGCAGTTAATCATGAAGCTTCCTTATATAAAAACCACAAGCCGTTACTTTTCTTTAGTAACGCATGCTAATGAAGAAGAAATTTCCAAAAATGTTCAGCTGTTTGTAGGAAAAGTAAAAGACCTCTATCGTCTAAGTGAGAAATAACAACAGTTGAGCCGGGGTAAGAAGTGCGGAAATAAGAGGTAATTCACCTGAAGAAAGAAAATATACATGCAGTGAGTCAAAGGTCAGTACGTGCCGATCCATGTGGAGCACGGGTATCAGCGAAATGAGTGGATAGCAGGCTGCTGCTCGAAATCGAAAAATCCGCTTTAACGAGCCAAATCAACTTCATAGAAACAGAGGCAAGTGTGAGTACTATTTCATTCTTTCAAGGCCAAGGTTTCAAATAAATTCGTTCTCCTCATAAACGGGTGCAGGGAATCAGTATAAAAAATGAGCAAATGTGCAAAAAGTTGAATAATTGATCATCAGACGGGGTATCGTGACTTATAATTAAAATTTGAAACGTTCAGGGATATTCGATCGTAAAGAATTGTAGTAGATACATGAAGGTAGTCACATAAAACTCTGCATCATATTGAGGTGAAATCATGAAGAGATTAGACCAGATTGTCGATTATTTAAAGACGCTGGGAGTAGAAGTTGAGAAGGTTTACAAAACCCCAAAGGAAGAGACGAGATAAGATAGGTAGAAGGTTGGGTTAAATACTTACGTAAAAGAGAAAATAAGGTATGTTTCCGCGAAGAGAAACATACCTTATCGTCATGCGGGTTTCTGCTTGGTTATGGCAGCAAACTGCGGATCTCTTGCTTGGAAGAAAGCCCATACCATTCCCGCAAAGCTGATTCCACTTAATAACAGGAAAACATAATGAACGCCATGTGCGGAAGCGACATATCCAAAGATAGGTCCTGTTATGACGACAGAAGCCTGGTTGCATAGCATGCGAAAGCTGGCCATTCGCCCGTGGAAACCCGGGTCTGTCGCCATTTGCTGAACAGACTGCAGGAGTGCACGGACAAAAGATGTACCTAGACCTACTAAAACCACACCTACTACGACGATTGCTAAATTTTTTGTTATTCCTAACAGCAAAAGCCCGCCCATCATTATACCAATAGAGAAAAGGGCCAGGTGATTTTTCCACTTAAGCCACCACCATGTACCCACCATACCGGCTGTAATTCCTCCAATTGAGAAAGCAGCATCAAGAAACCCATAGACCGTCGAAGTTTGATTTAAGTAAGCACTCGTATAAACAGATAAGAAGCCTAGAATTGTGTGAAAAGTCAATTGGCCAAGCATCATCATGGCGAAGAGTCCATGCAGCATATGGTGTCTTTTTAAATATACAAATCCTTCTTGTAATTCTTGGAAGAAAGGAGAAGCTTTGGCAGGTTTTCTCATTGATGAAGGTTCATACGAAACAAATAGCACAGTAAAGAAAGCCCCAATGTACAATCCCGTAACGATAAGGAGAGAAATTGAAACAGGCAGAAGTCCAGATAGAATTCCACCTAAAGCAGCACCGGTCAGGCTGCCTGATATAGTGGCTGAGCCAGATAAGGAAAAAATTCTTGGTAAGTCATTTTTTTTGAATACTTCAGCGACAAGAGCTTGTAAAGAAGGTCTGAACAGGGAACCAAGTGTTTGAAGGACCATGTGCGTCAAAATCATCACCCAAGGGTTGATCAAGCCGAGCAGAAAGGCTCCCCATAAAAGCAATAAACAACCAATACTCCCTCCCCCTGCAAGAGACGCTAGTTTCTTTCGATTCGATCGGTCGATGACTACCCCAAAGACCAGGTTGGAAAATAACCCTGGCAAAAATCCAAAACTCACAAAAATCCCTGTATAAATCGCGTCTTGAGTCCATTGATATAGAAACCATGTAATTAAAACAAAATACATAGCTCGACCGCATTCATATAAGAAATAAGTGGTTAATAGTCGGCGCATATTCAGTCGATTCATCGGTAACCTCCCCTGTTATGAATTATTTCCATCTTATCCTAATAAGGGAGATAAGGATAATGCTGTTTTATTATTGAAATTGATAATTTTTGCTTATGGAGTGATGAAAATTGAAAATAGAGGATTATGAATTATTGCTTCAGTTACACCGAATCAAAACGATAAGGGGCACAGCAAGGAAAATTCTTATATCCCAGCCTGCCATTACCCAACGGTTAAAATATATAGAGAGCCATTTTGGAGGAGTCATTTTCTTAAGAACCCCAAAGCAGCTCGTTCTCACTGCTCTTGGGGAAAGTGTCCTGAAACACGCAGAGGAAGTTGTAAAAAGAGAAGCTGATTTCTGCGATTGCCTTCTACAGCAGGATGGGAATAAGGTAGCTGGAACACTTTCCATAGGGGCATCTTCTTTGTTCAGTCAACATTTTTTACCTGTGGTTTTAGAATCTTTCACAAAAAAATATCCGAGTGTAACGATTGATCTGGTAACAGGAGTCAGTGATGAAATAAGAGAGTCCTCCAGCCAGTTTCATGTATGTATTGTACGCGGTGAAGCAATTCGTACCATGGTTAGCCACCACCTTTTTGAAGATCCTCTGCACTTAATGGATACTAGGCCTTTACATGAAGACATAGCTCGACCTCTTATTGAATTTAAAAGTGATCCCGCGTTTCAAAAAGTACTGGAGGAGTGGATAGCGATTCAGCCTCAGCCAGCATTTAATAGGTCGATCAAAGTCGATCAGTTTGAAACAGCCAAGCAGCTGATGAAACGAGGGTTAGGTATGGCTGTACTGCCTGAGAGTGTAAGCAGAGATCTTAAAGATTTCTATTCCATACCTCTGGAGGTGGACAATCGGCCCCTGAGCAGGAACACGTGGGTTTGTTACCAGGAAGGACTTCGTCAATTATTACAAGTGGACGCGTTTATTCACGAACTCGAGAAGACGAGTTGGTTTGAGGAAGAAGGAAAAGGAATTGACTAATTTAGAAAATGAACTAATAGAAATCATCCAGGCACATCCATATATTCAACAGCTGTTTGATGCGACTGATCACTATATAGACGATTATTATATCGGAGCCGGTGTTATTACGCAGACGGTATGGAATAAGCTCTATGACTTTGACTTCACCTATGGAATAAATGACGCGGATATTATTTATTTTAATTCCTTAGAGCAGCCTTCCAGGGAACTGGAAAGAATAAAGGAAACGAAAATACGAAAAGTTCTGCCTCATTTTCCTTTTGAAATTGATTTAACCAATGAAGCTCTCGTTCATCACTGGTATGAGCAGAAATTCAATAAAAAGATAGCCGCTTATCGATCAGCGGAGGAAGCGATTGAAACATGGCCGACAACTGCATCAGCGATCGGTGTGAAGCGAGTGGATGGTGAATACAAGATATACGCTCCTTTTGGATTACAGGATCTGTTTAAGGGTATTGTGCGTCCCAATAAAGCTTTAGTTCCAGAGCATGTTTATAAGAGCAAGGCGGTTAAATGGAAAACCCGCTGGCCTGGACTAACTGTGCTGGAATGGTCTGTTTAAGGTATGATTGGAAATTTTCTATGTTTCATTTTATGATAATAGTATTCATTCCACTACCAAAGGGGATTGCTTAGTATGAACGAAGAGACATTCGATAAATTAGAAGAAATTCAGCAGAACGAATTCATTAAGGCAGCTATTGATCGAGTGGGGGCAGGTGTGGTTATCTCTGACCCTGAGCAGGAAGATAATCCGATGATTTATTGCAATAAGGGATTTGAGGACTTGACGGGTTATAAGGCAGAAGAAATCCTTGGGAAGAACTGCAGGTTTTTACAAGGGGAAGACACAAGCTCTCAAATGGTAGATAAGATTCGTAAAGGGCTTTCCAATTATGAAAATGTACTGGTTGAGCTGAAAAATTACAAAAAAGATGGGACGATGTTCTGGAATGAACTGCAAATCTTTCCTGTTTACATACAACAGATGGATCAGAATTTTTTTGTCGGTGTTCAGAGAGATGTCAGTCAGCGGCGAGAGCAGCAGGAGCTGATCGGGCATTATCTATCCGAAGTGAAGAGGTTGTCTACACCGATCGTTCCACTTGAAGAAGGGATTTCTGTATTGCCACTTGTGGGAACCTTCGATGAGGAGCGACTTAACGAAATGCTCGACTCCGTTAGTCATCACGTGAAGGAATCCAAGGAAGATTTTTTGATTATCGATATGTCCGCTGTGCATGCCTATAACGAAGCGGTACATATGGGGATTTACCAGATGAATCAACTGTTGGATCTAATGGGCACGACTCTGATTATTACGGGGATTAAGCCCAGCTTTGCCATTCAAAGTGCACCATATGCAGACTTCAGTGAACTATCACTTCAGTCTTATGCTTCTGTTAAACAGGCCCTGAACGCGGTTCGAGGTCGATAGATAACAGAATGTCCGGCATCTTCAGGGTGTCGGACTTTTTTTCAATTGAAGTTCGCATGTTCTGTTTATTTCCAGTCTCTCTATAGTAAAAAAACAATAGATGAAAACTCTGCTTAAGCCTAGTATTGGCTTAATTCCGACTGATTTTGTAAGATTTAAATATATAATAAATTGGGAGTGGATGGATATGGTTGATCTTTTTGATAATTGGATAAAAAATGACCGTCATCAACGATTGTTTGAAAAAGCAGAACGGATTGCTAAGGAAGCGAAAGCACAGGTAAGCAAAACGGACCTTGAGGCTGTTTTTTCCCATCGTACTTTGAAAGTAATAAAACAGGAGAGATACCCATCACTTACCTTATCAGCTGCTTACGGAGGAGAAGATCTATCTCTGTACGAGTTTTTATTATTACAAGAAAAGATAGCAGAAGGTGATGGTTCGGTTGCATTATCTATCGGTTGGCATTTAGGGATTATGAAAGAGTTAAAGGAAGACCATCTTTGGAGGAAAAATGATTTTGACCGCCTGGCTAAAGAGGTGGCTGAAGAACAGAAGGTTGTTAATCGGGCAGCTACAGAGCCGGCAACTGGAAGTCCGACTCGTGGAGGGGTCCCGGAAACCAAAGCAGTCAGAAATGGAGACCATTATATCATCACCGGTCGTAAAACTTTTACATCTATGGCGGGCCATTTAGATTATTATATAGTTTCTGCTTATGTTGAAGAATTAGATGAGATTGGCTGGTTTCTCATTGATCGTCATCATCCTGGACTTTCGGTCGATAAAACATGGGATACCCTTGGTATGAGAGGTACGGAGAGCGACGATTTAGTATTGGATGGAGTAGAAGTTAATGTACATGATTTAGTAGAGAGAAAATCAAAAGAAAAGCCTGCTCCTAAAGGCTGGCTGCTGCATATCCCGGCGTGTTATCTAGGAATTGCTACAGCTGCGCGAAATGATGCAATTGAATTCGCTCAAAACTTCCAGCCAAACAGCTTGGATACTCCAATTGCAGAAGTGGGACATATCCAAGATAAAATTGGTGAAATGGAATGGAAGCTGCTGCAAGCCCACTCGTTCATGTACACGGTCGCAAGAAAATGGGATGAAGAACCCGATCAGCGCAAACACATGGGTGCGGAGTTAGCCGCGGTTAAACTGGCCGTCACTAATACTGCGGCAGAGGTTGTGGATTTAGCAATGAGGATTGCCGGAGGGCGAGGTTTATCCAAGAAGTACCCATTCGAAAAATATTACCGCGATGTCAGAGCGGGTCTCCATAATCCGCCTATGGATGACGCAGTGGTGAAGATGCTCGCAAAACAAGCTTTATCAGAATGATACCTGTGTTAGATTTGTAATTTTTATAAGCGGTTATTAAAGAATAGGGCAGTTTAGTTGAAGACTCAGTTTCGAGATATCTCTGGTCCGTTGCTAATATAGAGAGGGGCTGGCTACGGAAACAACTCGTCTTGTTCCATCACCCAGCCCCTCGAGACATAAGCCGCTCCTCAACGGATTGAAAAACCACAATCCTTTTGATGGTCGGCTTATGCTGGTCGTGTCTTTCGGGGTGATTCCACATTTGAACACTTTCCTGCGTCATGCAGGGCCGGAAAGCGAAATCGTCCCCCGCAGGACCTAATTCTCTCAAAAGTCTCGGAACTGAGTGTTCAAGTAATGGGAGTTTATCTACAACAGAAAAATAAAGAAAAGAGGGCGCTCTGCAGCGCCCTCTTTTCTTTATTTTTCTGCTAGTAAGTCAGCAAATGCTTTAGCGTAAGGAGGCAGGTCAGGCGGACGACGGGCGGAAACGATGTGTTCATCTTTTACGACCGCTTCATCATACCAAATGGCTCCAGCGTTTTTCATATCGTCTTTAATACCAGGAGTACTTGTAACTTTACGACCTTGCAGGATGTCTGCAGAAATGAGCACCCAGCCGGCATGGCAGATTTGGCCGATCGGCTTACGTTGTTCGTTCATATGCTGTACCATTTCGATGACTTTATCGAAGCGGCGAAGTTTATCCGGTGACCAACCGCCTGGAACTAAAATACCATCATAATCAGCGGGATTAATATCACCGAAAGCATAATCGGAAGTTGCCGGTACCCCGTATTTGCCAGGGTATTCTTTACCAGCTTCTTCTCCCACGAGATGAACCGTAGCCCCCTCTTCTTGAAGGCGCAGTAAAGGATACCATAATTCGAGATCCTCAAAATCTTTGCTCACAAGTGCAATTACTTTTTTATTCTCTAATCGCATAAACAACCTCCTTTATCAATACTCTTCTTTTATTCTATCAAACCCTTTTCAGGTATTCGAATCTTTAGACACGGCGAGAACCCACCAGATCAATAAAGGCTGAAACAGCGGTCGGATCCATAAAGCCGTTACATTTGTCTCCTCGCTCCAAGGTGCGGGTATGCCATAAATCGCCGCATAGATGTTTGCCGGCAGAACAATCACTAGAAAAGTAGCGGTAGCCCATCCAGCAGCCCTTCTCGTTTGGGGGAAAAGCAGGAGAAGAGCAAGCAGCCATTCCGTAATCCCCGTTACATAAACAATAATAAGTTTGTAGGGCACCCACTGAGGAATCATCTGAGCAAATCCATGATCATAGATAAAGTGAGTGACTCCTGCAAAGAAGAAGGCAGCCGCAAAAATATAAAGCCCAAGTTGTCGTATAAATGTCATGTTTTCACTTCCTTTGATACAAATAAAAATTCACTTTATATAAAGATTTGAAACCTATGTACTAAAAGATCCGTATTAAACTGTGCAGCTTCTTAATTAAATAATTCTATATATCCATGTCAAAAATTTAAAGTAATGTATAATAACTACTGAGTCCAGCATAAAGCTAAACAAGCTGCGAATCTACCATGAGCATAAGGGGACGAAATTTATGAAAAAGAAAATGACTCTGTTGATGACGTTAGTTATATTGTTGATCTCAAGTTTTGGTATGTCAGAGGTTAGTCTGGCATCTACAGGGAATGAAGGAATTAATGAAAAACTCGGCTTACCGATTGTAGTTTATGGAGAAGCCTTATCCGATGCCCAAAAATCAGAAGTGACCGATCTTTTGGAAGTAAATCAGCATGAGCAAGTTGATGAATTTACAGTTAATGGTCAAGATTTAGCTAATTACATTGGTGGAAATCCGAATGCCAATATGTACTCTTCGGTTAAGATTATTCATAAGGATACAGGGCAAGGGTTAAATATAGAAATCGTTACTAAAGATAATATCACAGAAGTAACCAAAGAGATGTATACAAACGCTCTATTGACTGCAGGTGTTCAAGATGCTGACGTTCTGGTTGCTTCTTCTGTTAAGGTTAGTGGACATTCAGCGCTTACAGGAATTTACAAAGCCTATGATGCGAAAGGTGTTAAACTGGATGAAGGCCGTATGCAGGTAGCGAGTGAAGAGCTGGACGTCGCTACTTCTATTGCCAAGGAAGAAGGAATAAGTCAGGCGGAAATCAGTGAACTGCTGACAGAAATCAAAAAGGCAATTGCTGAACAGAATCCTGCCACCCGTGATGAAGTCGAGCAAATTGTTAAAGAACAGCTTCAAGCATTAAACATTGAACTTAGCGCTGAAGACCGCCAGAGGCTGGTAGATTTGTTTGAGCAAATGAGAGACCTGAATATTGATTTCGATCAGGTGAAAAACCAATTAGATGATTTAACTGGAAATATTCAGGATTTAATCAATGATGATGGTTTCTGGAACAACCTCCGGGCAGCTGTTAAAGACTTCTTTCGCTCTCTGAGCAACTTTATCAGTTCCCTGTTTTAAGCTCATTTAAGAATCTATACGATCTGGAACACCTCAGGTCCTCCATATATTAGGAGGGCCTGAGGTGTATTTAATGGGGAGAAATGAATTGTTCGGCGATATAATTTTTCACGTAACCATTATTCCAGTGGACATAATGCCCGCCATTTATACGCTTAATGGTCAATTTAGAATTTCTACGTTGAAGGAGTCGATCAATCGCCTTAATTGTACGGGCTTCTTCTGACTTATTTACACCTTTAAAAGAAGCATAGAAAAGGGTGGTGGGAACGGTCAGTTTTTGGACCATCGATACGAGAGGTGTATTGTAGAAACCAAACATGACATTCAGACCTTCAATTGTCACCTCGCACGGTGTATAAAAGGTTTGGTCAATATAATTTGATTTCGGGAGATTTACAGCTTCACAAAAACGGTCAATGTCTTTCTCGACATCTTCGGAAGGAGGACTTGAAAATAAAGGGTGAAGTATTTTTAAAACAGGACGTCTGCAAAGATGGACCATCCAATTCAATATAGGAAAAGCCAGCGCAAAAGACCCGAATTCGTTGAATGGGATTCTAGGGAAATTCTTATGTCCTTGATCGAGTAAGAACAACTGAGTAACACGTTCAGGGTAATAATAAGCAAAAGAAATTGCAAAACCACCGCCCAGTGAATGACCAATTAGAAGTGCTTTTTCGATCTCTTGTTTATCTAAGTAGTCTTTCAGCCAATCAGCCATCGCTTTTGAAGTGCACTTCTCAGAAATACCTGCGCTTCTTCCGATGCCAGGAAGGTCCAGCATGTGCACTCGGAAACCGTTCTCTAGATGTTCAGCTATATTTAATCCTTCTACCCCAGGCATGCCTCCAGCAGGTAAAAAAATGGCGTCCTGCCCAGTTCCTATTATTTCTGCATAAAAATCCTCCATATTGTTCCCCTCGCTTCATCATAGTTGGACCTGCAAATCCTTTTGTTTAGCGTAGCTTAAATCCCCATTATATGGCTAATCATTCCACCTCAGGTCATCCATAATCTGGATGACCTGAGGTGGAATGATTAGCCATATAAAAAAAGCGTTCCGAATCAGGAACGCTTTTTTAGTCAGTTGGTTGCAGTTTTAACATCTTCGATGATTTGATCATAGGGGACATCAGTGTCTCCTCTATATTTTTTTAACACGTTGCCATCTTTCCCAACAAGATAGAAGGAGGTGCCGTGGGTTACTTGATCATTACCTTCTGTTTTTTGAACGGGAGCTTTAAAACTTTCCTGAGCGAAATTCTGAATCTCCTCCTGCGTGTAACCCGTCACAAAAGTCCAGTTGCTATAGTCCACACCATGTTTATTGCCGAATTCCTTTAATTCATCAGGAGAGTCCACCGTGGGATCTACGCTAAATGAAACGATTTCAGCTTCTATGTCTTTTTCCTGAAGTTGGTCCTGTATTTGAGCCATATTGCGGGTCATGGGTGGACAGACCGTATTACAGGAAGTAAAAATGAAGTCAGCCAGCCAAACTTTTCCTTCCATATCCTCTACAGCAAAATCAGCCTCTTCCTGGGTGGTTGCATTGAAATTCTGTGTTTCCCAGTCAAGTGTATTTTCAAGTTCGCCACTGCCGCATCCTGTAAGCAATAGTGTGAACAAAAGTGTCATGCTAAGTAAGATGAAATGCTTCATAAAGCTTCTTTCTCCTTCCGAAATAGGATGTACGTCCTCAGTTTACGCTCGAATAAATAAAAGTGTCAATTAAATTTCCAGCTGTTAATAAAATAGACACAGTTGTTTTTTACTTATAGTTCAAATGTGAAATATTTACTTAATAGTATAAAGACGTGAAGTTCGGAAAAGGCTAAGGTACCAGGATGGATGAGCGGGGGATTATAAATGCCTTATTTTACTGAAAAACATGGAAAACAATTATTTTATGAAGATAAAGGAAATGGGGAAGCGATCATATTTATACATCCGCCAGGGATGGGAAGGAAAGTATTTAGACAGCAGCATCCTTTAGCTGAACACTTCCGAATTATATTTCCTGATTTAAGCGGAAATGGAGATTCGGAACTCGTGACTAAAGCTCCTGATATTACCTTCTATGCAAGGGAGATTAAACAATTAATTGACCATTTGAAGATTGATAAAGTAACTCTTGTTGGTTATTCATGCGGCGGGATGGTTGCTCAGGAATTTGCATTAACTTATCCAAAGCGAGTCCACGCGCTTGTATTGGCAGGGGGATTTCCAAAGGTCGATACTGGCGGATTGCGATTTGAATTTCTAGTAGGCATGGAGTGGGTAAGGAAAAGCCCCGAGACGCTCGCTAAATTATTAAGCAATTCTCACTTTAGAGATCCGATCATTAAGCGGGATTTAAGTGAACATATGGCTAAATCCAGTCCGGATGCGTGGTATGAGTTCTATAACAGAGGATTTCGTTTCGATTGCAGCCGGAGAATTCGTAACTTAGAAGTACCGCTTCTGCTTATGTATGGAACCAAGGAATTCTGGATTAATCACCACGTTAAATATTATTTTAACTGTCCGGATACGACCCTTGTTTACATTGAAAGGGCCTATCACCAAATTCCGGCGACGCATTGGCCGATCTTTAATCATTACATTAAAGAGTTTCTTGAAAAAAATGTATTATCAAAAAAAGCAGAGATCTGATCTCTGCTTTTTTTACTTTCTCTCTGCTTCAAACGTCTGGCTGATCTGCTCGGTAAAGACCGCATTTTTTAAGGTTATTTTCAGATTGGAAGCATCCTGAACAAGCGAATCCTTAACATTAATATAAGCGCTGTCTTCCGATCCACCATACTCAACATTGGCTTCCTTTCCATTATCACTTTCGACATGGACATTTTTAGGTCGTTCAAAAGCAGGGCCGCCCATTTGTCTGGGAGAGATGCCGATTAATTTTTTAGGCTGTTCAAAATCTTGAGGTCTAAACCCTAGTCGTACATCCATTCCGTGCTCTCCATGAGTGTTTAATTGCTCGATATAAACATCCGTATTATATATTTCTGCTGCCTTTTTATTCACACTTGTGTTTCCTCTTACTTTTGGATTTATCTCAGAAAGATCTACATTAAAAGAAAATGAATCACCACTAGTTAAATGGACGTTTTTCACTTCAAATGATACCTCTTCTGGTACAGAATAGATCGGTCTGAAATATCCTTCATAAATGTTCTCTTTCCCTTCTACTTTTTGCAGGAAAGGAGTGATAGGGATCTGTTGTCCATCTGGGGTTTTCAAAGTCGCGTTCATAGAAGAATTAAATTGCGCTTGCTGATGATCGACCCTTACCTTGAGAAAACTTTCTGTAATTCCCAGATTAAGTTCCAAAGGTTCAACGGTTAGTCCGTCATTTTGATATATTCTATCAAAGGTATACTCCCCTAACCGGTTCTTATCCGGATCGAATGTGTACTGAACGGGCATGGTCTTCGACTCGTACATATTTCCATCAATTCGGAAGGTCATCGAAGTTAAAAGCTGTTGATTGAACTCTTCAGGATTAGGAACCATCCGGTCAGGTTCTCCCTCTTTAGGAATTGGGATTGTTTGGACCATACTATAAAGACGATTTTCAAAAATAACTCCCTCTCCATACTGCATGGGCGGTGCATGAGTGGATAATGTTTGGGTATCAGCATCTTGTTTCTTTTTCAATTTCACTTCTTCTACTGAAGGGACATTATTCACATAGTTATTGGTTTCTTCCGTGATTAGCGCGGATAAATCAATGCTGTAAAAGATATAAATTGTGCGCCCGCTATGCCATACTTCATTAATTTGCATGCGGCCATCTCGTTCCGGCAATTTCGTAGATTCTTGTGGGAAAGTAGTTAATCCTCTTTCCTGTGCTAGCTCAAGACCTGGTACTCTTTCTTTATAAAAATCATTTATTTTCTCGTAGCTTTCAACTTCTTGCCATTTGGTCGGCAGATCGTCTTGATTTACAGGCTTTGCCTTCCGTTGTGGTTTGGATTTCTGACTATATGTAATTCGATCCTTACTGTCTGATGTCGTCACGTACGTTCCTATCGCAAAAATGAACAGAACGGCTATAATCCCCAGCCATTTCCATTTGTTTTTGTTTTTCCACATATGTATAACCCTTTCTATCATTTAGTTCCTATTAGCCGTTTCATATAATTGAATGGTGATTTGCTTTTCGTTTATTCCTATACCCATTATATTAATAATAACAGAATTTTCGGAAATGGATGGGTTTGAATTTGAAATCGAAAATCACCGGACGCGCTATTTCTTGTGGATCATTGTTATAGCATCTGTTGAAACAGTGGATTTGTCACTAACTCAAACAGCTTATATCAGCATGGATGGTTTGATGACTTACGAAACTGGATTAAGAATTGGTTTGTGGAGTTCCTTATTTAGAATCTCCCACCTCAATCTCGGTAGTAGGGAGGGGAGTAGTTCAAAAGTTCTCCGGGGGAAAGACGGGAAAGCACAGACTTATTACTTTAATACGGAAAACGGTAGTTACTTGCTGAAAGAAGCTTTTACATACGGATCCACTTATTAAGAAATAGTAAAGCCTGGCTCCAATGTATTGGAGTCAGGCTTTTAATCTTCGTCTGTATAATGATGGTACATAGCTTCACCTTCGGAAGGTTTTTCTTCAGCTTTTGTCTCCTGTTGTGGAACGAAAGCTTTTGTGTACGTTAAACGGCTGCTGAATATCTCGGCAGCTTCGTTCGAATCCTCCACTTTTCCTCGTCGTTGCTTTTTATTTGTCATACGAATCACCTCCTTCAAGAATAGGTTTCCTTTGTATAAAAAAAGATAAACATGGATGTTGTTACCAGAGTTACAAAATATGGATGACCTGAGGTGGTGGATTATTCCAACTTAAGAATGGTTTTGCTAAACTTAAAGAAAAAGGAGGAAACGTTATGGGATCTTGGAAGGTGATTATGGTGGTTACATCTAGAGGGACTTTTGAGGTGTTTTGTAAGGGAGAAGGACCGCCTCTTTGTGTCAGTCATCTATATTCAGTTTTAAATTCTACAGGAGATTATTTTGCCGATTGCTTCACGAGTCTATATCAAGTGTTTTTAGTGAACTTAAGGGAGGCAGGAGCATCTGAAGCAGCCCATGAACCTTATCAATTAAGCATGCTGGAATCCGTATTGGACCTTGAGGCCGTCAGGGAAGAGTTGGAACTTCCTACTTGGACATTCGCTGGTCATTCGACTGGTGGAATGCTCGGTTTAGTCTACGGATTGGCTGCCCCTCATTCATTGAATCAATTGGTGATTACTAATGCGGCCGCTCGTATGTACATGGATTCTCCTACGTGTATTTATCATAATCACCATCCACAATTTTTATATATGCAGCAATTATTTAACAGTTGAAATCTCCGCTGTTAACGAGTCGGGAGAAACGCCGTTTACATGCTGAGAGAACGAAACTGTCGTTAGTTCGTGACCACACGTATGAACGTTATTTCTCAAAAAATATACATAAGGAAAT
The DNA here is from genome assembly GCF_052246755.1 of Halobacillus sp. B29. NCBI lineage: Bacteria > Bacillati > Bacillota > Bacilli > Caryophanales > Bacillaceae > Halobacillus > Halobacillus sp. B29. Next base: position 83,225 of record NZ_JBQQCM010000010.1, read on the forward strand.
GTCGCGATCCCGTATGGACTTTTTTGCAAGGGAGCTTCACATTTTTGATGTCACACAGCAGCTTTATAAAATAAATGTGCCTGTTTGGATTGCCGCCGGAAAATATGATGTTCAATGCCCGGTGGAATTTTCTATTGAAATGCATCATTATTTAAATCATTCTAGATTAACCGTCTTCGAAGAAAGCAACCACTATCCTTTTCTTGAAGAGAAAGAACGTTTCGAACATGAATTGAGTGAGTTAGGAGGCATACAGTGACGGAGTGGCTGCAAGTTTTTGATCACAGAGGAAATCCATTAGTTGTGAAGGAACGAACTGAAGTACATCGTGAGGGGGATTGGCATGAAACCTTTCAGTGTTGGCTTTATGAAATGGACTCAGAAGGACAAGTTTGTTTGTTCTTTCAAAAAAGGGCTGCGGATAAAGCAGAGTTTCCCGGCTTATATGACATTTCTGCTGCAGGACACATAGAAGCAGGAGAAAACATTATTCAGGCTGGAAGGAGGGAAATACACGAGGAGCTAGGTATTTCTTTATGGAAAGAAGATCTCAAAAGTATAGGTACATATAAAGAAGTGCTTATTTCTGATACCTTAAAAGACAGAGAGCTTTGCCGGGTGTATATCTCTCCTTACCCGGGTGAGAAAGATTTTTCACTCGGATACGAAGTAGAAGATCTCGTAAGGATAGAGATCAATGGATTTAAGCAAGTGCTTGAAGGAGCAAAAGGGTCAACGGATGCAAGTTCTGTTATGGATGACCAAAAGGTCCGCGTTCACTTTCGGGATTTTGTTCCCCATGATCAGGATTACTACGAATTTGTTATCCACGCTATTCTCGAAGAAGTCGAAAAACTTTGACAGAAAGTATATTTGCTCTATATAATCGTTGATTAACAGTGAAAGTGGAGGAGATCATCATTATGAAAAAACAATCATCTTTTGATACGAAAGTTGTACACAACAAAGTTGATCAAACGCTTGTACAAAATAGTAAAAATACACCAATTTATCAGACAACAGCTTTTACGTTTAAGGATTTAGACCATCTGGAAAGTTACTATGAAGGAGACTCTCCTTATTTATACAGCCGTGAAAGGAATCCGAATACGGATGAACTGGGAGATTCAATTGCTGATCTTGAGGAAGCTGAAGCAGGGCTTGCTACTTCTTCGGGGATGTCCGCCATTTTGGCTGGTATATTATCCGTAGCTAAACCCGGAGATCATATTGTTGCAGCTGAAGATTTGTATGGAGGCACTCACAAACTTCTCACAAAAGAACTACAGACATTTGGGATTGATGTAAGTATGGTATCGTTCTCGGATCAGCGTCAGATTCGTGATGCTATTAATGCTCGTACAAAGCTCCTATACGCTGAATCCATCTCCAATCCATTTTTACGTGTCGAGAATTTAACAGGTCTAGTCGAGTTGGCCCGGGAACATGGTATAAAAACGATGGTGGATAATACGTTTGCAACTCCTTATTTGCTGCGACCTTATCCGCTTGGTGTTAATCTTGTGGTCCATAGTGCAACCAAATACATTGGTGGTCACAGCGATGTAACTTGCGGAGTGCTGGCAGGCGACAAAGATCTGATCCATGAGGCGACACAGAAAGTCGTAACGCTAGGGGCTAATTTAAGTCCGTTTGAAGCTTGGCTGACTCAGCGCGGAGCAAAGACTTTAGGCCTTCGAATGAAGCAGCAGTCCCATAACGCGAATGCTGTAGCAACTGCACTTAGACAAAATAATGCTGTGAAGCATGTGTATTATCCAGAATTTGTATCGGAGCGCGGAAATGGGGCGATTGTTACGATTGAGCTTGATTCCAGTATTGATCTGGATCAATTCTTCAAATCACTGGGCTGGATTAAGATTGCTCCGACGCTTGCGGGAGTCGAAACCACGGTTTCCTATCCAGTTCGCACCTCTCACCGTGCTTTATCAGAGCAGGATCGTGAAAAGGTGGGCATCACAGATTATATCATTCGTCTATCCATTGGAATTGAAGAAGAGGAAGACATCATTAACCAACTGAATCAGTCCATTGAAGGATCACTAAAATAAATAATCTGAGAAGACTTTCTTATATATGCCGGATTAACAGGGGAACCTATCGTATTTAGAGCGGCAGTAAACCTCTCTGAATAAATAGAATTCATTGAAGAGAAGCGGCTCAGATACCACCAAGGTAATTTCATTCTTTTAGACCAGACAAATGACCTCGTTTGTTTGGTCTTCATTTATATACAGAGAACCTGTTGGAAAATGCAAAAAAGAACTTTAGATGATTGCTTCAAATGTCTAAAAACCCATAAAGTACTCTCAAGCTATTAGAAAGCGAGGAAGGTTTGATCCATAGGTCCTCAGCCCTTACACCTGAATGATTAGTTTGCTAGAATAGTTTCAGAAATTTTATTCAATAAAAATACAATTTGTGCTATAATTCAAAAATAGCGCAATCTACTTGGGTTCCGGGATTCCTATATCAATAAATATACCCGATTTTTTTAACAAAAACACAAGAAAGCGCTTTCATATTATTATAGGAGGTTTCGTCATGAATCTAACCACCAAAATATTTATTGGTTTAATTCTCGGTGCTGTTACCGGACTCGCATTGCACTTTGCTGCACCGGATCTCTTTGGAACGTTAGATACTTTTATATTCAATCCTTTAGGAACCGTCTTTCTTAACTTAATTAAGATGTTAGTTGTTCCTATTGTATTCTTTTCCATTACGCTTGGAACTGCTTCCCTGGGAGATCCCAAGAAGCTGGGTCGTATCGGGGGCAAAACCGTTGCATTCTTTCTAATTACTACTACGATTGCTATCAGTATTGCTCTTTCACTAGCTTATATTTTCGAGCCTGGGAATATCAGTATTGATACAGCTGATGCCAGCTATGAAAGTGAAAAAGCTCCTTCAGTAGTCGAAACGTTTACAGGAATCATCCCAACTAACCCTATCCAGGCTATGGCAGAAGGAAACATGCTTCAGATTATAGCCTTTTCTATCTTTATCGGATTAGCCCTGGCTATTCTAGGTAAGAAGACGGAAGGGATTATGAAGTTAATTGAGCAAGGTAACGACATTATGATGTACCTGGTTAACTTGATCATGAGATTCGCTCCTTATGGTGCATTCGGTCTATTAGCATCAGCCATCGGTACAATGGGGCTGGACGGTGCTCAAGCTATGGGCATGTATATGATTGTAGTTATACTTGGCTTAGTTATCCACGCGATTGTTACCTATGGATCAGCCGTATCCTTCTTAGGTAAAATGAATCCGATAAAATTCTTTAAAGGATTTTTCCCGGCGATGACTGTTGGTTTCAGTACATCAAGCAGTAGCTCTACACTGCCTATATCTATGAAAACGGCTCAGGAAAATTTAAATGTACCTAAACCAGTAAGTAGTTTCGTGCAGCCTCTTGGGGCTACTATAAATATGGACGGTACAGCTATTATGCAAGGTGTAGCCACTGTCTTTATTGCGCAAGTTTATAATACAGATTTATCATTTGGGCAGCTGGTTATGGTTGTACTAACTGCGGTACTTGCCAGTATAGGTACAGCTGGTGTTCCAGGTGTTGGATTGATTATGCTTGCAATGGTACTGAATCAAGTTCAACTTCCAGTCGAAGGAATTGCCTTGATTATCGGTATTGACCGTCTTCTGGACATGACTCGTACAGCTCTTAACATCACAGGTGATGCAGCATGTGCGGTAGTGGTGGCAGAGTCTGAGAAAAAGTATGATGATGCGAGTGAAGAGAGAGAAGCCATGCAAGCCTAGATCTTAGATCCATCATGCGTCCTTTCTATAAGAAAGGGCGTATTTTTTATGGCCTCAGGAGTCGGTCGGATGCCTTTCCAATAGGTATTTAATTTAGAGGGAGGGGCAGACTCAAGTAAAACAATCTCATGTTTAAATCAGCCCGCTTTTTATAAAAGTGATCCAAATGAAGGGGAGTGCCGATAGCTATATAGCTTAACTCCCTTATTAAAGATACCCTATGCTATGATGATGATATCCACCAACTAAAGGAGTGTGCTATGAGCAATCGTGATATTGAGCTCTATCGCCGGGTTGTCGAGGGTGATAAACAAGCGCTTGAATCGATCTATGATCAATATGAAAAGCTGCTTTATTCCTTTGTCATTAAGCTATCCGGAGATCAAGCTTTAGCAGAAGAAGCCCTTCAAGAAGTATTTATAAAGATTTGGACACAAAAAGCTCACTTCGATGAAAGTAAAGGGAAGTTTTCATCATGGATCGTAACCATCACAAGATACACAGCTATTGACCTTATACGTAAGCATAAAAAACAGGAAGTTACGTTAGAAGATGAAACAGATCTTCCTGAAGATGAAGCAGAATCTACGGAAGATTTAGTCGAATGGAAAGAGCGGGGGAGCGAGATTCGGCAGGCAGTTAAAAAATTATCCGAAGAACAAAAACAAATGGTGGATTTATTTTATTTTAAAGGATTAAGTCAAAGTGAAATTGCCTCGCAGACCGAATTACCGCTTGGAACCATAAAAGGCCGCATAAGGCTTGCCCTAAAACATTTAAAGAAACATTTATCAACGCAGAAAGGAGGGGTACATGATGCGTAAAGAATGCGATAAATTAATTGATTACTTTAATGACCAATTGAGTGAAGAAGAGAAGATTGAATTTGAGAATCACTTAGAAACATGTGCAGATTGTAAGGAAGAATTGGAAGAGTTAGAGGCGCTTACAGATGATTTGCCATTTGCTTCTGAACCCGTGGCCCCTCCTGAGGACATGAAAGACCGTGTACTGGGGGAAGTGTTTTCACAAGAATCTCCTGCAGCTGGTGATCGTAATAACGACGCATCCAGCGAAGAATATCGGAAATCTTCAAAGAATAATAATTTAGATAAAGGAAAATTGGTATTTCCCAGCGAGAAAAAAGCAAAGATTGACAAGACGCGCCCCTGGGTTTTTCGGGGACTCGCAGCAGCACTAGTACTTTCAATTGCTGGAAACATTTTTGCACTTGTCGATGAACAGGAACAAACCACTCCAGAGCCTGATGAACCTGAACAGCCTGGTGTTGAGAACGGAACCGACCAAGTAAGAGCGAGAGTACAGCTTCAATCCGAAGGAACAGAGGCTAATGCTACTGCAGCTTTGATCCAGCAGGAAAAAGGCGATATTCTTACCTTGCAAGCAGAAAAACTTGCTCAGCTTCAAGGGGAAGAGGTTTACCAGGTTTGGCTTATTGAAGGTGAAAAACCTTACCGGGCTGGAACGTTTGTAGCGAATCAAAATGGAGAGGGAGCAGTATCCTATTCTTTAAATGATTTACCAGAAGTTACAAATTGGGATGCCGTAGCTATTTCCAAAGAACCAGATGCAACGAGTCAGACTCCTCAGGGAGAAGTTATATTAAGTTCAGAATTGTAAATACTCTAAACCCTATTGCAGACAGCTTTTGACAGCTGTCTGCAATTTTTTTAATTTTTTTAGTGAAAATGTGATCCAATCGAACCTTTGGTGCGATAGCTTAGTGAAAAAACAAAAACAAAGGAGAGAGGAAAACATTATGAATTTCAAAAAAGCTTTATTAGTCGTACCGATGAGTGCAACACTGTTGCTCCCTACGTCACTGGATGTTGTAAACGCTGAGGATCATAAGATGCCGGAAGTCTCAACAGAAGCAGTGGAACTCCGGGCTCAATTAGATAATTTATTTAGTGAACACGCTTACCTGGCAGTTGAAACGATGAGAAAAGGGGCAGAAGGCGCGGAAGACTTTGAAGCCTCCGCAGCAGCCCTATCATCTAATACGGAAGACTTATCGAAAGCCATTTCTTCCGTTTACGGAGATGAAGCTGGAAACAAGTTTAAAGACATGTGGTCCTCTCATATTGGGTACTTTGTCGATTATGTAAAAGCGACGGGAAGTGAAGATGAAGAAGCCAAACAAGAAGCACTAGATGAACTCAGTCAGTACCGTGATGACTTTTCTACATTTATTTCAGAAGCAACTGGAAATCGTCTGAAAGCTGAAAATCTATCTGAAGGACTGCAAATGCATGTGAACCAATTAATTGGAGCTTTTGATGCTTATGTAGAAGGAAACTATGAAGAAGCTTATATGAAAGAGCGAAAAGCAATTGATCATATGTACGGAGTAAGTAAAGGGATGTCCAGTGCTATTGTTAATCAATTCCCGGACAAGTTCAATGAGACTAAAGCTGTAACCCCAGCTGCTGATCTACGCTCCAATTTGAACCATTTGCTAAGTGAACACGTAGGCCTGGCAACGATGGCGATGCAAAATGGTATTGATGGTTCAGAGGACTTTGAAGCGTCTGCTCAAGCTCTTTCTAATAACACGGAAGATCTTACAAAAGCGATGACGAAAATATTCGGTGAAGAAGCCGGTGATCAATTTAATGAAATCTGGACCCAGCACATTGATGACTTCGTAGCTTATGTAAAGGCTACAGCCAATGAAGATGAAGAGAAACAAAAAGAAGCGATGCAAGCATTAGAGGATTATCGCGAAACGTTTGCCAACTTCCTGGAAGAAGGAACGAATGGTGAACTGAGTGCTGAGAAGCTTGCTCCGAGTCTCCAGCAGCATGCCGATTTCTTATTTAATACTTTTGATCAATATGCAGAAGGAGACTATGAACAAACGTATCAAACGTTGAGAGATTCATATGCCCACATGTTTGGTGCTTCCAAAGCACTTTCAACTGGGATCGTTGCCCAAAATCCGGAAATGTTTATGAGTGAACAAATGCCTGAAGAGATGCCAGACACGGGTATGGGTGGAACAGCTTCCAACCATGACATTTGGTTATATGCTTCTATTCTTGCAGCACTAGCAGCAGCAGGTGTTTTTATTCGCAAGCAATCCAAACAATAACTAGCTATGAAATAAGGATTCTCATAAAAAAGGAAGGCTGGCATTTCCAGCCTTCCTTTTTTATGAGAAATTAATAAGAATTTATAAGTTTCAAGAACCAAATTTCTTGGTAATAAAGATGGGGAAAACAATGTTCCGCCATTAAAATGTTTTTCTATTGTTTTTATTTTATTTAAGAGGGTATGAATTAAACTAGAGAGGGATTCCAACAAAAAAAGGACTTTTCTGCTCATGCAAATGGCAGAAAAGTCCTAATTGAATAAACTGGTTATGCTTTGGTCCAGTTTGCTTCTTTGTCAGTTGAGGGGGAATTAGGGAACGGCTGACCTTTTTCAATCATAATTTCCGTATCATCCTTGTTGAGCTCACCACCATCGATGCGGCTCACTACTTTATACGTGCCATCTTCCGGCACGCTATCGCCTGTTCTGTAAGTGGTATTTTCCATATTCCTCCACCTCCTAAAGTGTAGAAGAGAACTCTATTTATTTCTCTTCCTTTGGAAAGTGTTTCACAATATCTTACGTCTAAAACAAGATAATCGGTTCTTTTTATAATCGTTAGTAAATAACTAGTTGAAAAGAAGGGTGAAATGGATTTATAATTTAAGAATGAACGTTCATTCCGATGTGAAAAGGAGTCAAGACCCATGCCTGCATCAACGATTAAAAGAGACAACATCTTAAGCAGTGCGCTTATGCTATTTGCTGAGAGAGGGTTTGATGCCACAACCATTCCCATGATTGCAAATGAAGCACAAGTCGGAGCTGGAACGATTTATCGTTATTTCGATAATAAAGAAGTTCTAGTGAATACATTATTTCAATATTATGTAAAGATGTTTGCTGATACTCTTGCAGAAGACTACCCCGGCGATTCATCCATTAGAGAACAATTTCACCATTTGTTTAAAGGAATGACTCGTTTTACAAGCGAACACGAGCATGCCCTTTATTTCATTAAAACTCATAATGGTGCTTACTTTTTAAATAATACCAGCCGTGAAGATTTCGATCGGCTTTTAAACAGATTGAAGCATTTCCTTGATCAGGGAAAGGAAGAAGGAGTTATTCGTGAACTTCCTTCCATGGCGATGATTGCAATTATTTTTGGCGGATTTCTGGAACTGCATCAGTTGGTGCGTTCCGGTAATATCGAAGAAACAGATGATTTATTTATTGGAGTAGAAGAAAGTTGCTGGGATGCTATACGCTATCATTGAAAATTCGATAGTGTATTTATTTTTAGTTAGGAATGAATATTCATTCCGTCATAATCATTAATTTAACGAGGTGACTAATCGTGGAAAAAACAAACAATCTTCCGCAGCCAAAATCCTATGGGCCACTTGGGAATTTGCCGCTTATTAATAAAGAAAAGCCTATTCAGTCGTTTATGAAACTGGCTGATGAATTTGGTCCGCTCTATCAGTTCCAATTCCCTGGCCGTACTAGCAGATTTGTTTCAAGTGCGCAGTTCGCTGCTGAGATTTGTGATGAATCCCGTTTTGATAAGAAGGTCGGTCCTGCTCTGCAAAAGGTCCGTGCATTTGGAGGAGACGGTTTATTTACCAGTGAAACGGAAGAAATCAATTGGAAAAAAGCTCATAATATTTTATTGCCAAGCTTTAGTCAGCAGGCTATGAAAGGCTATCATAATAAAATGGTTGATCTTGCTTCTCAGCTTATTCAAAAATGGGCTCGACTAAATCCGAATGAGGAAGTTGAAGTTCCGGAAGACATGACACGACTAACCCTTGATACAATAGGGTTGTGCGGTTTTAATTACCGGTTCAACAGCTTTTACAGGGAGAGGTCTCATCCTTTTGTTGAAAAAATGGTGCATGCACTTGATGAATCTATGAATCAAACACAACGTTTTGAGCTTCAGGATAAGCTGATGATTCGTTCTAAAAAACAGTACAAAGAAGACATTGATTATATGTTCAACTTAGTTGATCAATTAATTGCCGAGCGTAAGGAAACGGGTGATCAGGGAGAAGATGATCTGCTTGCTCATATGTTGAAAGGGAAAGATCCGGAGACTGGAGAATCTCTCGATGATGAAAATATCCGCTTCCAAATCATTACTTTCTTAATTGCCGGACATGAAACGACGAGTGGTCTTCTGTCTTTTGCCATTCATTATTTGATGAAAAATCCTGATAAGTTAAAGAAGGCCCAGGATGAAGTAGATGAAGTAGTTGGAGAGGATATACCATCCTATAAGCAAGTGAAAAAGCTTAAATATATACGAATGATTTTAAATGAGGCTTTACGTTTATGGCCGACGGCTCCTGCCTTTTCTGTTTATGCGAAAGAAAATACGACGCTTGCCGGTCAATATGAAGTAGAAAAGGGAGAGACGCTTACACTACTTCTCCCTCAGCTTCACAGGGACACTAGCGTATGGGGAGAAGATGTGGAGACTTTCAAGCCCGAACGTTTCGAGGATCCTTCCCAAATTCCCCACCATGCCTACAAACCGTTCGGGAATGGTCAGAGAGCCTGTATAGGACAGCAGTTCGCGCTTCATGAAGCTACTCTTGTACTTGGGATGGTTCTTCAGTATTTTGACCTTGAAGATCATACGAACTATCAGCTGGATGTCAAAGAAGCATTAACAATGAAGCCGGAAGGGCTGACTATGCGTGTGAAAGCAAGACGCGATGCGACTTTGATGCAGCCGGCTCCTATTCAGAAAGAAGCGGAAGGTTCATCTAAAACGGAAGAGCAAAGCGTTCCCGATGCTAATGCTCACCGCATCCCTTTACTTGTATTATATGGTTCTAATATGGGCACAGCAGAAGGAGTGGCCAGAGAACTTGCGCAGACTGGAAAGCTCCAAGGTTTTGATGTGAAGACCGCTCCATTAAATCAGTACACATCTGCTCTCCCTGCAGAAGGAGCGGTGCTGATAGTGTCAGCATCCTATAATGGAAACCCGCCTGATAATGCTGACGCTTTTGTCCGCTGGCTTAAGGAAGCAGATGGAGAAGAAGCTAAAGGAGTAAGCTATGCTGTGTTTGGATGTGGAGACCGAAACTGGGCCAGTACTTATCAGCGAGTCCCAACATTGATTGATGAGGAACTTCAAGCTCTTGGAGCGGAACGGATTCTTGCACGAGAAGGCGGAGATGCGAGTGAAGATTTCGAAGGCGATTTAGAAAAATGGGAAGCAGCGTTATGGCCTGCGCTGGCAGATACATTTAATCTGGAACTTGAAGAAGCCGATGACCCATCCAGTCATGTTTCAATGGAGTTTGTCAGTGGTGTCACACAGACGCCTCTCGCCCGGACTCATCATGCCTTTACAGCTATGGTGAATGAAAATCGTGAATTACAGGTGAGCAGTGAACGAAGTACTCGGCATCTGGAACTAAAACTTCCTGAGGGAGTGAATTATCAGGAGGGGGATCATCTCGGGGTTCTTCCTCAAAATGGAAAAGAGCTGGTGGAACGTGTCCTTAGGCGCTTTCAATTGAAGGGAGAAGAGTATGTAGTTCTAGGCGAAGATACAGGAAAAGCAACTCATCTTCCTACCAGTCAGCCGATCAGCTTAAGAGAGCTCCTAACATCCTATGTTGAATTGCAAGAGCCGGCTACCCGAAGCCAAATCAGGGACTTGGCTGCTCACAACCCTTGCCCGCCGCACAAAATGGAGTTGGAGAAGCTTCTTGAGGATGAGACCTACAAAAGTGAAATACTGGCTCATCGCCTTACAATGCTGGATCTTCTTGAAGATTATTTGTCATGTGAAGTTCCTTTTGAAAGATTCCTGGCTCTGCTTCCACCGCTTAAGGCTCGTTACTATTCAATTTCCAGCTCTCCTCGAAAACATAGTGAGGAAGCGAGCGTTACGGTGAGCGTAGTGAAAGATACAGCTTGGAGCGGAAGAGGAGAATTCAAAGGAACAGCGTCGAATTATTTGGCTAACCGGGACATTGGCGATAAGGTGGCTTGTTTTATTAACACACCTCAATCCAATTTCACCCTGCCTGAAAATCCGGAGACGCCGATGGTTTGGATTGGTCCAGGTACCGGTATTGCTCCATTCCGTGGATTTATACAAGCACGTGAGAACCTGCTCGAAGAGGGTCATCGTCTTGGAGAAGCGCATTTGTATTTCGGGTGCAGGCACCCGGAGAAGGACTTCTTATATAAGAACGAGCTGGAAAAGGCAGCAGATAAAGGGCTTATTACCCTGCATACTGCTTTTTCAAGAATAGAAGGAAAAGGTAAAGTTTACGTTCAGGATCGCTTGTGGGAAGACGCCTCTACCGTTCTTTCGCTACTGGAAAGCGGAGGCTGCTTGTACATTTGTGGTGACGGCAGTGATATGGCTCCCGCTGTCATTGAAAAAATTATAAAAAGTTACCAACACAAATACGAGACGACTTATGATAAGGCGGTTGAATGGTTAGAGAATCTTGAATTAGAAGGACGTCTTGCTAAAGATGTCTGGGCTGGTGCTTAATAAAAAACTCTCCACAAGGCAGCAAACTGCCGGCGGGGAGTTTTTTAAATAGAGTCTGTGAAATCACACTGTTACTTAATGCGGGTAAGCTCTCGTTTGTTTAAGACTCAGTTTCAAGAAAATGGGTCCGTTACGTAAAAAGGAAGAGGGCTGGTTGGAGAATAAGTTGCTTCATTATATAAGTGGAGAAGCTCTTACGTGTAAGCGAGGGTCGCGTAGGGTATAACTAACCATAGATTATGTGGAAGAGGTGATTGGGTGTTTTATTCAGTGACGTTACAAAAAATCATCTTTTTAACTGGGATCGGAATAATTATTGGAGCCATAGTCGGTTTCACTTCCGTGCTCGGGTTTGAATTGGATGGATCTGTTTTTGTTTTATCCATGTTTTTGAGTATTCTCAGCGTATATGCAACAGCTATGTACGCAGAACTCTATCATATCAGGGAAGCAATTAATAAACAGAGAAAAGAGAAGTAAATGAAAAAGGCCGGTGCTTTTGCACCGGTCTTTCTTAATCTATAAAGCTCCAAATTAAAAGTGCTGAATATACAACCACAATTATGATCATAAGGATATAACTTTGTTTGTTCAGCGATTTAAAGATAATATAGAATGTAAGGAGAACAACCGCTATAATAAAGATAGCATATAATATTTCCATTTGCTGTATTCATCTCCTTAGAAGTCAAAAAACTCTTTGAAGATAGAGTGCAGAGTATTTCATAGTCTTTTCTATCTATCATAAATTTAGTTTCTTAATCTTTCAAGCAGTTCGCAGAGAGTGTCCAGCTGTTTAAGCGGGTTGGATTATGGGAAATGCTAGAGGGTAGCAGCTATGAAAAAGAAGAGGGGGAACAAGGTGGCTATGATAAAGCTTTATCCCGGAAATTTTTTGGATACATGAGTACATTCGAAGCCCTTTTTTTACTGGTAACTGCCCTGTGGGTCGGTGAATTCATCCTGTTCCGCAATCGTGGTTCTTCTAAAACTGAAAATCTGGAACGCCAATCGTTCCCCCTTATCCTTATTGCCGTTATATTGGCGATAGCTTTATCACTCATGATGCGCGAATGGAAAATAGGTGTAATAGCCTCTGAATCCCTGTGGTGGTTTGGCTTACTTCTTTATATAGGCGGGGTTGCTTTACGCTACTGGGGGATTATTCATTTAAAAGATCAGTTTACCAGGGACGTGTCTGTAAAGAAAGGTGATCGTCTAGTAAGCAGTGGACCATACCGGAAATTACGGCATCCTTTATATACAGGACTGTTCTTTATCATCGTTGGTTTTTGTCTGGGAGTAGGGAATTTGTGGACAGCTATTCTTTGTGGTGGATTGCTGGCAGCCGCTTTACTACATAGAATTCGCATTGAAGAAGCCATGTTAACGCAAGCTCATGGAGAGATATATCGAAGCTGGTGTCAAACAAGATATCGTTTGATTCCGTTTGTTTATTAAACGTGGAGGTGGAAGTGTTGAAACAGAAAACAGCGATTGTCGTCGGTGCAGGACTTGGTGGTATGTCTACTGCGATCCGTTTAAGCGGGGACGGATATAAGGTAAAATTAATTGAAAAGAACAGCAACCTTGGTGGTAAGTTAAATAGAAGAGAAGGTAAAGGCTTTACTTTCGATACGGGGCCTTCTATTTTAACCATGCCATGGGTATTAGAACAATTATTTGAGAGCGTACACCGTAAGCTTGAGGATTACATAACGGTGGAGCGTGTGGAACCGCAATGGAGAACTTTTTTCGAAGACGGTACGCAGCTTGATGTAACAAGTGATCTGCCAAGCATGCTTGAGGAAATGGCAAAAGTTACGGATCGCCCGAACCGTAAGCTTACGGACTTTCTTTCTTATACACAGGATATGTATGAGTTATGTATGAAGAGTTTTTATAAGTATAGTATTCAGGACTTAAAAGATTTAAAAAGCCATCATAAGCTGAGTGAGCTTTTGAAAATGGATCCATTGAATACCGTAGCCAAGTCGACGCATAAACATTTCGATAATAAATACTTGGAGCAGTTATTCAATTTCTTTGTGATGTATGTAGGTTCCAATCCCTACTCTTCACCTGCCATTTTAAATCAGCTGGTCTATGTGCAGCTGGGATTAGGCATTCACTACGTTAAGGGAGGAATGTATCAGATCGCAGAAGCCATGGGCCGATTAATGGATGAACTTCGTGTAGATATTCACTTGAACACTCCTGTCCAGCGCCTGGTGGTAGAAGGTGAGACAGTAGTAGGAGTTGAAACGGAAGAGGGAGTCGTTCATGAAGCTGATGTAGTCGTATCAAACTTGGAGGCCATTCCTGCTTATCGCCGCCTGGCTCCGCAGACGTCCAAAGTGAAAAAAGAAACAAAAACGCTTCAGAAGAAATTTGATCCAACGGTATCAGGGCTTGTCCTGCTTCTTGGGACTGATAAGAAATTCGACCAATTAAAGCACCATAATTTCTTCTTTTCCGAAGATCCTGAAAAAGAGTTTAAGCAAATTTTTGATCAGGGCAAACCGGCAGATGATCCAACTATTTATATTGGGATTTCTGCAAGGTCTGATGAGACACAGGCACCGGAGGGTAAAGACAACTTATTTGTATTAACCCATGTTCCGCCGCTGACTGATGGAAAACGTAAGCCGATTGACTGGGATCAGTACCGGGAATTAGTCATTGAAAAGCTTGAAAGAATGGGACTCACAGATTTGAGAGATTCTATTGAATTTGAATATCGTTTTACCCCTGAGGATTTAGAGTCCTTATACGGACCTAATGGTGGTTCTATTTACGGAATTGCTGCTGATCGTAAATCGAATGGCGGATTCAAAATTCCATCAAGAAGTCAGGTGTATGACGGACTATACTTCGCTGGTGGCTCTACTCACCCTGGAGGGGGTGTGCCGATGGTTACACTTTCAGGGCAGCTGACGGCCGACTTAATTAAAGAGGATGAAAAAAACGCAGTAAAACAGTAATACGATATACAAGCACACCAAGGCCGGCATTTTGCTGGCCTTTTTTTACTGTTTAAGAACGGTAAGGAGAGGGAAATGTGACAAAATGTTGCTGAAATAATTTATAAATGGAATGAATAGATGAAGGAGATTATTGAATGAGTGATTGGTTAATATTTGTATTATTTTTCTTATCAGGGATAAGTACGTTTTTTGTGGCCTCAAGACTGGCCGTATTCGGAGATGCTGTAAAAGAAAAAAGCCGGGCATCATCAACATTTATGGGAGCTATTATCGGAATAGCAATATCATTGCCTGAACTGACATCAAGTGTGACGGCTATCATTATTGACAGTCCTGATCTTGCTGTGGGAAATCTAATCGGAAGTAATCTTTTTAATATTATGGGCCTGGCTATCTTTGATATTGTTTATAGACGCTACCAAATTTTAACCCATGCTACCGTTGAGAGTAAGCTGTATGGATGGCTGGTCATTATCATGACCTTGATTGTCATGCTTGGATTGACTTTATCTTTACCAACGCATATTTTTCATATAAGCTATACAGCAATAGCCACTGTTTTGATCTATTTTATAGGATCAAAATTAATCAATGACCGTACAGAATATAAAGGCAGAAAAGTGAAGAGAGAGGATAAGAATAAAAAATATTCCGAATATACCTATAAGCAGGTATTATTCCATTTTATTGTGTCCGCTGTATTAATCATGATTATCGGGAGTGTCTTGACAATCACGGCGGAAAGGATTTCTGCTATTACAGGGATTGGAGCTTCTTTCATTGGAGCCTTCCTTGTGGCCATCAGTACATCCCTTCCTGATGCAGTCAGCGTTGGAACAGCGCTTAAGCTTAGAAATTTTAATTTAGGAATTAGTTCTCTCCTTGGCAGTAATGCCTTTAATTTAATGATCCTAGCGATAACGGATCTGATGTACTTTAGAGGGAATCTTCTTCAAGGTTCAAGTCCTGCCAATCTATTAACAGCGGGTGCATCGATTCTATTTATCCTGTTGATTATCATAAGTATTACCAGGAGGAAAGCAAAAGCCTGGAACTATCTATGGCCTTCTTTTCTTATAATAGTAACCTATTTTGTTACGACTTATTTGGTCTTCCAGATTAAATAGAAAAAGCGGCCAAAGAGCCGCTATAAGCTGATCGAAAAATATTAAGTTTTTCGATCAGCTTATTTTTTGCAGAGGTAGAAACTGCTTGTTTCAGGTCTTTTCGGAAACTCTTTTACCTTTTTGGTTATGGCTGCTAAAAGGCAGCCACCAATTCCAGTCACCTAAAAGCTTCATTAAACTAGGAACGAGAAGTAAACGTATAACGGTTGCATCTATAAATATTGCAATAGCAATACCTATTCCAATCTGCTTAACCGGGACGACACCAGTAAAAGCAAAAGCACCTGTAATGACAATCATGATAAGAGCCGCAGAGGTAATAATTTTACTAGTGCTCGCAAGCCCCTCTATCGTTGATTTTGTATTATCACCTGTCTCCAGATAAAACTCGTGAATTCTTGAGATCAGAAACACTTCGTAATCCATACTTAATCCAAATACAAGACTGAACACAATCACGGGTAATATAAGGGCAATATCCGCTTCGTTCAAACCGAAGTGTCCTCCTTGAAAGAGCCATACAAGAATTCCGAAGGTTGAGGTAAGTCCAATCACATTCATCAGGATCGCTTTTAAAGGAATAATAATGGAACGAAATGCGATCATCAAGATGATGAACGTAGAAACGATAATGATTGTAAGAGTTAATCCGATTTTGTCGGAAATCTCCGTATAAATCTCCTGATTGAATTTTGGCTGTCCCCCGAACATCATGGAAACTTCCCATTCATCGTTCGACCAGTCCGTCATGAGTTCTTGAGCTTCGGAAGAATTGGCTGCTACCTTTAATTGAACAGGAATCATTAATTGATCTCCTGAAAGGAATTGTTCTATCGCAGGCTCCAGCTGCTGTCGCGATGCAGACTGCTCCAAAGCAGATGATAGTTGTTCAGGAGAATTTATCCCGCTTGTTGTGTACAGGGTATCAACAGCCGCTACAATCTCTGGTTCTGACAATCTTTCCTGAAGGTCTTTCATTTGTTTTAACCCATCTTCACCCAGCCATTTGCCTTCTCGTTCAGCAATGATGTAAGCGGTACTCTCTTCAGAGCCCATAAACGTTTCGTCAATGGTTTCAAAAGCAGCTCGTGAATCATAGCTTTCTGGTAAAGCGTTAATCGTCGGGATAGATAAGTTCATATTGGTTACAGGGATAACACCAATTATTAAAATCACTAAAGCAGAAAGAGAAATCAAGGCAGGATGCTTCATTACACCACGCGCAAATTTTCTCCATCTTGGTGTTGTATCCTTCTGAAAGGGGATTAATCTCCATTTATTCACGTTCGCACCAAATACGTACAGTAACGAAGGTAGAAGCGTTAAGGAACATAATACTGCTGCTACAATAACCACAGATCCACCGATGGCAATATTCATAAAGATATCTACTTCTATTACACTCATGGCTGCAAGACCGATGAACACACAGACAGCTGAGAAAATGATGGATCGGCCTGCTGTTTCAATCGTAGTTTTTAGGGCTTCGGTTTTTTCCTGTTTTAGTAGTTCTTCACGATAACGATTAATAAATAAAAGAGCAAAGTCAATGCTTAGAGCCAGTCCGATCATAGGTGCAATATTCAAAATGAAAATGGACAACTGTGAGTCCTGACCAATAAGGGCCAGAATGCCAAAGCCGACAATAATGGTGATTCCTCCGATGATTAATGGAAGAATAGAAGCAAGAGCTGTTCCAAAAGCGAAGATTAAGATGATTAGGGCTACCGGAAGCCCGATTAACTCCGCACGTTTTAGATCCTCCTGGCTCGCTTTATTAATATCTTCAGATATGACAGGAGATCCAGTTAGAGAAACTCCTTCTACCTTTCCGGTTATCTCTTCTACCTGTTTAATAGCTGCTTTCATATCTTCGGGTTCTTCTGAAAAATGGATAGAAGCATAAGCAGTCTTGTCTTTCTGCATGGATTCATCATCGAGTGGTGACTGAATACGAGAGGCTATTTCTAAATCCTTTATATCTTCTAAGACGGAAGTGATGGTATCCTCTGAATTATTTTCAAATAATAGTAGAAATGTGGATTCAGGAAAATCAAAGTCTTTATTTAATTTTTCTTCTACCCGTTCATATTCTCCATCTGTGCGGAAGCCGTCGCCTTCTAATAAAGAAGGTAATTGAATAGCAAAATAACCCATAACCAGGGTTATCACGATCCAAAAAGCGAGCAGCCATTTGTGGGTGCGTACGATAAAGGAGGAAATTTTACGCATGATCATCGATCTCCTTCAATGATTTTCTAGGATAATGGTCTCCTACAAATAATACTCCTTTTAATCTGGCTTGCAAACTAAAAAATTCCAGTGTGTAGCACATACATTTCCGTGGAATATAGGTATCAATGAGAAAAAGGAAGGGACAGGTGTCTTTCATGCAATTTCCGGAAGAATTAATTGAGGAAGCAAAAAAAAGAATAGCCGGGTTCGATGTTGAAGGCTTTGTTCTGGGGCAGGGCGATGAATCCGGTGAAATTATGATTGTCGGTGAGGCTCCAGGAGAAAATGAAGCCGTAAAAGGAGAACCTTTTATAGGCAGAGCAGGAGATGAACTGGATAAACAGTTAAATTATATAGGTTTAGAAAGAAAAGACGTTTACATCACAAGTGCAGTGAGAAGTCGTCCATACAAATGGGTGAAGACCACCAAAAAAGGGTCAGGGGGACAGAGGAAAGCAAACCGGAAACCAAATCAAAAGGAGATACTGGCTCATGCTCCTCTCTTGGATTACCAAATCGAGAAAATGGATCCTGAAGTGATCATTGCCCTTGGAGGTGTAGCATATGAACGATTGATGGGAAGAAAGGACAAAATTAGTGAACGAGTTGGGAAAGTAATTCGAACCCCGATCATGCGGCTTGATCGTGAGAAGGAAAAATACGTGGAAACTGAAAAAGACTATCTTATTATCCCGCTCTATCATCCGGCAGCTGTTTTTTATAACCCTAAAATTAGAGAAGATATTTATGCATCACTGGATGAAATGAAAAATAACCTTAATTTATAAAGAAGTTGTGATTTTAAAAAGTTGGCTCTGTTATAGTTTATTGTTGATTTTTCATAAGGCTTATTTTGCAATAGGGCCGGATAGTTGAAGACTCGAATTCAAGATAAATCGTGGTCCGTTACTTAAAAGGTATAGGGTTGGTGGGGAAATAACTCGCTTTCCTATGGGGGAACGGTGAGCTTCCTCGCTCGTTTCACTCCCTGCGGGATCTCACCTAGTCCCTTCTCCCATGGGAGTCTCGCCATTTCCCCACCAGCCCAACTATATTAGGGCTAACGGACCCTTCGTAAAGAGAGTATCCTATCCTCCTTATACCGCCTGAAATGCTTATATAACAGGCTATCCCGCATAGTTCCAGCCTAAAAAAGTATATACGCCCTTGTGATTATTTCTTCTCAAGCGGGTGAAGGATGAACTTGTTTCGAGTTGCTGATTTGGCAAGGTCCGGAGGGGAGCGGGGAGACTCCTGTGGGATAAACATGATCGGTGAGACCCCGGAAAGCGTTAGCTTGAGGAGGCTCAGCACATGCCCACGGAAAGCGAGTTGTTCCCCGCAGGACCTAACTCTCTCTCTAGATATCTCGAAACTGAGTCTTACAGTATCGGTAGCTTTACCTTAATAACAACACGGAAGATTAACAGAGCCCAAAAATTTAAATTGACTGTAGAGGGAGAAGTACTTAGTGAGCATCTCGATTTTCTGTAGCAGAGCTAACCTTTCTGGGGCGGGTTTTGATAAAATATAGAAAAGAGGATGATATGACCGTCCTATGATAGGGGGAGGAAATCTTTTGAAAAATCCCGGAAGTTGGAATGCCCTGGCTGGAGCATTTTTATTTCTAATCTGGGTCATCTTCTTTCAAGGAAGCGGTATTGATCTGGTCTTAGGTTTTGCATTTCTTGTACTTGTCCCCTTGTTACTGGAAGAAGCCGTTCAGAGTGCGGAGGGGAGCCGCCCGGAAAAGTGGCTGTGGAACGTGATGAGCTGCTCTTTGCCTTTTTCAGCTGCAGGTATGATCGCCATTTCGCTGCCGTCAGGAAATGAAGCAGGGTGGTGGGCGGCCGTCTGGTTTTTTTATACACTTCTCATCGCTTTTGGAGGTTTCATGAGGCTGTTGAGCAGAGGGCTCGGACCTGTCGAGGAAACTGTCATTGATGTTGGTTTGATTTACATAGCGATTGGAGGAGGATGGCTGGTATGTTCCAGTGCAGGATGGACTGGTATCTTCCCATATTCAGAGACGATTCTTCAGCTCAACGTGGTTCACTATCATTACGCTGCTTTTGTAGTACCACTAGTGACGGGGTTCTTTGGACGTTACCGTGCAGAATGTAACAGAATTAGGAAGAATTTTATGGTTACCCCATACTTATGGTTAGCAGTCGGAGTGATGGCGGGTTCTTTCATTACTGGTCCTGGTTTAAGTTTGGGGGCTCCTTTTACATCAATTGCAGCAGGGGTTTATTTCCTTGTTCTGGTCTGGCTTTGTTTATGGTGGTTTTGGCTCTCTGTTTATTTTAAATTGTGGATTGGAATGGCATTGCGTGCAGCATCTCTTCTTCTTTTAGGAACTATGTTGCTTGCTCTATTCACTAGTTTGAGCATATGGTTAGAAGTTTATTGGCTGCAGTTGAATACAATCGCTGGCTATCACGGTCTGTGGATAGCGTCCGTTTTTTCCATTTTATCTGCTTTAGCTTGGCGCGGCGTTCATGCTCCACAAAGGCATGCCTACACCGTTTTTCCTATTAGTCATATACGTGCTGGACGAGGAAGTATTAATCCTACAATAGATTATAAACCCTGGGCAGCTTCTCATGAATATGTGACAGGGCTTGTGCATGATTGGAGTCCTTTTAACAGTCCTCATTTTCATTCAGAACACATGGATTCACTGGTGAAAAGGTGGTTCCTACATACCGATAACTTTCATGTTCAAGCGTCTATTCAATGGGCCAGAGGATTTCGATCAATAGCCGACCGGATAAGCCAATGGGGACTCCCGCCATCCGGATCTGTGGCGCTTCAAGGAGAAGCTATATCTATTTCTGACTATAAAGATGGTCGAAACTTGGTGAGAGCGTGGATAACACGTAACAAACAAACCAAGGAACCGCTAAATACAGCTTTATATTCTTTTCATGAACATGCAGGTGAAACCTATTTTAATATAGGTTTCCCTGTACCACATGGAGTCCTGACGGTTATAGGACGGGTTGAGACAGATGGAACAGGGGGGGTGATGTTAGAAACCATGCGGCGTGAGGATGGCCGGGGAGATGAAGGTATCTACTTTACCCTCGGGGAATGGACGATGCGGCTTCCGGTACGCGGGATGTTTCACGTGAAAAAAGCGGAGACAGTAGGAGACTTGCTTGGGGATCTTTGCCTGCGTCTTGGTTATATTAACCTTTTGCATATCCAATATCAAATGAAAGAAATACGAGTAGTATAGTACACCGAAACTAAAGGGCCATAGAAATAAAAGATCGTTGCCTTTTTGCTTTCGGCGTACGCGGAGTGTGCTATAATAAAAGCAAATCAGGCCACAGCTGCGACTGTGACCTGATTGGATACCGTTCGTTTCTTTTCGGTTGAGGACCCTTTCACTAATGTGAAAGGGTCTATTTATTATTGTTCATTTTTATGATCAGCGCCAGGAGTGTAATGATAAATGTCCCGAACGCCAACATAACCATAAGCGCCTCATATGTGCTCATAACTGGCATCACTCCTTTTCTATCGCCACCTAACCTAATCCTGTAGAACGGTATCTATATATAAGGATACCATATTTTTAATATAAACAAGAACATTTGTTCGCATAAAATGCAAAAATAGCCAGAACGTACCATGTTAAACCACCTCAGGTCATCCAATATCTGGATGACCTGAGGTGGTTTATTTTTCCTTTTTTAGTTTTATAGTTCGTCGAAGCCATTGGTTTCGGATACTTTAGTGTACTGTCTGGATTTCTGTTCAAAGAAATCTGATTTTCCTTCGTCGACTTCCTGATAAGCTTTAATCCACTTTAAAGGATTTTCCTTATACTCAGGAAAAGGCTTTTCGGCTCCCAGTAAGCGGCATCGTTTATTAGCCATGAACCGAATATAATCTTCCAGGTCACCGATCGGAATACCGGGGAAGCGGTCTCCTATAATATGATGTGCCCATTTGATTTCAAGTTCCACCGCTTCTTGGAATGTATTTGTGACAAACCGACGGTACTTTTCTTCGTCCAGCTGCGGGTTTTCACTTAATGTTTCATTAAATATTCGTCCAAACAGACTTACATGAATCTGTTCATCTCTATTTATATAGTTAATCATAGTGCTGGTCGATACCATCTTATTGTTACGTGCCAGATTATAGAAGAAAGCGAATCCTGCATAAAAGAATAAGCCTTCCAGAACAATGTCGTAAACGATAGACTTTAAAAAGGTTTCTACAGAAGGATCGTCCGCAAAAGCTTGGTACCCATCTGTAATGAACTGGTTTCTCTCAATAAGGACGTCATCGTGCTTCCAGTATTCAAAAATCTCTTCCTGTTCATCCTGATCCACAAGAGTCGATAACACATATGAATAGGATTGATTGTGGACCACTTCTTGGAAAGCTAATACTTGCATGAGTGCAGATAAACTGGAGTCCGTTAAATAGTCAGCTATCTTTCCAGAGTAGTCCGTTTGTATAGAGTCTAAAAAGGCAAGGAGCCCAATAATTTTTTTGAACGTTGCCTGCTCCTGATCGGACAGGGTACCCCATTGCTTTAAGTCATTGCTCATATTAATTTCATTTGGAATCCAGAAATTAGCCAGCATATTTTTATACATAGGATACGCCCAGGAGTAGCGGGTATCATCCCAGTTAAGTACGTTAGAACTTCTGCCGTTGATAATGCCTGTAGAAGCATTAGGGGCCTGGTGGTCAACAAGTTTTCGCTTTTGAATGGTTTCATTCATATGTTTGTCCTCCTTTTATGAAGAGCAGCTTTCGCATTCGTCGTATTCACCTTGACTTGAAGTGGATCTCGTGTAATAGGTCGTTTTTAAACCTGATTTCCACGCGTCGATATGCAGATCTAATAGTTCTTTAGCATGTATAGAATTTCGAACATATAAGTTAAATGAAATGGATTGATCAATATATTTTTGACGTACAGCATTTTGCTGTATGCTTGTATGCTGGTCTATATCGTACGCCGATTTGTAATACCAGAACGTTTCCGGGCTTAGGTCAGGGGCTGTTACCGGGATTTTATAATCTTTCTTTTCCTCCGAATAAAACCGCTTAAAGATTGGATCGATGCTCGCTGTACTTCCGGCAATCAGAGAAGTACTGGAATTAGGAGCGACGGCCATTAAATATCCATTCCGTATCCCATCGTGCTGAACCTTATCCTTTAAGGCATTCCAGTTCCAATCCTCATTTTGATCAAACGCCCGTTTAACAAAGAATTCTCCTGTAGACCAATCAGATCCCTCAAATAAAGGATAACTCCCTTTCTCGGCTGCTAATTCGCTGCTGGCTTCAATGGTGTAATAGGCAATTGCCTGGTACACTTCTTCCGCATAATTTACGGCTTTTTCAGATTCCCAGGCTATTTTCTTTTGAGCAAGCAAGTGAGCCCAACCGAATGTGCCAAGACCAATGCCTCGGTAAGACTGGTTGGTCAATTGAGCCTGCAGCACCGGGATGGTATTTTCATCAATTACGTTATCCAGCATTCGTACCTGAATGGAAACTAAACGCTTTAAGACCCCTTCAGGCACGGCGCGGCCGAGATTAACACTGGAGAGATTACATACTACAAAATCCCCCGGGTTTTTAACCGTTATAATTTTTCCTTCTTCTAAATATTGTTCTTCCTGAAGGGTTGGGCTCTGGTTCTGAGTAATTTCCGTACATAGGTTGCTGCAATAGATCATCCCTGCGTGACGATTAGGATTCATACGGTTCACTTCATCTCGGTAGAACATGTAAGGTGTACCTGTTTCGAGCTGGCCCACCATAATTTTTTTCATAATGTCTATAGCCGCTACTTTTTCTTTCGACAGCTCTGGATGATTGACACAGGCTTCGTACCTTTCGCGGAAGGTTCCTCTGCCACGCTTTTCATCGTAAGCATCTTCCAATGAAAAGCCCATAACGTCACGAACTTCATGAGGATCGAATAAATACCAGTCTCCACGATTTTCTACAGCTTCCATAAACACATCCGGTATTGATACGCCTGTAAATAAATCATGGGTGCGCTGACGCTCGTCCCCGTTGTTTAAACGGCTGTCAAGAAAAGGGAAAATGTCCTTATGCCATATATCTAGATAGACGGCAATAGCTCCTTGACGCTGCCCAAGCTGATCCACACTGACTGCGGTATTATTCAATTGCTTCATCCATGGAATAACGCCTGAAGAAACGTCTTTAAATCCTCGAATGTCACTCCCACGACTTCTGATTTTTCCAAGATACACACCAATTCCTCCGCCGTGTTTGCTCAAGTTGGCTATATCTGTATTGCTGTCATAAATGGACTGCAGACTGTCATCTACCGTGTCAATAAAACAAGAGCTTAACTGGCCATATCTTTTTCCTGCGTTAGCGAGAGTGGGCGTAGCGACTGTCATGTATAAATGGCTTAAAGCCCAATAGGCTTCTTTTATAAGTCTCATCCTTACTGACTTTTTCTCCTGAGCCATGATTACCATCGAAATGATCATAAACCGTTCCTGTGGAAGTTCATATATGTGTTTGGACTTGGAACGTGCTAAGTATCGATCGCTTAAAGTTTTAAGACCAATATAAGTAAATAAGTAATCACGTTCTGGTGCAAGGATATCTTCAAGTTGATCTATTTCCTCTTTAGAATAATCAGCAAGCAACGATTTTGAATAGATTTCTTCATTCGTTAAAATCTCGATTAATGAATAAAATCCATTATAGGGGCTCTCCTCCATGCGGTTGTAAGCTGAATTTTTGTACATTTGATCCAAGTGAATCCTGCTCGCGGCAAAGGTCCAATCAGGTGTTGACTCGTCCATTTCAGCCAGACACTCAAGTATTAATGCTTTGGATTGCTCTTCATCAGTCATTTGATTCAGCCCAATCCCTGGAACTTTTTTTAGTATTCGTTCCACATCCAACTGGGGAAATTCTTTTTGAATGTCGATTAGCTTCTGCTCCCATTCTGTTTGCATAGATTGAACGCTCATGTATTCGTACTCCTTTTTATTCATAGGTGATTTCGGACATAAAAAAATCCGCTCACTTATTTGAGCGGATGAAACCATAGAACGAGGCAAATAAACCGTACGAAGACCTCATTCTATCGCTTCATCTTCTCAATCCCCGAAGAAGTTGAAACTTCAGCGAATAAAGACAGGTCTCCTGACTTACGTTCGATTCTACTATGGTCCTTCCCGTACCTGGGCACAGTGGATGATCCATTTCGCGAACGCTAACAGTTGCGGGGGCAGTTCCGGCTCTCTCCGGATTCCCTATTAAGCCTGATGGCATCTTGATTCGCAAATACTATATATAGTATTTTTAAATAATTTTATTAGCTTATATTGTGTTTATATCATATCTAAGATAAATGGAAAGTGCAAACGATTTGTTAGAAACCTCACTCTTTAAAACCTATATTTTCCACATGGAAGCTTTTAACACACTCTTTTCCCATGTCAAAAAAATTTTTAAAACGTTGCTTACTTAATTATAATAAAAGGTAATGAACATTCTATGGTGAACTATACAATAATAACGGAAATAGATAAACAGGGGGATTCGTAAATATGGAACCAACATTTAATTGGCACCAGGAAGCCGCTAAACAATGGGATGAACGGGCAGAGTTTTGGAATCAACGTAGTCAGACGATGTGGGATGAGGGAAGTCGCAAAACGATTATTCCTTTTTTGAAAAATCATCTTCCCCCGGGCAATTCTGTTGCTGACCTGGGCTGTGGAGATGGATATGGCTCATATAAATTATATAAAGAAGGCTACGAAGTGACGGGAGTAGATCTTTCTAAAGATATGATTGAACGAGCAGTGAAACGATTACAAACAGAAGGACTAACCTTTACGCAGGGAGATTTGACAAAGCTTCCTTTCGCTTCAGAAAGCTTTGATGGCATAATGGCCGTGAACTCTCTTGAGTGGATAGAAGTGCCTCATCAGGGACTTGAGGAAATGAAGAGGATCTTACGTCCGGGAGGCAAGCTTTGTATTGGAATACTGGGACCAACGGCCATGCCGAGGATAAATAGTTATCGAAGAGTGTATGGTGAAAAAGTGATTTGCAACACGATGATGCCATGGGAGCTTGCTAAACTGGCTGAAGAAACTGGGTGGAAATATACGGAAGGTCAAGGGGTGTATAAACGCGGGGTTGATGAGAATCAAATCGCACATCTGGACGAAGATTTAAAGCAATCCCTTACATTTATGTGGATATTTATCTTTGAAAAACAAAATTAAATCAGCACAAAAACAAAACTACGGACTAGCCTCTGATCATGTAATAAAATACAATAAAAAGCCCGTGATTCTGTTTCGTTCGCTGAACATAATCGCGGACTTAGTTTGAGGGGCTGGTATTACGACAAAAAAAGCGATTGAAAATTTCGTTAGAAGGAGTATGATAAGGTTCAATGATTCATATATTGATTCAATGAGGAGGGATTGCGGTGGCCTGGGTCCATGCAGTGTTTTCTGTTCGGTATTTATTTATCGGTTTCTTTTCATTGACGGCGTTAAGTTTGATTACCTTCCAATCTGTAGCGATGTTTCATGCATTTCTAGATTTTTTTGAAGTCTTTCATCGGAAATAAAGGAAAGAGACCGGCTTTCTCAGGCTGGTCTTTTTTTTATTCGTTTGACTGTTCCCAAAGAAACTCCCCAAGCACGCGATCTACTTCGGGATGCTCGTGCAAACCAGAATGGGTGGCGGATTGACCAAATACAATTTCTTCTCTGTAACTGCCAAAAGGCACAATGGATTTCATCCCTTTTACACTTGAAGCATGGACAAGCCCGTCCCAATGGTCGCTATCCTCTTCTGAGGAATTAATAACACCTGCTATTACAAGGGTATCTACACCTTTAGGGAAGAATTCCCTTCTAAGGATCATAGATTTCAAAGCGTCAGATTCCGGTTTTAGATCGTTAGCGGCCGGACTTGAATGCACTTCAAAGTAACCTTCTTTTTTAATTCCTTTATAGGGGCTGGCAATAACCGCTAATTTTTGAACAACAGGATATTGACCGTCCTGATAATGAAGCAAAAAGTTAGTGGCTGCAAGTCCCCCCATGGAATGGCCCACTAGATTAATCTGCTGAATACCATGACGCTTTTTTAACCGGTGGATGACTTCTTGGAGCCATACAGTTTGTTGCTTTAAGCTGGCACGGTCATTCTCAAAAAGAACCTGAATGAATGGCTCCATGCTGGGCGGAAGGCTTCCTCTTAAGGTTACATGTCCTTGTCGGGATACATAAGCCACCATACGCTTGGAACCCACATTTTGCTGCTCTAGACGATTCATCATCGTATTGAAGGTTCCTGGGCCTCCTTTAAAACCGTGTATGAAAACGGTAGGGGTAATTTCTCCGTTTTTTTCTGAACTTGTCGGTTTAGAATTCGTTAAAAATATAAAAATCCCTAGGAGAAGGGAAGAAAGAAGAATGAGGGTGAATTTCTTTTTATTACTGAACACATTCATGAACATTAAGTTTCCTCCTGAAAATTACTATCGCTGAAATATAATAAAAAAATCATTTAGAGTCAACTATAAAAACAGCTTAACTTTAGCATACCCATTGCAGAGAAAGGGGAAACAACATCAAATTCTCCATCCCAAGCGCTATATGGATCAGCTGCTAAATAACCTACCGAGATGTTTATATTTAACAACAGAAGGGGAAAACTGGAATTATAATCAGCTAGATGAAAGGAGAATACCATTGAATCAAGAAGAACTAAAGAAGAAAATTTATAACGTTATGGATCAGCATAAAGTAGGAACACTAGCTACAGTAAAGGATAATAAACCTCATGCCCGTTACATGACATTTTCAAATGATGAAGATTTCACATTCTTCACACCCACAGATCGCGATACTCATAAAGCGGAGGAAATTGAGGAAAACCCTCATGTTCATATCTTATTAGGCTATGAAGGTGAAGGTTACGGAGATACGTATTTAGAAGTACAAGGTCAGGCTAAGATTCGTGATGATCAGAAGATGAAAGACTGGTTATGGAGCGAACAAATGGAGCGCTGGTTCTCAGGAAAAGGAGATCCAGATTACATCGTTCTTGAGATTATGCCCGAGTCAATCCGCCTAATGAATGCAGACGGCGATACTCCTGAATCACTGGATTTATAATAAGCCGACAGATATAAAAAGCATTTGAGATACCAATCTCAAATGCTTTTTTCTATTTCGATACGTTGTTAATTAACGGGTTATTAAATTAAAGGGCCGTTTAGTTGAAGGCTCAGTTTCGAGATATTGTCTGGAGAAAGGGGCTCCAGGGAACGGCTCGCTTTCCGCGGGCATGAGGTGAGCTTCCTCGGGCTTAACAGCCCTGCGGGATCTCACCGATCATGTTCATCCCGCAGGAGTCTTCACCGTTCCCTTCCGCCCCTTTGCGTTTATGGGGAGCTCGAAAATCTTTCCATAATTGCTTTCCAATGAACGAGATCCACGCTGGTTTTCACGTGTAGGAACCCTGTTATAGAAGCGTTTGAGGTAGATGCTGCATGGATCCTTTCTCCTGTAACAGGGTCCGCTCATCAGCTATCGTTCGGGCGGCGAAGGAAACGACGAGACTCCACGGGAGAAGGGACTAGGTGAGATCCCGCAGGGAGTGAAACGAGCGAGGAAGCCCCTGGTAATAAGGAGGATCGACTAAGATCGCCACGTCCTGTGGCAACGTCGATCGACCCCACATCGTGTAGGGCCATAGGAAAGCGAGTTATTTCCCCACCAACCCTTATCCATCTAACGTAATGGCCCCATTTATCTCGAAATCAAGTCTTCAAGTAATGGGAGTTTTTCTTTAACTGTCAACATTTAGAATCAGGATGAATCTTGAATAGAGCAGGATTCATCTTCGTATTCGATTTCAATGGTTACATGCTCAAGAGATATCGTATGAAGAATCTCTTTAATCCTTTCTTTCACATCACAGATTTCCTCTTTCGTTGCATCTTCCGGCACCACTACATGGGTGGAGAAGGCGTGGTTCTCACCGTCCATGGACCACAAATGAGTGTGGTGTGTAGAATTAATGTTCGGCACCTCATTAATCTTTTGAACGATATCTTCAAGGCTGATACTCTCCGGCACGCCTTCCAAAAACAGCCGCATTGTTTTAATGAAATTCTTAACTACGTTGTATAAAATAAATACCGTGATGGCAATGGAAGCAATAGGATCCAGAATAGGAAGATCCGTAAAAGACATAATGATACTGACAACTAAAACTGCTGCCCAGCCGAGAACATCCTCAAGCAGATGCCAGCTTATGACTGTCTGGTTCATTGAGTCGCCTCCGCGGAGCCTGAAAACTGCTGCTCCATTAACGATAATTCCGAGTATAGCGAGAATTATCATCCCCGTTGTATTTGGCTGCTCTGGATTGAGAAGTCTTGGTATGGCTTCCGTTAAAATAAATACAGACCCAACAATTAATACGACACTGTTAACAAGAGCAGCTAATAAAGAAAAACGCTTATATCCAAATGAGAACTCTTTAGATTGCTCTTTTTGGGAAAAATTTTGTAGAAACCATGCGAGGCCAAGGGATAGAGAATCTCCAAGATCATGTAACGCATCGGATAAAATGGCCATACTGTTAGTCATAATTCCCCCGATGATTTCGATAATAGTAAAGAATAAATTTAGAAAAAAAGCAGTTTTAATCTTTCCTGTGGAAGAATCAATATGATGATGGTGGTGATGTCCCATTGGCTAAACCTCCTATTCAAATATATGAATATATGCTCATATATATAATATAAAAAAGCTGCTAAGATGTGTCAACATGAAAAATACGAATGAGCTCAACACACCTTACACAGGATGATCTTAGCGTCCCCTTATTCAGAAAAGGTATGAACAAGAAATACTATAAAAAAACTCCAGGAAGGCCTGGAGTTTTTTATTTTTTTTCTGGATAGAAGCGGCGCTCAATAGCATAGTACCCATAAAGATTATTAGTTGCAAGAGCGAGTCTCTTAACCTGCTCTAGTAAAAATGTTTTATCAAGCTGATAAACCACTTTCTTCTCAATATGGTCCAGCGTGTTGTAAGCGAAGTCCCATATGGCCTGATGTTTGGAGGAATCAATGGACTCTGCTACCATAGCTAGGGCCCCGACAATTTCAGTGATGATTAAATGATTATCTCCAGCATAGTGTCGGATATAACCAAAACCGCGATAAATATAATATTCAAATGTTTCATTTAATAGTATAATTCTAACCTGTCCATCACTATCTGTCAGATAAGGTGTGAAGGTAATATAGTCTTCGACTGTAAGCATTAATTCAGCCATTTGATGAATTGTGTTTGTTGTAGTTTTAGGGTCATCATTCCCCAGGGACTTTATTCCAATTTCAGCTAATTTATGCATTCCCATCTGAATGTCCTGCAGTTCAGTTTCTTTATGACCAATTTTAATCATACCGTAGTAAAGTTCTTCATCCACCAAATCAGCACCCGGCCCCCAGTAACTGATTAGCTTATTCGTCTCCAGAATATAATCTCCCACTTGTGAGTGGAATTTTAAGATTACATTGTCCTTGCGAGCCTGCTCAATCATGTTCCTATAGTCTACTAATTGAACATATCCTGACCTTCCTGCTCCTATGCTTTGAGTATTATCTTCGTAATCCTGCAGAAGATCCCCTGCTTGCTTTGTTCGGAAGGGCTCAAGATCCTCGCTCAAAGTATTGTTGATCATCGCTTTGGAAGATTGTTTCATTGTTTCTGTAATATTATGGACCTGCATCCATGTCGTGGCATGGTTAATGAAATAGATAAATGTAAGAGAAGCTATAAAGACTAATACTATCGTGATAATGGGGACGGCTACGAAATATTCGTAAGAAGTGTTCCCAATAAATAAAAATACAAGCAGTACGTACACAAAACTTCCATTAAATATGCCAAGAGCGTGCTGTGTTCGTCTATCTGCAACGAAGTTAATCAGCATCCGAGGTGAAAATTGACCACTAAAGGTTGTAAGTACAACTAAAAGGGAGTTTAATGTGAAGGCGCTCAGTGTTAATAAACCGCCAATTAACGTGCTGACCAGCATTCGGGTTATTTCAGCATTAATTCGAAAAGATTGGAATGTGTATTGTTCAAGTTCTAGAACCAAATCTAGTACAAGAGTAATAGCGACAAACAGGATAGACGATGATACATAAATTAAAGGCATGTACCATAAGGTCGATTGAACTTCTTGCTTGCGCTGTTGTTTAGTCATTTGAAAATATTTTTTAAGAGATACGGGTAATATGTCCATCAGCATATGACGTTTTCCTCCTTTGCATATAAGGTACTCATTCCCTGCAAGAACTTGTATTAAAACTGTAAAATTATATTTGAAAAATAAAATTTTGTCTTTTCATACACACTTTCGATATAGTGGAGAGAAATAAGTGAAAATAAGAGGTGGTTGCACTGAATTGGGTACAAAAAACTTATAAAGATCTTACAAAAGACGAATTGTACAAGATACTTAAGCTAAGAGTTGAAGTCTTCGTTGTAGAACAAGAGTGTCCTTATCCTGAGGTAGATGGCCGTGATGAAGAATGTACGCATATCTGGTTAGAGGAAAATGGTCAACTCTACGCTTACTGCCGAATCGTTCCCCCTGAGACAGAAGAAGATCATTATGCGATTGGGCGCGTAATTGTTATTAAGGAAAAACGCGGGCAAGGATATGCTAAAGAATTAATGGAAAGAGCTATTATGTTTTTGCGTGATGAATGGAAAGTAGAGCAAATTTGGCTTCATGGACAAGAATATTTAAGGGGTTTTTACAGAGCATTTGGCTTTAGAGAAGTGACTGATGTTTATTTGGAAGATAATATTCCTCATGTAGATATGCTGCTGGAATTTAAGTAATTTTCCAGAGGGTTGTAAAGGTTTAAGAAAGGAAAGAGAGTGGAACTTAGTACTCCACACAGTAAAATGGAGGTATAATATGAGTCCACAAACTTATTTTAAACAATATATTAATGGGGAATGGCGCCCAGGTTCAAGTGAGAAACAGATTGAAAATATAAATCCATATACCGAACAAGCTATTATCACAATCCCTTCTGCCAATGAAGATGACTTAAATGAGGCCTACCGATCAGCTGAACAAGCTCAAAAAGACTGGGCAGACTTACTCCCAGCTAAGAAGCAGGCGTATTTTGACAGTTTGTTATCGGTAGTTAAGGAACGCAAAGATGAAATTATAGACTGGTTGGTGAAGGAAGCAGGAAGCACTTTGGTAAAAGCAGAGGTGGAATACCAGGCCGCAGTCTCCATTATTAAAGAATCTTCCTCTTTTCCTACAAGGATGTCTGGAGAGATCCTTCCTTCTAATACTCCCGGCAAAGAAAACCGGGTTTATCGTTATCCGAAAGGGGTCATAGGAGTAATTGGTCCGTGGAATTTTCCATTCCACTTAGCTATGAGGTCGATTGCTCCTGCGATTGCTACTGGAAACACAGTTGTGGCCAAACCAGCATCAGAATCTCCTGTTACTGCAGGATTACTGATTGCCGATTTATTTGAAGCAGCCGGATTTCCAGCAGGAGTGCTGAACGTAGTAGTAGGAAGAGGTTCAGAGATCGGGGATGCGTTTGTTACACACCCGGTACCTAAACTGATTTCCTTTACTGGATCAACAGAAGTAGGCAGTCATATTGGAGAGCTTGCAGGTAAGCATATCAAAGATACGGCGCTGGAGCTTGGAGGCAACAATGCTATGATTGTCCTTGATGATGCCGATGTAGAAAAAGCGGTGGAAGCAGCAGCCTTTGGAAGGTTCCTTCACCAGGGTGAAATTTGCATGTCCATCAATCGTCTGATCGTTCATGAACAGATTCATGATCAATTCGTGGAAGCATTCAAAGAAAAAGTGGAAACTTTAAAAGTTGGTGACCCATCTGAAAAAGATACAACAGTTGGTCCATTGATTAACCATGGAGCCATCGAACGTATTCAGGAAGATCTGCAAGCTTCCCTTGATCGTGGCGCCACCTTGCTAACAGGTGGTGATTCAGAAGGGAATATCATGCACCCTACTGTACTAACCAATGTTACCAATGATATGCCAATTGCAAGCAATGAAGTATTCGGTCCTGTAATTGGAATCATTAAGGTTTCAAGTGAAGAAGAAGCCATTACAGTGGCGAATGATACTTCCTATGGATTAAGTGGGTCAGTATTCACAACAGACGTACACCGCGGTGTTGAAACAGCAAAACAGATTAACACAGGAATGATTCATGTGAATGATCAATCTGTAAACGATGAAGCACATGTAGCCTTCGGCGGTGAGAAAAGTTCCGGACTCGGCCGGTTTGGAGGAGAGTGGGCTCTCGACAAATTTACAACTGTAAAATGGATTGGTGTCATGAATGGATATCGCAAATTTCCATTTTAATAAAGTAAATAAACGCCCTGAGCAAAGAAAAAGCTCAGGGCGTCTTTCTATACAATATTATTTTTATCAGCGAATTTTTGGAATCTGGATATTGCATCACGCAAGGTTTCTTCAGAGTTGTTCAAACCAATCCGAACGAATCCTTCACCGTAATCACCAAACCCAATCCCCGGTGCTACAAACAACCCGACTTGCTCGAGCAAAGCATCAGCAAATTCTTCAGAGGAGTAGCCATTCGGGACATGAACCCACACAAAGAAAGACCCTTTGCAGGGCTGGAAGCGATAGCCGCTGTTTCGCAGACCCTCAAGTAATAAATCACGTCGTGCTTCATAAGTATCCGTTAGCTCCTCCACACATTCCTGTGAATCTAAGAGGGCTGTAGCTGAAGCTTCCTGCACAGCTCCGAAAAGGCTCACAAAATAGTGATCCTGGACAAGTTCCAATGCTTCAACCACACTTTGATTTCCTACGGCAAACGCCACGCGCCACCCTGCCATATTATAAGTCTTTGACATAGTGTAAATTTCGACTCCTACATCTTTGGCACCGGGAACCTGCATAAAACTTAAAGGTTTCTCACCATCAAATCCGATGGCCCCATAAGCAAAATCATGCACCACACAAATATCATTAGCATCCGCGAGTTCAATGGTTTCTTCAAAAAAAGCCTGGTCAGCCACTGCCGAGGTTGGATTGTTGGGGTAATTGAGAAACATAAGTTTAGCTTGTTTAAGGACCTCTGGATCCATCGCGTTATAATCAGGAAGGAAGTTGTTTTTCTCTAGAAGCGGCATAGGTTCCATGACGGCATCAGTCATTGCTACTCCTGACCAATAATCCGGATAGCCAGGGTCAGGGACTAAGGCTGTATCGCCGGGATTCAAGAAGCATTGGCTCAACTCTACCAGTCCGCTTTTACTGCCAAATAGTATAGCTACTTCTGAAGAGGGATCAAGGTCAACATCATATTCTCGTTTATAATACGTTGCCACAGCTTCTTTTAGAAAATCAAACCCTTGAAAAGGGGGATACATATGGTATTCAGGGTTTTCGGCTGCTTTTTGCAGTGATTGTACAATATGTTCAGGGGTAGGCTGGTCAGGGTTACCTTGACCAAGATTTAGTACGTCTTCTCCCTTTTGTTGCTGGAAATCGTTTAATTTCTTTACAAGCTTTGCAAAGAATTGATCTGGTAAACGCTGAATGGCTTCAGATTGCTTATATTGTTTCATTCTTTTCCACCTCGGCTTATTATTTGAATACTCTAACAACTGAATAATATGGATAGTGTAACATGTCTTTATCCGGATAGGGAATACTAGGAGCAATATACATTCAGAAAACCAAACTAAATACTACATAGAAACACTTAAATTTAGATTATTTTCAGTCGAAATTTTGCAGGGCGATATTTTTGGGTATGCATAACTAGAAGAGAAAGAAGGAGTGGTAGAAATGAAAATTGTAATCTTAGGTGGAGACGCAGCAGGAATGAGTGCAGCCATGCAAATTGTACGTAATAGCGAAGGGAATGAAATTGTTGTTTTTGAAAAAGGAGAGATAACATCTTATGGTCAATGCGGCCTTCCTTATGTTGTAAGCGGCGACGTCAAATCGACAGATGACTTGATTGCCAGGGAGCCCCAGACCTTTCGGGATAAGTATGGAATTGATGTACTTACTTCTCATGAGGTTACAAAAGTGGACTGTGATCATAAAGTGGTTTATGGCATCGATCATAAAACGAGCCAAGAGGTTGAGGAGTCTTACGACCGGCTGTTAATTGCTACAGGCGCAAGCCCGATTATACCTCCATGGGAAGGGCGTCAGCTTGAGGGGATCTTTTCATTAAAGACCATACCAGATGTGCAGGCTATTATGGATGACTTAAACCATTCCATTAAAAAAGTAACGATTATCGGTGGCGGCTATATTGGCTTGGAAATGGCAGAAAGTCTAGTTGCGCTGGGTAAAAAGGTGCGGATTATTGACCGTGGATCCCAACTCGCAAAGATCTTTGATGAAGATATGGCTGACCTCATCCATGAAGAAGCAGAACGCCATGGAGTAGAATTGAATTTGGGTGAGTCTGTTGAAGAATTTAGAGGAGATCATCGAGTAGAGTCGATCGTCACAGATAAGGGTGAGTATGAAACTGATTTTGTACTGGCTGCTACCGGAGTCAATCCTAACACATCCTTCTTAGAAGGAACTGGAATTTCTAAAGGAGTGCAAGATTCGATCAGTGTCAATGCTTTTATGGAAACAAGTATAATGGACATTTATGCCGCAGGTGACTGTGCAGCGCAGTATCACCGGCTGAAACAGAAACTGGATTATCTACCTTTAGGAACTCACGCCAATAAACAAGGTCAGGTAGCAGGACTGAATATGGTGAACAAAAGAAAGGCATTTCAAGGTGTGGTTGGCACTTCAATTTTGAAATTTTTCGACTTAACTCTTGGCCGCACTGGATTATCTGAAAAAGAAGCAGCCAGTGAATATATTCCTTACGATACGATTTCTATTAAATCAACCCATGCAGCCGGGTATTATTCTAAAGAGGATCCAATGACGCTTAAACTTATTTATAACAAAGAAAGCCGAGAACTGTTAGGCACTCAGATTATAGGCCAGGCCGGTACGGACAAGCGGGTCGATGTTATTGCTACCGCCCTTTATCATCATATGACAATTGATGAGCTGGCTGATCTTGATCTTGCCTATGCGCCCCCTTATAACAGTGTCTGGGATCCTATTCAGCAAGCAGCGCGAAGAGCGTGAAGAAGGATCCATGCTTTCTGTTACCGCACGGCGCTGTGGTACTATGGAAACAGGATTAACAATACAGGGGGAACTTTACGTTGAATAGAGAATTACTTCAAAAAGCAGAGCAGTTTATTTTTGAATGCTATGAAGAACTGGGACGGCAGGGTGCCGGTGAAAGGGTCAAAGAGATAGAAAGATCAATTGAAGACTCAGGTACTTATCAGCATACTTTCGAAGAATTAGAATACGGAGCAAAAGTAGCATGGAGGAATAGTAACCGCTGCATTGGACGGTTATTCTGGAACAGCTTACAAGTGTTTGACCAACGCCACTTGCAGGACGAAAAAGAGATTCGGGATGCGGTGTATGAGCATATGAACTATGCCACGAATGGGGGCCGTATTCGATCGACTATTTCTGTGTTTAAACCGAAACAGGGGAATGAGGAAGTTCGATTCTGGAATCATCAGCTGATCCGTTACGCAGGGTACGAAATAAACGGGGAGGTAGTGGGTGATCCGGCTTCTGTCGATTTTACCCGCCAATGCGAAGCTCTGGGCTGGCAGGGCGGAGGAGGAAGGTTCGATGTTCTGCCGCTTGTGGTACAAGTTGATGGTTCTAAGCCTCAATGGTTTGAAATTCCGGAAGAGCACATTCTTGAAGTTCCTCTTCGTCACCCAGAGTATAAATGGTTTAGTGATTTTGGTCTGAAATGGTATGCTGTACCGTTTATTTCAGATATGCGTCTGGAAATCGGCGGTATTGACTATACAGCAGCACCTTTTAATGGTTGGTATATGGAAACTGAAATCGGTGCGAGAAACTTGGCTGATGAATTCCGTTATAATCTATTACCTAATGTAGCTGAAGCCATGGGCCTGAATACGAGAAGAAATAGTTCCTTGTGGAAGGACCGGGCGTTAATCGAATTAAACCAAGCGGTACTCTATTCCTTTAAACAGGATAAGGTGAGTATGGTGGACCATCATTCGGCTGCCCAGCAGTTTCAGCTTTTTGAAAAGAAAGAACGAACTTGCGGAAGAGAGCCCACAGGAGACTGGACTTGGCTGATCCCTCCCGTTTCTCCTGCGTCGACTCATATCTTTCATTCGTCTTACACAGATCGGATGGACACGCCAAATTTCTTCTATCAAACAAATGCATACGAAAAAACCCTTTAGATTAGTGCTCTAAAGGGTTTTTTTTGGTTATTCGTATAGGTCTGGTCTCCGGTCCTGAAAAATAGGAATTTGTTCACGGATAGCTTCTACATCCGTAAAATCTACTTCTCCATAAAGAATTTCTTCGTCACCTGATCCCTCTGCCACTACGTTTCCCCAGGGATCTACAATGATGGAATGCCCGCCAAAAGTATTTGCAGCATCCGATCCTACACGATTGCATGCAATAACAAAGCACTGATTCTCAATAGCCCGGCTGATTAAAAGATTGCGCCAATGATCTACCCGGGGCTTTGGCCACTCTGCTACGACAAAAAGAGCTCTGGATCCATTAAGCATGTGAGTCCGCATCCACTCAGGAAAGCGAATGTCATAGCAAATAACACCAGCTGCGGGCACACCGTTCAGTTCAAAATTTCCCTTTTGGTTGCCGGAATGAAGATGCTTTTCTTCGTTCATTAATCGAAAGAGGTGAGCTTTACGGTACTTGGCAATGCGCTCGCCCATAGAATTGTAGGCAACAAACGTATTATAGAAACGTCCTTCCTCGCGCTCCGCGATTGACCCAAGAATGGTCACCCGGTGTTTGGAAGAAAGGTTCATGAGCATTTGATGTGTCGGTCCGTCCATCGATTCGGCCAGTTCATCAAACCTGCTCAGATCGTACCCCGTTGTCCATAGTTCAGGAAGTACAATAATCTCACTTCCATTCCTGGCTGCTTCTTCAATTTTTTTGGTCGCATGTGTCCGATTTGCTTCAGGGTCACCAAACGCGACATCCATCTGGATAATACCTGCTTTTACTGTCATATCATCACCTCGAACTTCTTTGTTTATCAAAAATCATATCATGAATTTACCTGAGTATGAAACGTTTTCAGACATGCTACAATAATAAATAGATGAACAGGAAAGAAAGGATGGTAGAGATGTTTGAATTATTTCTACCGATGCTTGAACGTTTGGGCATCATTGTTACCGTTGCTTTTATCATAACAAGATTTCGATTCTTCCGGGAACTCATTGACCGTAAAGCCTTAAATCGAAAGCAGCATTATATGGCAATTGCTTTTTTTGGACTGTTTGGAATGATTGGTACCTACACAGGAATCACTTATGATACCCAATCATTCGAATTCGGGAGTTGGGCTTATGAACTGAATGAGTCTGAAGCCATTGCAAACTCTAGGGTAATAGGGATCGTAGCTGCCGGGTTATTTGGTGGATATCGAATCGGTGCGGGGGCAGGCTTGATTGCTGGGTTACACCGATTTTCTCTGGGGGGATTCACGGGGTTAGCATGCGGGATTTCGGCTATTGTGGCAGGGATCATTGCTGGATTTTTTCATAAAAAAGATCAGCCATTAAAGTTGAAAACAGCCCTTCTGGTTGGAGGTCTGGCTGAAACGATTCAAATGGGGATTATTTTAGGAGTCGCACAACCTTTTGAGAGAGCATGGGAACTTGTCCAGGAAATAGGGCTGCCGATGATTGTGGCCAATGGTCTTGGCTCTGCGTTGTTTTTATTAATTATTCGAAACGTACTAAACGAGGAGGGAAAAGCCGGTGCTCTTCAAGCTCAGAAAGCATTGAAGCTTGCTGAATCCACCGTTTCACACCTTCGTCAGGGTTTAACGGAGAATTCTGCCCAAAAAGCCTGTCAGATTATCTATGAAGAAGTGAGGGTAAGCGCTATTTCAATGACGGATAAAGAATATATTCTTGCTCATGTCGGACAGGCAGATGACCATCACCAGGCGGGGAACACCATTCAAACACTCGCTACGCGTGAAGTTATTCAAAAAGGAGAAATGGTTGTCGCTGGCCACAGGGATATTAGTTGTGATCATACCGGATGCCCTTTAGGGGCAGCTGTTATTGCTCCTTTAAAACGAAAAAATGAAACAGTCGGTACTTTAAAGTTTTATGTTCGTTCCGAAAAAGAAATTTCAAATGTATTGATAGAGCTGATCCAGGGGCTAAGTGCGCTGCTTGGTCAGCAACTGGAAATCGCTGAAGCAGAAAAAGCACAGGAACTGGCGCGTGAAGCTGAAGTAAAAGCTTTGCAGGCCCAGGTTAATCCGCACTTTTTGTTTAACTCTTTGAATGTAATTGTTTCACTCACCCGCACGGAACCTGATCGAGCGAGGTCTTTGCTTATTGCTTTATCTAAGTTCTTTCGACAAAACCTTGGGGCAACCACAAAAAGGTGGACATCTCTTGCGGAGGAGCTATCACACGTAAGAGCCTACCTATACATTGAAGAAACACGGTTTGTCGATAAGCTTCATGTACACTACGATATAGAAGATCATGCCCTCTCGGCAAAGATTGCACCCCTTACCTTGCAGCCCTTAGTGGAAAATTGCATTAAGCATGGAATAAAAGATCAAGAGGGCGAGTCGGAGATTCTGATTCAGATAAAATATTTATCAGAGGGAGTCCGTGTATCCGTTAAAGATAACGGCAGTGGGATACTGCCGGAACGACTTCATCATTTAGGTTTAGAAGAAGTTACGTCTGAAATAGGCACAGGGCTTGGCTTATATAACGTAAACAAACGACTGGAACTGTTACACGGGAAAAATTCTAAGCTGCAGATAGAAAGTGAGCCTGGGCAAGGAACGAGGATTTCTTTCCTCATTCCTCATAATAAAGAGGAGGTGTCGGCATGAAAGGACCCATTCAGGCGTTAGTGGTAGATGATGAGCGTTTCAGCCGTGAAGAATTAATTCACTTGTTAAAGCAACACGAGGCTATTCAGGTGATAGGAGAAGCAGAGTCTGGTGACACGGCTATTATGAAAGTCCTTCAGCTACAGCCGGATGTTCTGTTTTTAGATGTGGAAATGCCCCGGATGGATGGAATGGAGGTGGCAAAGGCTGTTCAGGAACTGAAAAAGGTTCCGAAAATAATTTTTGCTACAGCCTATCCAGACTTTGCAGTGGATGCCTTTCGACACGACGCGATCGATTACCTTCTAAAGCCCTTTGACGAAGAACAACTAAAAGATGCAGTTGTTAAATTAGAAAAAAGATTCGCTCCTCAAATGGATGCTTCTCAGACTACTAACCAACCGCCTTCAAAGCTCGCTGTAGAAGGGGAAGATAATATTCATTATCTTGATCCTGAAAACATTGTGTACGTTTATCGCGAGGAGCGGTGGACCAAGATTGTTGGGAAAACCCATACCTATGAAACAAGAGCTCCATTAAAGGAAGTAGAACATCGGTTAAGAGGTTTCCCGTTTTTTCGCATTCATAAGAGTTATCTCGTAAACTTAGATTATGTGAACAGGCTGACGCCGTGGTTCAATGGCGCCTATCAATTAGAACTGCAGAGCAGAGAGGAGAAGCTATCGGTCAGCCGAAATTATGTGAAAGATTTAAGAAAACAATTGGAACTTTAAATCCCGGTCTGTTTTTTAGACCGGGATTTTTACATGTTAACCAGAATTTTCGACATGTTAATCAAAAACCCTAATGATGTAAGCGTTATCTTGTTACGATTATTGTAAGCGATTACAAGAATAGATCGAGGGAGGAGCTTTTTGTGATTACGTTTCTAATCAGTATCGGACTTTTAATCATTGGTTATTTCACGTATGGGAAATATGT
Source organism: Halobacillus sp. B29 (assembly GCF_052246755.1). Taxonomy (NCBI): domain Bacteria; kingdom Bacillati; phylum Bacillota; class Bacilli; order Caryophanales; family Bacillaceae; genus Halobacillus; species Halobacillus sp. B29. Next base: position 124,013 of record NZ_JBQQCM010000010.1, read on the forward strand.
TGAAAAAATATTTGGGGTAAATAAAGAAAGAACGACACCGGCTTATTCTCACAGTGATGGTGTGGATTATCTGCCGATGGGTCAAAAGAAGAATGCTTTGATACAATTATTAAATATAGCTGGGGTAGGTCCGATTTTCGGTCCCATATTAGGAGCGCTTTACGGACCAGTGGCTTTTCTCTGGATTGTTCTCGGTGCCATCTTTGCCGGGGCTGTTCATGACTATCTTACGGGGATGATTTCCATTCGTAATCGAGGGGCTCACTTGCCAGAACTGGCTGGGAAGTTCCTCGGGAAAGTAATGAAACACGTGGTTAACGCATTTTCTATCTTATTATTGCTACTAGTCGGGACCGTGTTCGTTACAGCTCCAGCTGATTTGCTTCATAACATGACGAGCAGCTGGCTGAGTCTACCGATTATCCTGCTTGCCATCTTTGCTTATTACTTATTAGCAACGATGCTGCCAATCGATAAAATTATCGGACGTTTCTATCCAATTTTCGGAGCTCTGCTTTTAATCAGTGCTATTGGGGTAGGAGTATCATTGGTCGTGACAGGAGCACCAATCCCTGAGCTGACTTTAACCAATATGCATCCGGATAATGCACCGATTTTTCCATTATTATTTTTAACTATCTCATGTGGGGCATTGTCAGGTTTCCATGCTACACAAACCCCAATTATTTCACGTACGACTCAGCAGGAAAAACAAGGTCGTCGCATTTTCTATGGAATGATGATTGCTGAAGGGATTATTGCTATGATCTGGGCAGCCGCAGCTATGAGCTTGTTCAACGGTTCAGGTGGTCTGAACGAAGTATTGGCAAGCGGCGGACCTGCAGCGGTTGTTAGTGAAGTCTCCGTGGCCATGCTTGGTGCTGTCGGAGGAACGCTAGCCATACTTGGTGTTATTATTCTGCCAATCACTTCGGGAGATACAGCTTTCCGCAGTGCCCGTATGATTATTGCAGATTATATCAAAGTATCCCAGAAGAAAATTATGAGCCGCGTTTGGATTGCCGTTCCGATGTTCGTCATTTCATTTGCGCTGACTCGTATAGACTTCACCCTTTTATGGAGATATTTCTCCTGGGCGAACCAGTCGACAGCGGTTATTGCCCTGTGGGTAGGTGCGATGTACTTGTTTTTATCTCGTAAAAATTACTTTATTGCCGCTATACCAGCAACCTTTATGACTATGGCAACCTTTACGTATATTATTAACGCTCCGATTGGGTTCAATCTTCCTTTGAATATATCCTATCTATTAGCAGCTATTATTACAGTTGCGATTGTCACAGCTTTTTTCATTGCCGCTCGCCGTGGTTTAAGCAAGGATATTCCATTAGAAGAAGATTTAAAACCCACAGCCTGATAAAACAGATAAAACATCCATCAGAGAGATCTGGTGGATGTTTTTATATGTCCTAAACAAAGTATCTCGGTTAATTCGGAATAGTGTATCCCAGCCATTTTATAAGGATCCTTCAATGTTCTTTTAACTTCATCTTTTTAATAAGGTTTGTAATTTTAATAAATAAGTTATTACAAAATAAGGCCGGATTGTTGAAGACTCAGTTTCGAGATATTGAGTTAGTTTAAAGGTCCTGAGGGGGGCGATTTCGCTTTCCGGCCCTGCACGACGCAACGTCGATCGATCCTACGTCCTGTAGAACCATAGGAAAGTGTTCAAATGTGGAATCGTCCCGATAGACACGAACAGCTTATGTCTCGAGTGTCTGGGTGATGGAACAAGACGAGTGATTTTCCCCAGCAGCCCACATCCACATAGAGTAACGGACCCAATTTGTCTCGATACTGAGTCTTAAACAAACGGGAGCTTATCTTTAATACTTAACACTATAACTTAAAAGAGATATTATCTTTTGAGACCTCTTTTTGAGCCATCATATGTCTTAATTTGTTAATCAAAGAGGATTTGGTGAATATCTGTTCCTTATTCAGGGTATGGTTGTTGTAGGATAATTGAAAGGAGAGGTAGATAATATGAGTAAAGCTATTCAAAATGATCAAGGAAGATTTTATATAGGAGATCAGGGTAAACCTGATGCCCATCTGGACTTTGAAGAACACGGAGACACTATGAAAATCTTAAGCACCGTCGTTGTCCCTTCTGAAAGAGAGAACGGTCTTGGAAGTGACTTAGTTGATCATGCTGTTAACTACGCGAGAGAAAATAAACTTGTAATAGACCCAGTATGCTCCTTCGCCCATGAGGTGATTAAAGATACTCCAGAATACCACGTGGTTTGGAAAAAATAGTGAAGAACACTGACTAATCAAAGTTGTGATTTTCATCGTTTCTTCCTCTGGATAATGAGTGATGAATAAACTAACCAGATAAATAGAGAGGGGGATACAAATGATGAGAGCAATGCTGATTGTCAATCCTTCATCCGGAAAAGAAGAAGCAGTAGATTATGTAGAAGAAATCGAAACGATCTTAAATGATAAAGGATATGAAGTTAAAGTATCTCAAACTGAAAAAGAATTAGATGCCATGAAATATTGTCAAAACGCTTGTAAGGATGAATTTGATTTAGTGGTGTCTTTAGGCGGAGACGGCACATTGAATGAAACGATTAACGGAATGGTGGATCAGACACATCGTCCGTTACTCGGCATCGTACCGCTCGGAACTGTCAATGATTTCGCCAGAGCTCTTAATATTCCTTTAGAGCCCAAAAAAGCCGTAGATGTGCTCCGCTCTGATCGCTCAAAGAAAGTAGACATTGGCCGATTTAACGACCGTTATTTTGTGAATATTGTAGCTGTAGGTGCTCTGGCCGAGGCTACTTATGAAGTTAGTCCGGAACAAAAAACCAAATTTGGTCCGCTGGCATATATCATGGAGGGGTTAAAAACCTTATCTGGCGATACCGGCTATCCTTTAAGGATTGAATATGAAGATAAAGTATGGGAAGGGGAGTCTTTTCTTTTCCTCGCTGCTTTAACAAATTCCACGGCAGGATTAGAAAAGCTTTCACCTCAGGCAGAAGTAAATGATGGGCTCTTACATTGTTACGTAATAAAAAATGTAAATCTTGTGCGGCTGGCTACTATTGTGTCGTCGATTCTGAGAGGAAATCTTAAAGATCAGAGTGATGTAGAGTACTTCACTGCACAGAACCTGGAGATTACGTCTTCTGAAAATCTGGTTACCAATGTAGACGGAGAAGAAGGAGATTCACTTCCAGTATCCATTCATGTAAAACCATCGCATATCGATGTGATCGTCGAATAAACGGGAAAAGGCTGTCTCACATTTACTGAGACAGCCTTTTTATGCTTTAGTGATATTTATTGTCTAGAGAAGAGATTGAAAAGTGATAAGAATATTATGACGAATGAGAATAAGGCCAAGCCAATTGCACCCACATAGAAGAATAACGCTGAAAAAAATTCATTGTCTGCTATTGTTCCAAATTCAGATAGCCAGAGTAAAAAGAAGCTCGCTACTACTGCTGCTAAGTAATTAAAGAACGAATTATCAAAATTTAACCCAACCATTTTGCACCCCTCCTTTACTAACACTATATGTACCATCAACTGCTAATATTTCTGAACGTTGAAATTTTTTTGTTACACAGTAAGGGAGTTTGATGGACAAGCTGGGGTTATGGATAAAAGTGACGACTTGGGTCGAAATATAAAAAAGACCCCTCTTTGCAGACCAAAGAGGGGCATGGCAGTGCGCTTCTAAATGAAGGGAGACATGCCATGAAAGCTACAGGTCTATTTTTCCTGGCGGGGAAAAATAGATAGGGTGATTCGACGTAAGAGACAAAAGAGAGAACAGATATAAGTCCAGTAAAACGGAAAAGCCATCTTTTCAGACCATTAATCTTTATTAAATAACTATTATCGAGGGAATGAAATAGTTAATTATCTCTTTTGATATTATTATTGTACCATTGATGACCTGCCTTCTGCTTTGGGAAAAAGCCTTGCGAAACCTTTAAATCATTAGTGTTTTTTTGAGCGTTTTTTCTCAACTTTTGGATTCAAATGGAAAAAAAGGTATTATTTTGACGAATTTCATTGTAGGAAGCAGGAGGATGAGGTAAACTTTAGTTACTAATGTACAATGAGGTGGATGTATGAATTCTGGCAGCTTGAATTTTTTGATTCAAATGCAGAGCATGTCTATGATGAGCCTTTATTCAAATAAGAATCAAACCAACAATGATAACAATAGGGATATGACTTTCCATAATTTATTGGAAGCAGCCTTCTCGCAACCTCCGGCCACTAGTGCGGTTCAGCCGCAAGCGAGAATAACTAGCTTCACAACATTTCAGGTCCAGCCTATACATATGGAATCCAATAAAGAATCTCAAGAGGCACCTGTATCTCATAACCACCGAGAAGCGGGAAAAATAAATAACCCAGAAGAATCGAAAGAAGTAAAGGAAACAGATAAAACAAAGGGGAAAGATCAGGATATTGAGCAAATTATTAAAAAAGCTTCTCAACATTATGGCATAGATGAAAAATTGATTCGATCCGTAGTTCAGGCCGAATCCAATTATAACGCAGATGCGGTCAGCCATGCCGGTGCACAGGGGCTTATGCAGCTGATGCCTGCAACGGCCGAAGGACTGGGGGTTAAAGATCCATTTAATCCTGAAGAAAACGTGATGGGCGGAACGAAGTATTTAAAACAGATGCTTGATCGTTATGATGGAGATTCCCGATTAGCGCTGGCTGCTTATAACGCTGGCCCGGGAAATGTAGATAAATATGGAGGGGTTCCCCCATTCCAGGAAACTCAAAATTATGTAAGTAAAGTATTATCTCATGTATAAAAGCCTTGCCACTAAAAAGTGGCAAGGCTTTTACTTATCCAATTCGATCTCTTGACTCATTTGCATGTATTGATTAAATACTTTAATCATTTCTTGAAGACGATTTCGTACGTCTTCATCAATCAGTTCACCTTGAGTGGAGAAGTGGTTTGTGTGAGTGTACACGTAATTAGGTGTAACCATGCACCTAAAGTAGTTTAAAATCGGCTTAAGCTGGTTTTCGATGACCAGATGGTGCTGCAGGGTTCCGCCATTCGCTACAATGGATACAGGTTTATACCGCATAGCAAGCGGGGATACAGCATCAAACACATTCTTTAAAGTTCCTGGTATCGAACCTTGAAATATAGGAGACGCAATAACATAAGCGTTTGCGTTCTCTACTTCTTTAATGAGCTGCTGCATGTCTTCATTATATTCATCGATCGGACGGCCATCTACGAATTGCAGTTCATAGTTTTCTAAATCAATGATTTTTGTTTCGTGGGATTCAGGCAGCATTTGAATGTATTTGTCAATTTCATCGAGTAAAGTTCTCGTTTTCTTTCCGACTATGGTACCATTCAGTAACAGGATTTTCATTAAAGATTTCTCCCCTTTATCTCTTCCGGCATTCTTTATAGAAAGGTTGCAGCAGGTATATATGTAACGATCACAACCAAGAGCAGGAACTTTTCTTTTTATGTTAAAGCATACGTTTTAATTAAGCAATTGTGACTGAAGGAGTAAAAATCAGTGCTCTCAGGGTATAGAAATAGACAAGGGAAAGGAGGGAGCTGATGCTCAGATTATGGCGCAGAATTAAATTTGTCTTCAATGTAAGGAAATCCGTTCCCTTTATGATGCGTTTTTTTCGTTCGAATGAAGTAAGCGCAAGAAAAAAGTGGCTTTCTGTACTATTTCTTTTAGGTTATATACTCTTTCCGTGGGATGTGATTCCTGACTTTTTGGTTCTATTCGGTATATTTGATGATTTAACCGTATTTACTTATATTACCCAATGGATGGTGAAGACTGCTCCGCTTTCTTTAAAGGAAGATTTTAGAATAGAAGAAAGGTAGCGAGGTTTAGAGAGCATGAATTTGAGGTAAACCTATGTTGTGAATGATTATAATACAAAATCAAGGAGTGATGATATTGAGTAACGTAATGTTTACTGCTCATGCAACAGCACAAGGCGGACGTAATGGCCATGTTAAATCTGATGATGGTTTAATCGACCTGAACCTTGTAATGCCTGGTGAAGGTGACGAAAAAGGATCTAATCCTGAACAGCTATTTGCTGCGGGCTACTCCGCTTGCTATGATGGGGCATTAAATCTGGTTGCAAGCAAGAAGAAGAAAGATATCGAATCTGAAATCACTGCTGATGTAAGTTTACTAAAAGATGAATCAGATAACGGCTTTAAAGTAGGTGTGGTTCTGAACGTGCAAGTTAAAGGAGTTTCTCAAGAAGAAGCGGAAGAGCTTGCTGAGGAAGCGCATAAAGTATGCCCTTACTCTAAAGCAACAAGCGGTAACATTAATGTAGAAATTAATACAAAAGCCGTTTAATAAACCTATGGAAACACCTCCAGAATTTGGAGGTGTTTTTTTGTGGGAAAAAGTACAAACCATAAACTTATAGAGGATCTATAAGCGTTTTCAATTCATATGTAGGGCACATTTGTGGTATTTTATAGTCGAAGGAGATGTCTTTATATGAAAATAACAGATGGAGCTAGAGATTTGTTACTTCAGATCCTCGAAGAAGAAGAGGCCGCCTGTTTACGTTTGTACTTTGCTGGATATGGATGTGGAGAGCCTGACATTGGAATGACAATTGGTGAGCCTGAAGCAGATGATGAATTGTATCATTTAAACGCTATTCCAGTAGCGATTGATAAACGAATTGAACATTTGACCACAGAGTTAACCATTGAAGGGAAACAAACGATGGAGGGGCCTAAGTTTCAGATGGTCGGCTTACCCGAAAAAGACTGCTAAGCAAAAAAACAACCCACATGACTAGAATGTGGGTTTATTTAAATGCTCTATAAAACGTATCTTATTGCTGACTTTTTTCCTGAAGGTTTATTCCCCTAAAGGGCCGGTTAGCTGAAGACTCAGTTTCGAGATAAATGGGTCCTTTACGTTAGATGGACAAGGGCAGGTGGGGAAATAACTCGTCTTGTTCTATCACCCAGACACTCGAGACATAAGCCGTTCATCAACGGACGGAAAGACCACCGTCCTTTTGATGCTCGGCTTATGCTGGTCGTGTCTTGCGGGGTGATGCCACATTTGAACACTTTCCTATGGGGGAACGGTGAGCTTCCTCGCTCGTTTCACTCCCTGCGGGATCTCACCTAGTCCCTTCTCCCATGGGAGTCTCGCCATATCCCCACCAGCCCAACTTTATTAGGAATAACGGTCCCTCCGGAAAGAGAAGATTTATTCTTCCTTAACCTGCCTGAAATGCTTATATATAACAGGCTATCCCGCATAGTTCAGCTTGAATAAAGTGTATACGCCCATGTAGTTGTTTTTCTTCAAGTGGGTGAAGGATAAAGCCGTTTCGAGTCTCTGATTTGGCCAGGTCCGGAGGGGAACGGGGAGACTCCTGTGGGATAAACATGATCGGTGAGACCCCGGAAAGCGTTAGCTTGAGGAGGCTCAGCAAATGCCCACGGAAAGCGAGTCGTTCCCCATAGGACCTATCTCTCACGAGATATCTCGAAATCAAGTCTTCCAGAAAAGGGAGCTTTACTTTAAAAGCAGCTAGGCGTTTTAATAGCCTATGAAAGAAAGATAGAAAGGACTTGAAACATCATGATGGCCACAGGACACCAAGTCGTTGGAATAACATTTGGAATAGGAGCTTTAACCTTAATTCCGCAGCTCGTCCCTCATGCTGATGAGCCATTTTCAGCGGTTTTTTTCTTAGGTTTTGTTTTATTTGGATCACTTTTACCCGATATCGATATGCCGAACTCGAAATTAGGACATAAGTTTTGGCGAGGGCTGCTTACTCTTTTCACTCTTGCATTTATAATTTACTTATTTGTGCCACGGTATCTTGATTTATACAGAGAGGAACTGAAAGTTTTTCTTATGCTTTTACTTCCTATTTTGCTCATGATTAGAAGTCACCGCAAAATGACCCATTCTTTATTATTCGTTGGAATGTTAATTGGATACAGCTGGTTTATTGAAGAGTGGCTGAACATACAATGGTTTTATTTATCAGGGCTGATTATTGGAGTTATTTCACATTTATTAGCTGATTACGTAACAAAGAGAGGGATTCCTCTTGTTTATCCTTTTTCAAGCAAACATATGCGTTTCTTTATTACGTTTAGAACAGGATCGGCAATAGAGAAAGCAGTAGTGTACAGTTTAGTATTATGGAATGTCTGGTATATAAACTTGATATTTTAATTGATACATTTCAGATATTCTTAATAAAAGATGAAAAATGATTGTTTTTTCTTAATAAATAGGAACCCAAAGGATACCTTCATTTAAATTTTACCTTAAATTTACAAAATAATCTGACAGATTGCTAGACTTTCCCAATCAAATACAATAAAATGGAAAATAGGTAATGTGAAAGGGATGAAGCTGGATGGTCAGTTATCAGGTTATTGAACCTAGTCCATTGCATCAATTACAAATAAACTATACCTCATCCTTATATGATATATATATCCCCTTATTAAAAAAACTGTCTAAACAAGAAGCCACATTTCAGGCAAGCCGGTACTGCTTGACTCATCCGCCTAAGTATTTAGAGGATCAAATCGCCTATCTTGAATTTCTTTATATGAATGATTTTCTTAGGGAGATGGACACCCTCCTTCAAAACAATAACTTAGACCCCCAGCTCATTTATTTATATAGGCTGCTATTAAACCGACTGAATAGCAAACCATCAAAAGCGCAATTACAGTCATTGCAAAAAGAAAAATTCCTCCATCCATCTCTTCACTGCTTACATCTTTTTACGATTATCTACTACTATTATGATTTAAAAGAATATACAGGACTTGATAAGTACCTGAACAAATTGATGAAGTTATAAGTACCGTTAACGAGCCGCTGACTCTTTACTATATGAGGATCAGGTATCATGAATTACTGTTCCAGCATTACTGGAAAACGAATAATCCGCTTCTTGCTAAGAAATATGCTTATAAAATTACCAATACAGAATTATCCCCGAAGAAAATCTGCCGGATATATCATAATTTGGCCCTATGCAATTTATATACAGACTATCGAACTTCCATGGAACAAGCTGTAAAGGCATATGAAGCTGCAGAAAAGTATAGCTTGAAACGGTGGGCCGCTATTATTAAAAACCATACGATTCCTTTCATTGCTGCCTACCATCTTCAAACAGAAAAAATGACAACGCCTGACCCCATAGAAACAGCTCATTTAGCCATAGCGGACAAAGAGTTTACTAAAGCGATAGCCATATTAAAAAATCTGGAAACATGGACTCCGTTTCAAGAGTGTTATATGGGAGCAGCGAGTAAGAATATTCGCCTGTTGGAAAATGCCCATCATCGATTTATTCATGAACTTGGAGATCAATTCTTTGCGCTTTTACCCAAACACTATTTAAAGCGTTTATAAAATAAGGGGAGGTAGAAGTAAATGAAAAGGCGTTTAACTGTAATTCTCTTAGGTTTAATGCTTGCCGCAGGGACATTTGGATCGGTACCCCTTGCATTTGATAATGAGAAAGGTCAAGAACCTGGAGAAAGCTCGGAAGTTACTCTGGCAAAATTCAAGGCTCATGACCCGGGAGATTTAGGTATGGGGTAAAGATGGTTTGAATAAAGACGAAAAAGCTGCCTCCTACGAAAGGGGGCAGCTTTTTCATTATCTGGCCTTGCGGTGCTGTTCAAATTTTTGCTGAGCAGGTTCTTCTTTTCTAATCATCTTCGTAAATGCATAGACAAAGAGTATGATCACTATGGTAAACGGTAAAGCAGAAACAAGGGATGCAGTCTGTAAGGCATTTAGCCCACCTGCTAACAGCAGAACTCCAGCAATTGCCGCCATTAGAACTCCCCAAACAATTTTAATAATAAGCGGAGGGGTTAAGCTTCCGTTAGTCGTCATACTAGCTAGAATGTACGTAGCAGAGTCTGCTGAGGTAATTAAAAATGTTGCAATTAATAAGATGGATAAAATAGATAGTACTCCCGTCATGGGCAGATGCTGGTAGGTTTCAAACAATGCTAAAGTTACGTCATTGTTAACCGCTTCAGCTATGTTTGTTCCGTTATTCAAATCGCTGTTTAAGGCTGTTCCTCCAAAAGTAGCAATCCATAAGCAGGCAATTAATGGTGGTACAATGAGCACTCCAAAGATAAATTCCCTGATGGATCTTCCTCTCGATACACGGGCTACGAAGGTTCCAACGAATGGAGACCAGGCAATGACCCATGCCCAGTAGAAGATTGTCCACTCTCTCAGCCAGTCCCCTCCACCGTCTTCATAAGGAGTGAGACGAAGGCTGTAGCCCACAAAGTTTGTAATATAATCTCCAAGTCCTAAGGTGAAGGTGTTAAGTATAAATACAGTAGGTCCTGCTATAAACACGAAAGCTAATAAAACCATACATAAACCGAGGTTCACATTACTAAGCCACTTAATTCCTTTATTTAATCCTGTACTGGAAGAGGCTAAATAAAGGACAAGAAGTACAGCGGTAATGGCAAGCTGGATCGTTGTGTTATTCGGCACATCGAATACGGCTTTTAAGCCACCGTTCATTTGCAGAATTCCAAGTCCAAGTGAGGTAGCGATCCCCATAACCGTGGCAATCACAGCAAGTGAGTCAATAAAGGTCTTAACGCCTTTGTTTTTACCCAGCACTGGTTCAAGGGCGGTAGAGATTAAACCGCTCTTATTCTGCCTGAACTGTAAGAATCCGATTAAGAGGCCGACAATGGCGAAAACAGACCATTGATTGATACCCCAATGAAAAAAGGAATATCCCATAGAAATCCGAGCTGCTTCTTCTGTCTGTGCATCAAGCGTATTAAATGGTGTTGTAAAAAAATGGCTCATTGGTTCTGCTACGCCCCAAAACACTAAGCCTGCTCCAAACCCTGCAGAGAAAAGCATGCCGATCCAAGTGAAGAACGGGTACTCTGGTTCGGAGTCCGGTGGGCCGATTTTAATTTTCCCGTACTTACTTAGGGCTAGCGCACCTAAGAAGATAACGAAACCAAATACAGAGATGAGGTAAAACCAACCGAAATTTTTCGTTGTAAAACCAAATAAAGTGGTGGCTACACTGCCAAACCCTTCAGGATTGACGGCACCTATGACTACTAATATGGCGATCACAGAGGCCGAAATAAAAAATACTGGATTTTTCATACTGACTCCTTTCTTGGAACTGATTTTGATAAATAGATGAGTCAATTAATTCAAATAATATTGATGAGTTTATTCCCTTAAAAATCCCAAAAAAAACATGTAATAGGAGATATGTACAATTGGCTGCTGCTTTTAACGGGTGTTGGATTCAAATTCGCTTTTCAATATACCCATAAGAATAGTGTCATAGTAGCTTCCTTGAACAAATTCATTTCTACGAAGCCTGCCCTCCCGCTGAAATCCAGTTTTTTCGTATAACCGGAGGGCTTGATGATTTCCGCTCCAGGTATCAAGCTGCACCCTTTCTAAGTTAAGGGTATAAAAAAGATGATTGAGCAAAGTGTAAATAATGTCTTTTCCATATCCCCGCCCCCAGTAATCTCGTTCACCAATTGTGAGCCCAATTTCTGCCGCTCTTGTGACGGGATTTAAATTTCGATAATCACATTTGCCAATAGGTTCTTGTGTTGCTTTTGAATAAACAATAAAAACAGTTCCATGTTCCCATAAATGGTGTGAATTCAAATTTTTTTCATATTGGGCTTGAAGAGCTTCCAGAGGGTTATTATTCTGGTTCGCTGATTCACTTCCTGAACTAAGAAAAGTAAGGGACTCATCATTGGCCCATGTGTGAAGATTCTCCATATCTTTTCGGGACACAGGCCACAAATCTACTAAACGTCCTTTTAACATATCCCACCTCCTATGCCTCATTATTCGACTAAATATTGGATTTGTCAAAAAACACTGAATTTTTATTTAGGATCTTTCTAGTCAATCATTCTAAGGTAAGGAGGTATTCTGATTGTTTGACTCATGTGTGCAAGTGAAGGAGTTTATGAAAGGCTATCAAGGTCACTGGTGGATCGCGGGTGGATGGGCAATTGACCTTCATATAGGCGAAGAAATAAGAGAACACGAAGATCTCGATATAGCTGTATTAAGGGACGAGCAGTTTTTGCTCCGATCACACTTTAAGAACTGGAAAATGGAGTATGTTAAAGAAAGTAGTGGAGTAAATTGGAAAGTGGGAGATTGGCTGGGAACCCCTATTCACGAGATTCATTCCACGAATCATTCTGGAGAACATATAGAGTTTTTATTAAATGATAGAAAAGGGGACTATTGGCACTTTAGGCGCAACAGAAACATTGGATTCCCGCTTAGTTACATGCATCTTCGGTCTGAGCAGGGATTACCTTATTTAAATCCGGAAATTGTCCTTCTTTACAAAGCAGAGTATACCAGTGAAAAGGATAACCAGGATTTTCACTATATATTTCCTCACTTAAATGAACGTCAAAAGGAATGGCTCAAGCAGAGTTTGATGCATCACCAGCCTGATCATGCTTGGTTAGAAAAATTATTATTTTAAAGGAAATCCTTAAGATTTTTCGTACTTAAATGATATGGTGGGGAAGTGAGTTAAACAGGAAGGGAGAAAGAAGTTAATGAACAGAGAGAAGATTTGGGTTAAAGTGCGAGACAGTTTCTGGTTTCTTCCAACTCTTTACAGCCTTATATCGATCATTTCAGTTATTCTAATAAGTTTTGTGGACTTATGGATCGTTCCGCAAGTTCAGGAAAGTATGCCGAAAATATTTTTAACCGAAAAAAGTGTGGCAACGACCCTGTATGGGTCGCTGATTACGTCGATATTGACGATGACAACCATTAGCTTTTCAACCATTATGGTGGTGCTGACTACTTATTCCACTCAGTTTTCGCCGCGTACTTTACAGGATTTTATGAAAAGCCGAGTGACCCAGCATGTCTTGGGTGTTTATTCGTTTGGATTTATCTTTGCTCTCGTCAATTTATTATTACTCGGGGGTACTCAGAAGAAAGGTCTGGTCAGTCCCTTTTTAACAGTAGTCGTATCCATCATTTGTTTAGGATTTTTCATCCTGTTTATTCACCATTCGTCCCGCTTTTTACAAGTGAACAATTTAATTGGTGATATCCGCCAAACCACTTCGAATGTTATTGCTAATACGTTCAAGGAAAAGAGTTATAATGAATCAACAGAGTGGGATGAAAAAGATTTGGAAAGTTTGAAACAGAATAGCCAAGGAGTCATTTTTGCCAATGAATCGGGTTATCTTCAAGGAATGCAGATGGGATTATTCATTCAGTGGGCTGTAAAAAATGATTTATTTATTGAAGCCAACACGTTAATTGGAGATTACATTCAGAAGGGGATGCCTTTATTTTATTATTGGAAAGAGGACTCTTCAGAAGAAATTAAACCGGAACAAGCCCTGCAGTATATAATAGTCGGAAATGAGAGGACAGATATACAGGACATTGAATTCTCGATTCAAAAACTCGTTGAAATTGCCGTAAAAGCAATCTCACCTAGTATTAATGATCCACATACAGCGGTTAACTGCATCAATCGAATAGGTTCGCTGCTGGCTGAATTAGGTTCAGTTTATGAGCCGATCCGCTATTATGCTGACGATAACAATAATCTTCGGCTGAAGATTGAGCCAAGGGAATTTCACGATTATCTGTATACCAGCTTCTACCAGATGCGCATCTATGGAAGCCACGATTTTTCTGTGATGAACGGAGTGATTGAGGCTCTCTATAAAATCTCTGTTGTTCATGATGAAAAGATTAAAGAAGATGTATGGAGATTTGGACGTTATATGATGAAAGCTGTCGATACAAAGAGTATGGACCAGCTGGATTTTGAATATTTTGATAAGCAGGCTCAGAAGTTAGCCTCAGCCTGTAATAAAACCGTTCAGTTCCCACGTCCATATTAGATATTCCAACCTTTCCGAGGCTATCGACATTTTTTACAGTTTTTAGACAAATTGTTTACAATTTTGAGGATGGGGTAACAGTTAATTAGTCCTCAATTACCATTTCCTCGCAATTATCTATTGATGTAAAAAAAGTTGAGCACCGGAAAGGAGAAAATGATGAAAAAAGTTACGTCGGTTTTTTGGATTACTCTAGCCATCGCCTTATTTTCAGTTATTTGGGGGGCTGTTGCTCCGGGAAATCTTGAAAGTATTACAGGTTCGATACAGTCGTTTATTTCTGTACACTTCGGCTGGTATTATCTATTAATCGTTACGGGTTTTGTCATTTTTTGTATTTATATGATCTTCAGTCCGTATGGTAAGATTAAACTGGGAAAACCTTCTGATAAGCCGGATTACAACTATGCTACATGGTTTGCGATGTTATTCAGTGCAGGTATGGGAATTGGGCTGGTTTTCTGGGGGGCTGCGGAACCAATTTACTTTTACGCAAAGAATGCTCCAACTGCAGAAACTGGCACACCTGCTGCTCTGAATGAGACTATGCAGTTCGTGTATTTTCACTGGGGAGTTCATGCCTGGGGAATCTATGCAATTGTTGCTTTAGTACTCGCCTACTTTAAATTCCGCCGGGGGGCACCTGCTCTCGTAAGTGCAACTTTAGAGCCGCTTTTTGGAGATAAGATGAAAGGTCCCTGGGGGAAAGCGGTTGACGTGGTTGCTGTGTTTGCAACAATTGTAGGTGTAGCTACCACTTTAGGATTCGGAGCAGCACAAATCAATGGAGGACTTACATTCCTAACGCCTATTAAAGACTCGTTTACTGTACAGCTGATTATTATTGGAATCGTAACTGTCTTGTTTATGATGTCGGCTTACACGGGTCTTAGTAAAGGGATCAAATATCTGAGTAATACTAATATGGTTTTAGCATTACTTCTTTTAGTGATGATGATGGTAATAGGTCCTACCTTGTTCATTATGAATATGTTTACAGATACGATTGGAGCTTATTTGCAGAACTTGCCTTCCATGAGTTTTAGATTAGCTCCAAATAGTGAAGAGAACCGTTCTTGGATTAACAGTTGGACCGTATTCTACTGGGCGTGGTGGATCGCCTGGTCTCCATTTGTCGGTATATTTATTGCCCGTGTGTCCAAAGGGCGTACAATTAGAGAGTTTCTATCCGGTGTCTTGTTAGTGCCATCCGTGATAGGATTTCTATGGTTCTCCGCCTTTGGTTCTTCTGCCATTAAAGTTCAGCAGGGTGGTGAAACGGACTTATCTGAACTAGTTACGGAACAGACGCTCTTTGGTGCTTTCGATAACTATCCTTTAGGGTTGATAATGTCCATTATTGCCATGATTCTAATTGGAACTTTCTTTATTACCTCTGCCGATTCAGCGACGTTCGTATTAGGTATGCAGACTACGAATGGCTCGTTAACGCCACCGACCATGGTTAAATTCGCCTGGGGGATTATCCAGTCTTCCATGGCAGCCGTGTTATTGTATTCTGGCGGCTTACAAGCCTTGCAAAATGCTCTCATTTCGGCAGCATTTCCATTCTCGTTTATTATGATTCTCATGGTTGTATCACTTTACAAAGCACTGCGTGCTGATAAAGCTGCTCTAGAGAAAGAACATAGAGATTCTGAGGAAAAAACCTCTGCATAGAATAGGGGGTAAAGGGGCCGGGGCAAATCCGGTCCTTTATTTATGCAAGAAGAATGATTGATTGAAGGCAATTTTTAGGATACATTAAAAAAGGATCTTAAAATCATAGACAAGTACGATAGAATAAGTGACACTTGGAATTGATTAAAAAGGAGTATTGAACATGTGGGAATGGAGAAATATTTACCGTGGTATGCTTATGGGAGCAAGTGACGTTGTCCCGGGCGTGAGCGGTGGTACAATTGCGGTAGTCCTCGGTATCTATGATCGTCTAATTGAAGCGATCAATGGTTTCTTTACAAAGGAATGGAAAAAACATCTTAAATTCTTACTGCCGTTAGGAATAGGGGTTGTTACGTCTATTCTGCTGTTGGCAAGATTAATAGAGTGGTTGTTTGAACATTACCCTGGTCCCACTCAGTTTTTTTTCCTGGGATTGATTATAGGGGTGCTTCCTTACTTAACACATAAAGCGGATGTGAAGCATAAATTTAAAGCGAACCATTATCTCATTTTACTCATTGGCGCAGTACTCGTGGCTTCAATGGCATTTTTTCAGACGAATGAAACGGAACCTATGCAGAACTTAACGTTTTCCACTTATATTCTTCTGTTCTTTTCGGGCTGGATTGCGAGCAGTGCCATGATCCTGCCAGGGATCAGCGGGTCTTTCATACTGCTGATTATTGGGGTTTACTCTACAGTAGTCGGTGGAGTATCAGATTTGAAATTTGATATTATAGCAGTGGTCGGATTAGGAATTCTATTTGGTATTGTCGTTATGAGTAAGATTGTTAAATTCTTTTTGGAGAATTATACTTCAGGGACCTTTGCCCTAATCATTGGTTTAGTTATTGGGTCAGTATTTGTTATTTTCCCTGGTGTACCGGGAAGCGCAGCATTATGGTTGGTAAGTGCCCTGGCGTTCATTGGAGGTCTTGTGGTTGCATGGCTTCTGGGCCGTGTGGAATATAAATAAGCAAATCATAAGACAAAAGCATTCTTACCGATTATCATATGGATAAGAATCTGTTTAAAAGGAGCATGATGAACATGGAATCAATTCATACGATTGAGAAATTTAACGAAACAATTGAGAGTGAGCAACCGGTTATTATTAAGTTCCAGGCAGACTGGTGCCCGGACTGCCGTCGAATGGATATGTTTATCGGAGAAGTTTTAGAGGAATATAATCAGTATCGTTGGTACGACGTTAATCGTGATGAAATTCCTGAAGTTGCAGATAAGTATGAGGTTATGGGTATTCCAAGTTTATTGATTTTTAAACAAGGTGAAAAAATAGCGCATTTGCATAGTGCGAACGCAAAAACCCCTGAAGAAGTAGAAGAGTTTTTGCAGACAAGTCTCTAAAGTAAACGTCCACATGGTCCATTCCATGTGGACGTTTTGTATAAAGGGGGGAACCTATATTGTCAAAACGATTGTTATTAGTAGGAGCAGGACATGCTCATCTAGAGGTGATCCGAAGGCTGAAAAGCGAAGCATGGGTAAATGTTGAAGTGTGTCTCATTTCTTCCTCGAGGTATCAATATTACTCTGGAATGTTTTCCGGATTCACAGAAGGGCTGTACTCACTTGAAGATACACGAGTTTCATTGGAAAAGACTACGAGAGAAGCACGTATTCATTTCATTGAAAAAACCGTGGTCAGTTTGCGACCTAAACAGAAAAAAGTAATTTGCCATGATGGTTCCGTCTATCCGTTTGATGTTGTTAGTTTTGATATTGGCTCCCAAAGTTTACCCAAGGCTTTTGAACATACGGTGGCACGCACCATCAAGCCTAATTATGAATTCATTTCTCAAATTGAAGAAATTCGTAATACAACTCATCCTTTAATTGTAGGGGGAGGAGCTGCGGGAACGGAACTTGCTCTTTCGATCCAAACTTATAAAGAGAAAAACCAAATTCCGGGACAAGTTAAGCTGGTAACTGCTGAGAAGGTCATGAATGGATTTCCCAAAATAGTTTCCACCCGGCTTAAATCATTACTTATTAAAAAAGGGGTGCAAGTGTGGGAGGATGAAAGTGTAGAGGAGATTCATGATCATTACATTGTAACGAACTCCGGAAATAAGATTCGGCATACTAGTGTCCTTTGGCTGGGCGGAGCTTCAGCCGAGCCTATCTTTAAACGGTCTGGAGTCGAAGTAGATGAGAAAGGATTTGCACTGGTTAGGGACACCCTGCAGTTTCAAGAGTATGATTATATTTTTGGATCAGGCGACTGCGTAACCTTGGCTGCGTATCCTGACCTTCAGAAAAGCGGTGTCTATGCTGTTAAACAAGGCCCCGTGTTATGGAACAATTTAAGCCAATTCTTGTCTGGTCAACCGCTCCAGGAGTATGATCCTCAAAAAAATGCCCTCTATATCTTATCAACAGGAAAACAGCAAGGATTTATGGTCTATGGTCCGCTGAGTCATCACAGCCGGCAGGCTTGGAAGTTAAAAAATAAAATAGACAGAGATTTTATGGCTAAATATAAATAAGCGCCTCCATAAAGGAGACGCTTATTTACTATATTTTCAGCCAGCTTCTCACTTTATTCCGGAATAGAAAAGTCAGGGCAAAGATCAGAGCAAATACAGTCAAGGCGATGAAAATCAATTGGCGGTCTCCACTCGCGAGACTAGTACCAACTAAGCTGTAAGCAAACGTTCCAGGAAGCATGCCGAAAATGGTAGCAATGATAAAGGATCGCAGCTTTACGCGGGTAACGCCTGCCAAGTAACTTAAGATGTCAAATCCTACAATAGGGATGAGCCTTAAAACGAACACATACAAGAAACCCCGTTCCTTCATTCGGTAATATATCTTTTCAGACCATTTGGATTCTTGGAATTTCAAAACCGAATCTCCAAAGAACCGTCCCATTACGTAACCAGTAATACCAGCCGCAGTAGCTCCTATCACAATATATAACATACCTGGCCATAAACCATACGCAAAAGCAGCAGCTAGCGAGAGAATGGATGTTGGAAACACCACAATCGGACCTATCGCGTATAAACCCATAAACAGAAGCGGTCCATAAAAACCGAAAGACAGGATGAAGCTGCGAATACTATCCGCTGTAACATCAAATTGCTGCCGTATAAACCAGGCAATAACAAGAAATACGATGACAAACACGAGGGCCCGTATGAGGCTTTTCCACTTCATAAGTATGAGCCTCCAAACGTTCGGATACTCGATTCTTTAATGTATAGAATGACTTCTTCACTGGATACATGTTCCTTGAGAGGAAGAGAAACCTTATGATCCAAGCCCTCTAAAAATATATGACCGACCGCCTGACCGTTCTGGAAGGTAATGTGCTGCAGGATCCCATCATAGGAGCGTACGTCTTGTTCATTAAAAGGATCGAGAGAGCATTCCTTTAGTGGAACATAGTGTTGTTCATCAATGATCAAATGACCTCCTAAAAAATCGGCAACAAATGAATTAGCAGGGTGCTTATGAATCACTTCGGCCTTGTCAATTTGCTGGAACGTTCCTTCATGAAAGAGCGCTAGCCGGTCCCCCATAATCATCGCTTCCTCGGTATCGTGAGTTACGAAGACTCCTGTTATGGATTGATCAACTAAAAAGTCTCTCACCCAATATCTGATCTGATGACGCAGCTTAGGATCAAGACTGCTGAAAGGTTCATCAAATAAAATGATTTCCGGCTCTGTGGCCATAGCTCGGGCTAAAGCCACCCGTTGCTGCTGGCCCCCGGAAATTTCAGATGGGAAGTAATTTTTGAAGCGATCTAACCCAGTTGATTTAAGCAATTCAGAAATTTTGTTGTTATTCTTTTTGCCCGCCAGCTTTGCTCCATAAGCGATATTTTCCTGAACAGTCATATGCGGAAATAACAAAGGCTGTTGAAAGACAAGGCTGATGTCTCGTCGATTAGCTTTTTGAAAAGTGATCTCTTTCCCATACATATGAATGCTCCCTTGAGATGGAGATTCCAAACCAGCCAGTATGCGCAGCAACGTTGTCTTTCCACTTCCTGATGGTCCTACTATGCTTAGAATTTCTCCTTTTTTTAGTTGAAAGGCTAGGTCAGACAGGATGAAATCTTGATTAAATTGTTTACTGAGATGCTGAACGTCCAATGTGTGGCTCATCTTGTATTCCTCCAGGGCTTTCTAGAATAGGGAAGAAGGAGAATTAAACCTTCTACAATGATGTACATAGCAAGTGGAATCATAGCAAACCAGACAGCAAAAGCAGCCATTACCGATGTATTAGCTGTATCAAGGAATGGAAAGAAAATCATGGGCAGGGTAACGATCCTGCCACCTCCGATAATAGATGTAATCGCATATTGACTTAAACTGATAACGATTGTTAAAAATGTGACACTGCGAATTGCAGGTTTCATTAAAGGAAGTTCTATAGTGAACAATTGCTGCAGTGGTGCGGCTCCAAGAACGATGGGTTGTTCCAGCATACGATTCCCAAGTTGAGCGTACGAATTGTGAAAAATACGTATGCTGTATGGAATGGTAGGAACCAGGTGGATAAGAATTACGCCGAAGACTGTATCAGCCAACCCTGCTTGAATCATGAACAAGTGAAGCCCCATAGCAACCGCAAGCACAGGAATTAAAACAGGAGACAGAAAGAAGGCTTCCAGAAGCGGTTTTCCTTTAAAGGAAAGTGTAGACAGCGCTTTTCCTGCAGCGATTCCCACTGCTATATTCAGAATAAGAACCCCGGCTCCGACAACAATCGACCAGAGAGTAGCTTCAAGAAGGTTAGCTGCTGACCATAGCACCTGAAAACTTTCCAGTTGAAAATGAAACGATTCTCCAGACTGGAAACGCCAGGGAGAACTGATACTCTGTAAAAGAAGCAGTAGGACAGGCATTATAAATAATAAGAGAGCTAATATAAAAAAGGTAAGTTTCTTTAGATTCATACAGATCGTCCTCTCATAGCTCGCCAGCGCTTTTTCTGAAGGATAGAGAACCCAGCAGCGGAAAAAGCAAGAATGAGTAGACTCAGACTGACCATCGCCGCAAAAGACATGGGACGATCTTCCCATCCGCTTCCATAAAACCATTCATAGCTGAGTACAGATATCATCTCTGGAAAGGTCGTTCCCATTAAAGCTGGAACTTCATAGGCAGAAATTGTAAAAGAGAAAACAATCAATGCAGTTTCGATTAATACTGGGAAAATAGCAGGCCATTCGATTGCTGTGAAATGTCTGTACTTACTCCCGCCAAGGGTTTTCACTAGGTCGTAGTATTCTGGTTTAATGGAGCCGTAAACTGGCAGGAGCATAAGAATCACAAAAGGGACTTCCTTCCATACATACGTAACGATAATACCAATCCCTTGCGGATCCCTCGTCCATATGGGGAATGCGCTGCTGTCCGGGATCACTCCTGCTTCTACAAGTAATTGGGCAGCAAGCCCGGTTTCTGATAGCAGAAGGATAATCATGTAGCCCCAAACAAAGTGAGGGAACAGCATCGGAAGCCACACGAGTAGACGTGGGACGTGATGTTCCAAGTAGGGATAAAAGGACCGGGTGATTAGGACTCCGATGATTAAGGATATAATCGTTGCGATCAAGGTTGTTCGGATACTGAACCAAATGGAAGAAAGGAAGCGGCTGGATTCCAATAAATTACTGTAATATTCAAACGTCCATCCGGCTCCTCCCGACAAACTCTGAACAATGGCCGCAAAAAAACCATATAAAGGAAGAATAAGAAACAAAAAGGCCGGTATTAACAGATAGACGGATTTATTGCTGAACAACTTCATTAAACCACTGATCCTTAATCCATTCTACATAACTCGCTTCTGATTCTGGAAGGAAGCTTTCCTCAAGCTTTTCCTGGCTTGGTACGCTCTTCCCTCGTTCTACGGATTCAAATTTTTCGCGCATATTTTCGGATAGCTTACCCAGACTGATGGGAGTATTCTCTCCCCAATAATCCGGCTGTAACTTAGCCAACTGTGCTTCTGGAGAAAGCATGAAATTGATAACGGTTAGAGCTCCTTCAGGTTCAGGGCTGTTAAAGGGAATTGAAAGGAAGTGTGTATTTCCGATAGAACCGGGCTCCATAATGAAGGATCGGGTGGTTTCGGGAAAGACTCCTTCCTCTATAAGTGATTCTGCACGAGCTTCGTTGTACCCCATCGTCATCCATACTTCCCCCTGGCTGTATAATCGGTCCAGCTCAGTTAAGGTGTTCGGATAGTGCTCACCCTTCCTCCATAGGTCGGACTCCATCTCTTCTAAATAACGCCAGGTTTGGTCAGCTGTTGCTGCTATCCTTTCTTCATCTAGAGATTGTTCATAAATCGCAGAAGGGTTCTCAGCTTTCGCGTATAATACATGTCGCAGAAAAGCGTTTCCTGTAAAGTCTTCCGCGTTTGGATAGGTGAATTTACCAGGGTTTTGCTCGAGCCAGCTTTTCAGCTCTTCAAATGATGAAGGAGGGGTTTCGAGTTTGGATTGGTCGTAATGAAAAACAAACTGTACTTTCCCCCACGGAGCTTCCATTCCATCGGTCGATGTACCGAAGTCCGTCTGAAAAGCAGGATCATCGGTATCGTAATATTCTTGAAAGTTAGGAAGTTCATTTACGAAAGAGCCTGCAAGTAGATCGTTTTCTTTAGCATTTTTAAAATTTTCACCGTTCAGCCAAATGATATCAATGGTCCCTTCCGACTTACCAGCCTGCTTTTCGGTTTGCAGCTTTTGCAGGATTTCACCCGTATCCATAGGAACGCGCTCCAGCTCAATATTATAATTTTCTTCTAGACGAGGTGCGGCCCATTCATCAATGTACTGGTTGATGCCTTCATCGCCGCCCCACATAAACAAGCGCACGGTTGTACCATCTGCAGCACTTTCTATATCTGACCAGGGATTTTCTGTCACTTCAGATAATGCAGTTTCGTCTGATGATGTATTTCCGCATGCGGCTAATAGCGCAGTTAGAATGATACTGAATAGAAGCCATCTTTTTCTCATTGGAATCCCCCTTATCTCCTACACCCTACATTATTTTATAAAAGGTTTCTGTAATCTATCATACAAACAAATCCATCTTAAGGAAACTAAATAACTTATAGATAGCGCATAGGATAGCGGAAGGGAGGGAAAAGAGAGAAGAGAATATGATAAGAGGTGAAATAGAATGCTTTATAAACAGTTTGCAAAACCGGAAGGCTCGATTGGTAAAATAACCGGATGGTTTATGGTTAAGGAAAATGAGAGAAGAAATGAGTGGACGCTGTCTTTCCTGGATATCCAAAAGAATGACAAGGTATTGGAAGTGGGATTCGGTCCAGCGGATGCTCTGAAAAAGATAGCGGGGAAAGAGGGAATTACCTTATACGGAATTGACCCGTCGGAGTCAATGGTGGAAACAGCACTTCGCAGGTTGAAAAAGGAGAAGGCAGCTGAACAGATATGTATGATGCAGGGGGAGGCTCAAATGTTGGAAGACTTTTATCAGCCCCTTGATAAAATCTATTCCATTAACAACATTTCATTTTGGGAGACGCCTGTAAAGACGTTAAATCATCTGCATTCCTTATTGCGGCCTGGAGGAAGAATAGCCTTAACCCTTTCCCCACACGGCCGTGGGACTAGTGATGAGACGACTGAAGTTATGGGAGGACAGCTTCGCGCACTGCTAGAAGAATCAGGGTTTAATCAAATTGAGGTATTTATTAAGCCGACATTTCCGAATGATACCGTCTGCGCCCTCGGAATGAAGAAATAGTATAGTAGGAGATAGTTTGACTTCTGAAAACCGTAATATACAAACGTTCTCTACTGCTTATTTTCATTAAAGGGTATGGTAAGCTTTAATTAGGAGGATTTGTTAAATGATATGGTTGACATTTAACGAGAGGCTTATTACGCAATAGGATCGTTTAGTTGAAGACTCAGCTTCGAGATTTTTTAGGAGAAGAAAGGTCCTGCGGGGGATGATTCGCTTTCCGCGGCCCTGCACGACGCAGGGGCGATCGACCCCACGTCGTGTAAGGCCATAGGAAAGTGTTCAAATGTGGAATCACCCCGATAGACACGAACGGCTTATGTCTCGAGTGTCTGGTTGATGGAACAAGACGAGTTAGTTCCCCACCAGCCCTTGTCCATCTAACGTAAAGGACATATTTATCTCGAAACTGAGTCTTCCAGTAATGGGAGCTTTACCTTTAAATTAATACGAAAGTATTAACAGAACCAATTAGAAAGGGGACTGATTCGAATGCTTCCATCTTTAAAAAAGGAAGAGAAAGACTACGTGATTGCCAAAGTGCAGGAGTATTTTGAACTTGAAAGAGGCGAGGAGATCGGTGATCTGGCAGCTGACCAGCTGCTACAATTAATGATCGAAGAGCTGGGTCCCTTCTTATATAACAGAGGGATTCAAGATGCACGTCAGATGGTTGAGCAAAAAGTGATGAATTTAGATGAAGATTTGTTGTCCTTAACGAGGTCGGCGGGTCGTCCTAAGCGCTAGCTACATAATGAAACCTCCGTCTTCATCAGGACGTAGGTTTTCTCCTTCATAAAGTTAAAACACTTTACAGGGAGGGTTAAAATACGAAAAACCAAAACAGGAAAGAAAAGAGAGAAAGTAAAAAACACAAGAACTTGATATGAGATACAAGTTCCTGTGTTTACATTCACTTTTTATGAAGTTGAAAAGCTTCAGCTAAAAGTTCGTAAGAGCGGAGTCGTTCCTCAAAAGGAGAAACGATCGTATTAATAATAATTTCGTTAACTTGATAGTTCTCTGCCAACTCCTCAATCTCTTGCTTTACTCGGTCAGGAGAACCGACAATCATTCGGCTGCGATTATCTTGTATTCTTTCCTGCTCAAAAAAAGTAAAAGAATGTTGCAGGGCCTCGTCAGGTGTAGGGAAACCAGATCTTCTCGCACCCTGCTCAATCTGTAATAAAGCGAGATCGAGACTGGAAGCTAAATACTCGGCATGTTCATCTGTCTCTGCACATACGACGAAAATCGAGACATTCGCGTCCGGAGCGCTTTGCTGCATGGAAGGGGAAAAGTATTTTTTGTAACGATCTACGACTCTTGTCCCTCCATGGCCATTAATAAAATGGGCAAAAGAATATGAAGCGCCTAAATCTGCAGCCAGCCGGGCGCTTGTCCCACTGGACCCGAGCATCCAGATTGGAGGAGAGGTTTCTCCTTTAGGAGTAGCATAGACGTTCATTCCTTGGGGATCCTGCCCATGCAAGTATGCCATCAATTCTTCTATTTGAGCCGGGTACCCTTCAATATCAGGGGAGCTGCCCCGGTTTAGAGCTAAGTTTACGTTTGGCATGCCGCCCGGGGCACGTCCTACTCCAAGGTCAATTCTGTTCGGGTGTAAGGTTTCCAGCACACGAAAGGATTCAGCAACTTTATAGGCGCTATAATGAGGAAGGAGCACACCGCCTGTCCCTATGCGTATACGTTCGGTACGAGCTGCTAAGTGGGCAGCTAAAATAGCGGGTGAGGACCCTGCCAGGCTTTCCGTACTGTGGTGTTCAGCTACCCAGAAACGGTGGAAACCTAATCGGTCTGTCCATTCTGCCAGTTTTGTTGTTTGCTTTAGTGCATCTTGAGAAGTCATCCCGGATAAAATGGGGGATTGATCTAATACACTTAGTTTCATCTATAGGTCCACCTTTACTTTAAATTATCATGTATATCGTGCCATGCAGCGATTCAATATGCAATGGATAGGATCATCATCCATCATTAAAAAGCACCCTTTCCTTTAAGGAATAAGGGTGCTCACCTGATTAAATTAACGAGCTAGCAAACCTAGCAATCCATAATTCATAATACTCTCCTGATCTGAATGCCATATTTGTGAAACATCCAAGTCCTGAGACTTGAGAGGAGTAAAAAAGGTGGAATTCCTTCTAAACTCGTCTTTTGGCTGATAGGCTACCCACTCTCCAGCTTCTAAGCCTTTTTGTATTTCTACCAGGTTATTTTCTTTAAGCCCTGTTTCTACTTCGTGGCGGTCGATCTTTCCATCTTCATTCATCGTCCACACGTAGGATTTCTTCTCGCTTATAAGGCCATCCTCAAGAGTGGTAACGACCCCGTCAACTTGCTTTGTAATAATCTCTACTTCTGCATGATAACCCGGTAATACCTTATCATCTACTTCATCCACCGCGACTTCATATGGATACCTGCTGCTTTCGTTGATTTCAACCTCTTCTGGATGATCCTGAATGGCTGCAAGAGATCCATTAAGCTCCATATTCAGTTCAGGAACGTACATCGTTACCGGCATTTCTGGTTTTACCTCAGGACGGTGTTCTTCCTTTAAATCTCCTTTAAGGTTCAGAACTGTTGATGCAAGGGTTATTATGGGT
Organism: Halobacillus sp. B29; assembly: GCF_052246755.1. Classification (NCBI taxonomy): domain Bacteria; kingdom Bacillati; phylum Bacillota; class Bacilli; order Caryophanales; family Bacillaceae; genus Halobacillus; species Halobacillus sp. B29. Next base: position 150,085 of record NZ_JBQQCM010000010.1, read on the forward strand.
TCGTCCAAATCATTTGAAGTATCCGTGACAGTCCCTGAGAACGGACTGCTCACCGTAATGACCTCTCCATTCTCACGCAGTTGGTTAAGTTGACTTTCCACCATGGCAGCCATGGCTTCTTTTTGAGCCAGGGCAGTTTCTTGTTCAGCAATTTTTTCTTTTTTTAGAAACTCTGTTTCTGCATAGGACGTTTCCATGTCTCTATTACTAGTTTCTCCATTGGCAGGACTGTCTGGGGTGAGGTTTCCGAAATTTGTATTATTTTCCGTGTTCGGGTCGTTCTGTTCTGGTTCGCTCAAATCATTTTCAGGCTCAGGTACTGTGTAGTCCTCGAGCTCTTGTATGTAATTTTCTAGAGCCGCTATTTCCTGTTCTAAACGGGTTTGTTTATTTTCAAGCTGCGCTTCCTTTCCGGTATAGTCTTCTACTTCATAAGAATATAAGTCATCGCCTTCGTCTACGGTCTGACCTTCTTTTGCAATGAATTCATGAAAAGCGCCAGAATCCTGGTTGAAGTAAACAGGAGTGGTTTTAGCAGATGCAAAAACCCCTTCAGAAGACAAGGTGTTCTGCAAGTCCGATGTAGTTGACTCAGACCATTCCTTAATATAGGACTTGCGTTCCACATGGCCCTCTTCGTCAAAGTAAATAAGCAGAGCATTGGCTGCTATGAATGCAATTATTAAGAAACCTAGGATTCTTTTACTATATCTTTTATTTTTCATATACGTTCACACCTTCTGCTTTCTTACCTGAGTAAATAGTGTAAAAACAGGTCATAGTTGGATAGAGCTGCTGTTCCGGTCCACAAAAGCAAGTGCCAAAAAACCACACCTGTCCATATCCACCTTTTTCGAGTAGGGGAGATGCTCGAGATGCAAGTCACCTGGTACCAAATGATAAACAATTGAAAAATGGAAATAGAGCCAAGTAAATAAATAATCCAATCTATATTGGTTATGTAGGAAGTGATAATTCCAAATGAAAAAGGTGAAACATACCAGTCAAGTCCGAAATAAATCATTAGCGGGATCCATAGTATACGCTCAAGAAGCATGATCAAAAGGACATTCATTTGGATAATCAAAAGCTTCTTATAAGAAACATGATTAAACAACCAGAAAAAGAAAGAAGAAATGAATAAGATGAATACATATAACAGAATTCCAAATGCTACACGACCGATCAAGAACCAGGCTTTTCGAAATTCATATTCCACTCTGTTTAAAGTGGTCATCTCATCTGATAGAGGATCAGTCCCAAGACCCATCCAGGATGTCCAAACATAGGTAAAAATGGTTAAACCTAGTAATAAGAATAATAGTTTCCAAACGTTTTTAATTCGTTCCGCTTCCCTCAATTTGAATAAATGGTCTTCGCGGCGAATAAACAGTTTCATTAAGTTTACTGAATAAGTCATTCGGTCCATCCTTTATCTTTTTTTGTCTATTCTGTATTTATTTTAACTGAATTTGTCACACCTTGCTATATGATAATTGGAATCATTGGAAAAAATAACAATTTACTATTTCTCTTAATCTAAAGGAAGGCTTGATTATGATTTTAGTAGAAGTTATTGTTTAATTTTTCATAAGCGGACTATTAAATTATCGGAACGTAAGCTGGAAGCATTCATTTTGAAATAGAGATTTACGGTGAAGGTTCTTCGTGGGACGATTCGCTTTAGCCCTGCAGCATCCAACGTCGAACGACCCATATTAAACTCAGTGTTAGTATGCAATCGGGAGCTAGTATGATAAATCCGTTGGGAAATGATTAGAATTTTAATAAAAGCCCTGAGTAAACTTCCATATTGATTTTAAGTTAAAGCTCCCGTTTGTTGAAGACTTGATTACGAGATATTTGTTGAGTGGAAGGTCCTCCGGGGGACGATTTCGCTTTCCGCGGGCATGTGCTGAGTCTCCTCAGGCTTCGCCTTCCGGGGTCTCACCGATCATGTTCATCCCGCTCTTACCCTTTAGGAAGTTGCAAACGTCAATCATGACCTAAACGACATGTAGTGCTCTCCAGCTCCAGCACCTAGCGGCTAGTGAGACTTCCCTCACTTCTGTACGATAAGGCAACATCGAATCGCTCCGCTCTTCGTGTTTTCTATATCTCCGCCAGCTCAGTCCAGTCCATACGCCGCTGAGCAAGGTGCATCCGCTTTTAAAATAGGAGTCTTCACCCTCCCCCCTACGGACCTGGCCAAATTAGAAAATCGAAACCATTTAAGACATCGACTGGTTAATGAGAAAAAAGCATGTGATCATGAGGCTATTTTCATGTTATAACGATGTGAGATAGCCTGTCATAAAAGCATTTAGAACCGATTAAAAAGGAGAAGATTCTCTCTTATAAAAGCGTCCGTTATTCTCACTCGGCTGGGTTGGAGGGGAAATGACGAGACTCCCATGGGAGAAGGGACTAGGTGAGATCCCGCAGGGAGTGAAACGAGCGAGGAAGCTCACCGTTCCCCCATAGGAAAGCGAGTTATTTCCCCACCAGCCCTTCTCCACATATCGTAACGGCCCGAATTATCTCGAAACTGAGTCTTACAGTAACCGGCTCTTTTGCGTAATAAGCCTCTAATGAAAAATCAAAAATAAACATTAATAGAGCCTTAATAAAAAACACGACGTCCAAGGACGTCGTGTTTTCATTTACAAGGATGTCGGGGCCGTTTCATAAGGAGGCGTCTCATTCTTTGATTTAAAAAACAAATCCCTATCCTTATATAGAAAGATAATAGAAAGTAGAAAAGCCAGCAGATCAGCTAATGGAAAGGCAAGCCATACACCGGAAACTCCAAAGAAATACGGAAGAATTAAGACGAGCGGGATTAAGAATAAAACCTGGCGGGCCATGGACAAAATCATCGCAGGTTTCGCCATCCCAAGCGCCTGATAAAGACCGCCGCTGACGACTTGAACACCAATTAGCATAGCGAGGGCGAACATAATTCGTATCGCATAAGCCCCTGTTTCAATGGTAGAGGTATCTCCGGTAAAGATATGCATGAGTGCTTCTGGGAAGATCATCATAATGGCAAAGATCCCAAACGATATTATGGTCACAATTTTCATACCGAGAAGAATGGTCTCTTTTAATCGATCATAGTTGTTGGCACCGTAATTATATCCAATAATAGGCTGCATGCCCTGCAGGACACCAATCATCGGCATAATCGTAAACATGGCAAGCTTCTGGACGATGCCGAACACACCTACCTCAAATTCCCCTCCAAATTTAATAAGCATAAAGTTGATGGCAATCATCATTCCGCTCCCAGATACCTGACGAATGAAAGCGGGCATTCCGATAGTGATAACTTCTTTAAGTACTTTCAGGTGAGGACGTAAAAAAGGGACTTTAATCTTTAAAGATGATTTACCGCTAAGGAAATAGTAAAGTACAACCACACTTACCGTCCCCTGTGAGATTACAGTAGCGACCGAAGCCCCTTTAACACCCATGTCCAGTCCGAAAATAAAAATAGGATCAAGAATAATATTTAACACAGCAGGTATGATCATGGTGATCATGGCAAAGCGTGAGTTACCTTCGGATCTTATAATGTTATTGGTTGTAAAAGCAAAGGAAAAGAATAATGTGCCCAGCAGAATGGGAAACAGGTAATCCTTTGCGTATGGCAGGATGTTTTCTGTAGCTCCAAAAAGTTTTAGCAGCGGTTCCATAATAGTGAAAGCACTAATAAAACCAAACACGCTGATAATGAGTATGGTAAATAACACATTTCCAAATACTTGGTTAGCTTCTTCCGGCTTGCTCTCCCCGAGTCTTCTTGAAATAACGGAGGCTCCCCCGATTCCTACAGCGGCTGCGACTGCCATCATAATCATCATGACCGGAAAACCAATACTCACGCCAGATACCCCAAGAATCCCGACTCCTCTTGCAATGAACAGGGTATCGACAACATTGTATAAAGCCATAACAAACATGCCGATCATAGCGGGGATGGACAAGTTAGCAAGAAGCTTTGGTATTGGCTGAGTACCTAAACGCTGACTCTGTTCTTTCAATGTTGGTCACTCCTTTCTACAGAGGGCTTCATATTCTTCTGGACTTTTTTAAGCCACGTAACCATGATTTTCTGTTCTTCCTCAGAAAGCCCTTCTGTTGCCTGAATTTCAATCTTTCGAATAATTTCCTGAATAGTGCTATGCAGTTCGCGTCCTTGGTTCGTTAATGTGATTAAATTAGAGCGTTTGTCATTCGGACTTGTTTTTTTCTCAATTCTTCCGTGTTTAAGCAAGGATTCAATGACTCCATTCATGGAGGAAGCTTTAATATATAGTTTCTTTTGTAAAGCAGTCTGTGATTGTTGACCGCAAGTGGCCAGGAAATAGATCACTCTCGCTTGAGAATGAGTAAGATCGTACTCGCCGAGTTTTTCATTATAAACATTTTGCATAAAGTGCGAGACCATATGGATGTTGTATCCTAAAGAGTTGCTGAAGTCTTGTTTCATTTGTTTAGCCTCCTAATAAATATTAGTATAGTTTAATGTATTTATGAAGTAAATATATTTGATTGGGGCTGCTTTAATGATCATGAATATACGGTGTTTATTCAATGAAAAAGTAGGTTATTAAACTGTTTTATGTAGACTTATCAGAAATAGGGGTAGTGTGAAGATTTTTTATAATCCATGTAATTATATTTAGTAAGCTAAATGTTTTCGGGAGAAATGTTTATGGAAATAGGGAAGGGGGGTAATGGATTTTATAAAGGAGGAACTGAGATGGATACTTTAACCATTATTTCAATTATAGCGCTCGCAATCGGGTTGGTTTCTTCACTGGTCATTATTGTGGATGTGACACGTTACCCGCAGCAGATGGCCATCATGAATGTAGTCTGGCCAATCAATGGATGGTTTCTTGGTCCGATAGCTATTTGGACTTATTTTAAATTGGGACGTATCAAAGCGAAAGATATAGATCGGGAAGACAACCGAGGCAGTGGAGCTCAAGTATTTACATCTACCAGTCACTGCTCAGCAGGCTGTACCTTGGGTGATGCGGTCGGAGTTCCATTTGTAGCTCTCACGGGCATAGCGATAGCAGGGTCTGTATTATTCGCTCATTATATTGTAGAATTCATTCTTGCTTATATCTTCGGTATTATATTTCAATTCTTCGCTATTTATCCTATGAACAAAAAAGCCGGAGCTACAAGTGCTATAAAAGAGGCAATAAAGGCGGATACACTTTCTTTGCTCGCTTTTGAAATCGGAATGTTCGGATGGATGGCTATTGTTCATTTTGTATTATTCACAGAGCCTCCTAAACCTACCGACGTAAGTTATTGGTTTATGATGCAGATTGCTATGATTCTTGGATTCCTTACAAGCTATCCAGCTAACCGATGGCTTGTGAAGAAAGGAATTAAAGAGGCTATGTAGGATTGTAATAAAATTGCAGCCGCAAATTACACATTCAAAATGGAGGGGCAGCACTACTCCTCCTCAGACTGTCGAGAAAGACTCGACAGTCTTTTTGTTTTTTATATGAACCCTTTAAGAAAGTTTCAAGGTGGTAAAAGTTATGATCTGGCTCAGTTTAAAGGGACCAGGAAGGGTTGAGACGTTAATAGACTGCCGGTAGACGAGACACTTCCTGATATGGAACTTGTCCGCTTTCTCACTGCAAGATAAATAGTAAAGAACAGGAGCTATGAAGCAGCTGATCAGCAGGCAGAATTGCTTATACAAAACTAACTGCGGAGCCGCACCGAGCTGGGGAGGTAGAGTAGTACTCCTACTATACCTGTAGTAAAATAAAGGAAGAGGGGTTAGTTTAGTTGAGGGGGACAAGGGTGTGGAAATTTCGCTAAGCCATAAGAAGTCTCTGTACTTCAGTTGCGGTTTTATTATCCTCATTTTATCTTCAAACTTCCTAGTACAGAAAGTAGAAATAACGGGGCGAGTGAATGCCTTCCTTGTATGGGGAACAATTGTTGACGTGATGGCAGTCATTCCTGGAGTTGTATTTCTTTTTATTTTGAGAAGAAAGCCGGCAGTATCTATTTTAGTGCCTATGTTGATGCTTGAACTTTTTATCGTTCATTGGCTTGTTCCTACTTATGCAAAGGGTAGTCTTGTGTCCTTGAACTAATCAGTGATTGTGGTGGAGGTTGTATTGGTAGGGATAGAATTTACCATCTTTTTTTTCTTAAAGACCTTCCCCAAATGGAAAAGAAGCTTCAAAGATGCTCAGGTGAATTACCCGTTTGTTTTAGGGAGGATGTTTGGAGCGAACCGTATTACTTTCGCCCCCTATAAATAGCGTGTTCATTTTCAACGACTCAGCGGATTTCTTGCCACAGATTATCGGCGGTCCGCTATGCATTATTTCCTCATTTGGATCGTTATCCTCCAAAAGAATGCAGCTTCAGTTACCATAAGAACAGTGAATACTTTGGGGTTTTCCTTATGCTTATTCATGCTATGGTTATTGAAATTATTGCGGTCCATGTCCTGCTCATGCAATTCAGTCATTCAGCAGCCTGGATTGCCACTATTCTCGACGTCTATGCTTTACTTTTTTAATCGGGGATTTTCAGGCGATTAGAAAAGCTCCTGTACATGTAGGGAACCGATCTCTAAATCTGCAAAAGGGGCTTCGTTTCCATATTTCCATTCCATTAGAAATAATAAAACAAATGAGACCCTGCGTCCACACTGCAAAAGAATGCTCTAGCGATAAGGCGGCTTTAGATAGGACACTTGCTGGATTAGAGCCTGCGCAGCCTCAATATGTTCTTGAATTATCGCAGTCATTGGAAGCTCATTTATACTTGGGGTTGAAGCGGAAAATTAACCGAATGTACATAACGGTCGATGAACCGTATGCTTTTGTGAAAGAATTGGAGAAACATGGCGTGGTTTTAAATGTGATAAATTAGTAAATCATACCTGTAGGGTTTATAGAAAGGGAGGTTCTCATTTATGGCACGATATGAAACCGGATTATTTATATACAATGGAAATGAAGATAGCAATGTACTCGAAACAAACCTTTCACAAACGATACCGATTTTGACTCAGGAAGTGAAGGAGCTAAAAGTACTCCAGACGGATTCGCTTGATGAGTTCAAGGAAGCCTGCAGAAACTATGGACCGGAAGTGGACGTCCTCTTTATTCTGGGAGGCGATGGAACTGTTCATGAAGGAATTAACAGCATGGCTGACCTGGAAAGACGTCCTGTGATAGGAGTTCTCCCTGGAGGGACGTGTAATGATTTCAGTCGTGTACTGGATACTCCCCAGAATATGCAGCAAGCGGCACGTGCAATTATTAAAGGGGAAGAACTGACGTTAGATGCTGGAAAGACCAATAATTATTACTTTATTAATTTCTGGGGAATTGGATTAGTAACTCAAGCCTCGTTTAACATTGATGAAGATAGTAAAAACCGTTTCGGCGTACTGAGCTATTTCATGAGTGCCTTAAAAACGATGAATGAAGCTACTCCTTTCGAATTTACGGTGACGGTGGATGGAGAAAAATTAGAAGGTGAAGCCATCATGATTCTCGTGATGAACGGACAATTCATCGGAACTCGCCGTGTTCCTGTCCCTTCCATTGACTTACAGGACGGTCTCCTTGATGTTCTAGTAGTTAAAAATTCCAATTTGAAATTATTTAAAGAACTGATGACAATGAAACGTCCATGGGCGAATGAGGAGCGTTTTCAAGAATTGCATCACCTTCAGGGTAAACAGGTGAAAATTGAAGTCGATTCTTCGCAGGAAGTCGATATGGACGGCGAAATTAAAGGAGAGACCCCGGCTGAACTGGAAGTGCTTCCTGATCACTTTAAATTCTTGAGCGGCGGTCCAAATGCTCTGCATGCCTTTTCTGAAAAATAAGCAAAAACAACTACAAAAGCCCCGGCTGCTCCACTAAGGAGAAGGCCGGGGCTTTTTATTTCTCACATACTGCGAGACCAAGAGGGTAATAAACATCCTCTCTGGGCGGCTCAATTAGCACGCCATTTTGATAGAAAAACTCCTGCTTAGCATAATTGGTAAATAAATTTCGGAATTCCTGAGGAGTAATCTGATGGACATGAAAAGGGGAACCGCATTCTTTTCCGCGGCCTTTGCCAAAGGGGGTGGAGATGATGAGTTTTCCACCTGGATTAAGTAATTGGTAATAGTTATGCAAAAGTTTTTCTTCTTCTTTAATATGTTCATATGTTTCAAAACTGACAATCACATCGAACGTTCCAAGGTGAGAGGATAAATGAGGGTCGATGGCATCGTGTATTTCAAAGCTGGATTTCGGATGGTAATAGGTACCTTTCGCGTAACGGATAATTTCCTGGTCGATATCGACTCCTATCACTTCATCAATTACATGTTTGCATTGCTTAGCAATCATATGAGTACCGTATCCCGCGCCGCACGATAAATCTAAAACTCGACCTTGCATGTAAGATAATGAAAACTGGTACCTTGCTGCATGTTCGAGCAGAAGATTATTCATAGGGTCTGAGTATTCGGGAATGACACGTTCTCCTGTATTTTTAACCACGATTTGTCACCGCTTTCTATGCGTCTAACCCCTTTCATTATGCCATATTTTTAGAAATTCACAAAAAAGGGTATAGTTAAATACAAAATTCATGGTGGTTTGACATGCTGATTTTGTTAAACTTATACTATCTTTATCTATAGAAAAGGACGAAAGGGCGAAGGTTTATGAGCGAACAAGAGTCATACTACAAGAAAAAACAAGATCCCTCGTTGAAATTATTTGTTGTTTTAACGAAGGCGCAGCGATCCGTAGCTGACCTGGTCAAAGATGATATCCAGCGTTATGGATTAAACCCCACAGAATTTGGAGTACTGGAACTGCTGTATCATGAAGGAGAACAGCCACTACAGAAAATTGGGGAGAAGATCCTTTTGGCCAGTGGCAGTATTACGTATGTCGTAGACAAGCTGGAAAAGAAGGAATATTTAGAACGGATTCCATGCCCGAACGACCGGCGGATTACGTTTGCTTCTATTACAGAAAAAGGCAGGGAGTTTTTGAACGACATCTTCCCGGATCATTGGAAGCAAATTGAACGGATTACCGGAGGGTTAACGGAAGAAGAAAAAGTACAAGCGATTGAACTGTTGAAAAAGCTTGGAAAAAACACAGAAGGAAATCAGGACTAGAGAATTTTCTGAAAATAGTTTATACTATAACTTAATTCTAAAGGCAAAGGAGGGTATGACGATGTTACAAATGCATGTGCTTGACTATCAATTGAACTATGTCCGCCGTGCAATTATTCACAATTCAGCTGTCAACGGGACACGTGTGTCCATTTTTACAGGTGAATAGTGAATAACATGTAACGTCTCATATCTGATTATACCAATGCGCAATGAAGTCAGAGGGTACGGGACCTCTGGCTTTTTTTGTCTTTAGGAGGAAAATAGAATGCTTATTACATTGAAAGATATTTATAAAATCGTAGGTGGCCGAGTTCTGTTTGAATGCCTTAATTTTGAATTGAATGAAGGGCAGAGAGTTGGGCTAGTCGGCCGTAATGGAAGCGGTAAATCTACTTTATTCCGCTTAATTACTAAAGAGGAAGCTATTGACGGCGGCAATGTGTTTATCCGTAAAAACTTATCGGTTGGGTATTTAAAGCAAATTCCTGAAGAGTGGGATTCATCTGGTAAAGCTTACTTGGAAGCGGCTTTTGGAGACTTGCTGCAAATGAAGAATGATATGCAGAAGCTGGAAGAGAAGATGCTGGATCCTGAACAGATGGAACGATCCCTTAGGGAATACGGAGAAATTCAAGAACGATTTACTCAGGCAGGCGGTTATGAAATCGAATCATCCATCAACCAAGTGGCTAATGGTCTGAAAGTTAAAGATCTCCTGGACCAGCCCTTCTCCCAGTTGAGCGGCGGTGAAAAAACAAAGCTTGGATTGGCGCGAATCCTACTGGAAAAGCCAGATGTGTTACTGTTGGACGAACCAACGAACCACTTGGATTTACAGGCCATTGAATGGCTTGAGGAATACTTGCAGCAGTATGACGGTTCTGTGTGTATGATTTCCCATGACCGTTCTTTTCTTAATCACACGGTTACCGATATTATGGATTTAGAATCTGGAGACATTCAAACTTATAAAGGAAACTATACTTCTTTTGAGAAGCAAAAAGAAGAGAAGCTGCTGGCTGAATTTCACCAGTATCAGGAACAGCAGAAAAAAATTAAAAAAATGAAAGAAGCGATCCGCCGCCTTAGACAATGGGCTAATGAAGCTAATCCACCAAACCCTAAATTATTTAAAAAGGCAAAGAGTATGGAGAAAGCCCTGGAGCGGATGGAAAAAATGGATAAACCGGTGGTTGATCCCAAAAAGATGAACCTTGCTCTCCATGCAGAGGGAAGAACCGGTAAGGATATACTTGTGGCTGAGGACGTCAAAAAATCTTATGGGGCTCGGACGATTTTGAATGGTGTTCATCTTCATTTAAGAAATCGGGATCGATTAGCTCTGGTGGGAACGAATGGAAGCGGGAAGTCCACTTTACTGCGCTTATTACTCGGACAGGAAGAACCTGAAGAAGGATCAATCAAAACAGGACCGTCGATCAGGATAGGATACTTGCCTCAAAACCCATTAATGGGAGCGGATCGTGATCAGAGGATGATTGATTATTTTCGAAATTCGATCAGAGTGACGGAGGGAGAAGCTCGTCACATGCTCGCCGCTTTTATGTTCTACGGGTATGATGTTTTTCAAAAGATTCGGCATTTAAGCGGCGGAGAACAAATGCGGCTGAAACTTGCGGTATTTATGCATGAAGGGATTAATGTATTAATATTGGATGAGCCAACCAACCATTTGGATATCGAGTCTCAGGAAGTACTTGAAGAGGCACTTAAAAAATTCGAAGGTACCGTACTAGGAGTGTCTCATGACCGGTATTTCTTAAATCAATGCTTTTCAGATACAGCTTATCTTTCAGGCGGGAAAATCTACAGATATATAGGTTCGTATGATGAAACCAGGAAGCACTGGATGGAGCTCTTGGCTCAGCAGCAGATGAAACATGTTCGAAAAGAATCTTCTTCAAAGGCAGAGAAGCCAAGAAACCAACCACCTGAAACCAGACAGAAATTTTCAGTCGAAGAGTCCATAGCAGATTTAGAGAAAGAAGTAACACTGCTTGAAACTCAAATGGCAGAAGAGAGTAATGTAGAGGAATTAATGAACCTTCAGGTGGAAAAGGATCAGTTGAATGAAAAGATTGAGGAGCTTTATGAACAGTGGATGGAAGAATAAAGCATAGGTCTAAGATGACTGGTAAGAAAGTTGGAATGTGAAATGAAAAAGCCTTGAGCGTAGACGCTCAAGGCTTTTTTTACAGCTTGAAAATTGGGATGATTCTTTAAAGCAGGGACGTGTGTTTTCGCTGGTCGTGTTTATGACGGCCGTAATAATCGATAAGTGTCTGCACATAAGACGTTAAGTCTGGGCAGGTAATGGAAGACCCCTGTAAGTCATTCTGATCTTCAGTCGAGTCATATTCACTTTGGGTAAGGAAATAGTCCATCGCTTCTTTCTGAATGCCAAGTTTCTTTCTAATCGAACGAATTTGTAATCCTTGGTTGGCCACCGTTCCTGGAAGATTAAGCTTAGGACGGCGATCAAGATAGGTATCGGAAAATAATTGATAAATTTCTCGAGCCGTGTAAGGATCGGGGTCCGTTAAATGATACGTTTTTCCTTTGCTTTTCTGAATATGCACCAAATAAATACTGGCTTTAATTACATAATCCTGAGGTACTAAATTAACCTTTGCCTCTCCCTTTCCAAATTGAGGGATGACCGGCAGTGTACGGAAACGATCCAGCATGTTTAATACAAAGTAGGGTCCGTCAAATTTGAGTGTTTCTCCCGTTCTTGAATGCCCCACGACAATCCCTGGCCGGATGATGGTTAGAGGGAGATGCTCGTTTTCTGATGCGACGAGCTTTTCAGCTTCATATTTTGTATATTCATAATGATTCTTGAAACCTTCTTGATGAGTGAGCTCGTCTTCGTATATTGTCCCTTCCCGTTTTCCTGAGACATAGGCTGAACTAAAATAAAGATACCTTTGTAACTTTAGGAAACCGCGAAGCCATTGGTTTACCTCACGTGTTCCCTGTACATTCACACGCCACGCTTTTGTAAGAGAAACAGCCAAATCATAGAGTGCAGCAAGATGGAAGAAATGAGTAGTCTCTCTTTCAAGTTTTGCACGTAAAGAAGGATCAAGTCCCAATTCTGGTTTCGTAATATCTCCTGGCACAAGCTCGATTTTCTGCCTGTCTACGTAAATTTCCTTTGCTAATTCTGCCACCCTTTGTTCAGCTAATCCTTCCATTTCAGGTAAGTGGATTAAGTAAACTTTGTCTACTGGATACCCTTCGAAAAACAGCTCTTCTACGATGTTGGATGCCAGGTACCCTGGAAACCCTGTACACACATAGGTGTTCGCCAAATCAATCATCTCCTATTAAGTGGTTATTTTATCCATTCGTCAGCTGAGTCAGGTTTTCCTTCTTCAACGCCTGTTGTCGTTTATCGAAAAAAGATGCGGGAATCTTTAAGACTAGATGAGTTGTGACGCCTGTATACTTATTCACCGTAATTTTATCTAAACAAAAGAGTTTTGATTTCGTCAGCATGTTCGTTCAATTTGAAGAGACACTGGCTTATTAGTAACCATTAAAGGGGGAAGTATGTTCTCCCCTTTACATATTTATAGGTACATTCTATCATAATAGGTGGTTTTGAAACTGTAATAAAAGGGTAACGAAAAAGTAATAAAGAGAGACGCAAAGGTAATGAGGAGGGATAGCTATGAGTGACCAGCAAGTTGTGGTGTACACGAGCAGGAACTGTGCAAAATGCGACCAGGTGGTAGCCAAACTCTCAGAATGGGAAATTGATTATGAAGAGCGCAATGTATCCACTAACCGTGATCACTTTAAAGAACTTCAAAATATGAAGATATATGGAACGCCAGCAACATTTGTAAATCAGGAGAAAATCTTGGGCTTTCAGGAAAGAAAGTTAAAACGAGCGCTGGGAATTCAGTCCACTGAACGTTTTGTAAATTCTGATATGATGAATTATTCATAATTCTGCAAGTGATTCTCATGGATCACTTGCTTTTTTTACACTTTTTCAGCTTTCCAACATAGGCTGAAGTAAACACGTCAAGAAGGTGGAACATCCATGTATCCCTATTATCAACAATGGTATGACTGGTCCCGTCAATCAACTGTTTATCCTTATGATCCTGCTTTTTATCAGGGTGCATACCAAAACCAGGGGAATGTAAACGGCTGGTATAATAATGGTTATAACCAAAATGCGTATGTACCTCAAAATCCTTTTCCGTATAGTTACGGCTACACAGGATATACTGAAAATGGAAATCCTGAAACATCTTCCTTCCAAGCAGGGTCGATTCCAAAGGGCGTTATGAATTATTTTCAAAATGAGGATGGGCAGCTGGATTTTGATAAAATGATGTCGACCACGGGTCAGGTAGTGAAAACGGTTCAGCAGGTTTCACCGATCGTCAAAGGCCTCGGCACGTTTGTAAAAGGCTTCAAATAAACGCGCTCCTCTTTGCGGGCGCGTGTTTTTTCTTATGGATCAAGTCGTGTGATATAATATTTCGCATAGCGAAATAATAGTGGAGGCGCGGATAATGAGCATTGGTTGTTTATGTATTCATGGCTATACGGGAAGTCCTGAGGAAGTTCAGCCCCTTGCAGATTTTTTAAGTGGACGAACTACCTGGGAGATTTCCAACCCAACTTTGCCCGGTCATGGGGAAGAATTGGATCTCCAGGGGCACTACTACCAGGAATGGATTGCCACAGCGGAGCTTGCATTATTAGACTTGTTGAAGAGAAACGATACCATTGTCATAATCGGGTTCTCTATGGGAGGGATGATTGCTGCTTATTTAACAGCTAAGTATAGAATTAACCGTCTTGTATTACTCTCGGCTGCAGGGAAATATGTGAGCCTGCCGCAAATGTACAAAGACATTTATGAAATGTTTGCAGATGCCTGGAAGGGAGCGCTTGCTTCCAATGAACTATTCACAAGATACCAGAGGAAATTACAGCAAACCTATTTGTTCTCCACAATCGAATTTATGAAATGCGTGCAGTTCACCAGACCTTACTTAAAGCAGGTTAGGTGTCCAGTGCTGATCATTCAGGGTGAACTGGATGGAATGGTTCCGAAGAAAACGGCGGAATTCCTCGATGAAGAAATTCCGGCGGAAGAAAAAGAGCTGGTCTTCCTTAAAAATTCCAAGCATTTAATCTGTCATGGAGATGATAAGGACGAGCTCTTCGATACGGTATTAGATTTTTTGGACTGATTTTAGAGAAAGGGTGCAGTTAAATGACGAAAGACAAAAATACAAAAGCACCCCTTCAAACTTCATTTTATTATGGGTGGATCATCGTTGCGGTTGCGGGGCTCAGTGTGTTTTTTTCAGGGCCGGGTCAAACCTATTCGGTTTCTATTTTCATAGATTACTATATTGAGGAATTTGAGTATTCACGTTCTCTCGTTTCAGGTATATATTCAGGCGCAACCTTGTGTGCCGGGTTTGCCTTATTCATGATGGGGAGGCTGGTTGATCGATTTGGTCAGCGAACGATGATGGTGGCGGTAGGAATTTTCTTATCCTTGGCGTTGTTTTGGAACGCCTTCCTGTTAGGTCCGATTATGATGTTTTTCGGCTTTTTTATGATTCGTTTATTTGGGCAGGGTTCGATGACTTTAATTCCCAACACCCTGGTTCCTCAATGGTTTATTCGAAAGAGAGGCCGCGCGCTTAGTGTGATGGCGATTGGCGGATTCGCGAGCTCAGCCTTAATGCCGCCTTTAAATACTTGGATGATTGAAACAGCAGGGTGGAGAACAGCATGGGGAATATGGGGCGCCCTATTATTGATTGTATTTGTGCCCGTAGCATTCTTTTTTGTCCGCAATCAGCCTAAATTGGTTGGAGAAGTACCGGATGGAACTCCAAAGCCTGTTAAAGACGATGACGATCCGAATCCAAATATAGAAGTTAATGAAAAAAGCTGGACCTTAAAAGAAGCTATGGCTACGAAAGCTTTCTGGTTTATACTTTTTTGTGTAATCGTACCGGCTCTTGTAAATACAGCTATTACCTTTCATATTGTATCCATTATGGGCTTAAGAGGTCTTGATACGGGAGTCGCTGCGATGGTGTTGACTTTAATGGCGATTATCGGGTTCCCAGTTACATTCCTGACTGGATACTTAGTGGACCGCTTCCAAGTACATTACATATTGGCTATCACTTTCTTTGGTCATATTTTTACTTTGCTGCTTCTACTATTTACAGATACTTGGTGGCTCGCTGTAGCTTTTGGTATACTGTGGGGATTTGTGAATGGGTTTGAACGTATCGTTCTGAATATAGTCTGGCCGAACTACTTTGGCCGTGAACATTTGGGGAGTATTAAAGGACTCGCACAGACCGTCATGGTTATCGGATCTGCTTTAGGGCCGCTTCCATTTGGTATTTTTTACGACTGGCTTGGAGGTTACCAGGAAGTCATTCTGTTAACGATTGCCTTCCCAGTAACGGCTGGAATTTTGGCTTTGAGTTCTCCACAGCCTAGATATGAAGACTATCACGCCTGATTGACAAAACCCAGCTCCGGTTTTTTCAACCGGAGCTGGGTTTTTTATTGCCGCCTAGGAATGACTTTTGCATGGTCTAAAGAAGACGTGGTGTTAAGAAGAGTCTGTTAAGTTGACTTTTACAAGAGATTTATTAAAGTATAGGGCCGTATAGTTGAAGACTCAGTTTCGAGATATTTTATGAGAAGAAAGGTCCTGCGGGGGATGATTCGCTTTCCGCGGGCATGTGCTGAGCCTCCTGATATGAACGAAACTGTCAACCCCTCACACTTTTGACCATCTTTAAGAAGAGAAGCATTAACGCTTCTTTTTTAAGGTCTTCATTCAGGTTTTCCTGGTAAGGGGGTCAAGTGCTCT